>CAZPOS010000094.1:0-17902 GCA_964588065.1 uncultured Reyranella sp.
GCCTCGGCCGCCGCTTCATCGGCCTCGAGCGCGATCCCGACTATGCCGCGATCGCGCGCAAGCGCATCGCCCAGATCGAGCCGCTGGCGCCCGAGGACGTGACGCCCAAGCCCAGCAAGCGGGCCGAGCCGCGCATCCCGTTCGGGGTGCTGATCGAGTCGGGCCTGCTGCAGCCCGGCGCCGTGCTGAGCGATCCGAGCGGCCGCCTGCACGCGCGGGTGCGGGCCGACGGTTCGCTGTCGGCCGCCAATGCGCTGGGCGAGCATCGCGGCTCCATCCACAAGGTGGGCGCGGCGGTGCAGGGCGCCCCGGCCTGCAACGGCTGGACCTTCTGGCACGTCGACGTCGCCGGCGCCCGCCTGCCGATCGACCATCTCCGCCAGCAGGTCCGCGCCGGGCTCTAAAAGCCCGCAGAAAACGGCGAAGTCCCGGCGATAAACGAAACAAACGAAATAAACGAAACAGTCGAAACGAGTGTCGCACCCCTGAGGCAGGTATCCTGGTACCGCTTACGGGGCTGTCAGGCCTTCACCGCGTGCTCGATGACCTTGCGCATGACCGTGGGCAGGGCCCGCTCGTCCAGCCTGTCGAGCGCCGCCCAGCTGGTGCCCGGGGCCAGGGCGGCCAGCCGGCCGGTCGTCGCCAGGGCGCGGGCGACGGTGAGTTCGAGGTGGAAGTGCGTGAAAGTGTGCCGCACCAGCCCGTCCATCACCGTCCAGCGGGCCGGCACCGGGGCTTCGGCCAGCGCCGGGGCCTCGACGAACGGACCCTCGCGCCAGGGGCTGGACGGCACCTCGTCCATGCCGCCCAGCAGTCCCTTCGCGGGACGTTTGCGCAGCAGCACGGCGCCGTCCTTGCGCAGCAGCACGAAGGCGAGGCCGCGGCGGGTCGGCTTCTCGGCCTTGGGCGCCCGCCGGGGCAGCTCCTCGGCGATGCCCTGCCGCCGGCCCTTGCAGCCCTGCATCAGCGGGCAGATGACGCAGCGCGGGTTGCGCGGAATGCAGACGGTGGCGCCGAGATCCATCATCGCCTGGGCATAGTCGCCGGCGCGCTGTTGCGGCACCAGCCGCGCGGCGCGGACCTGGATGTCGGGCTTGGCGTCGGGCAGCGGCGTCTCGATGGCGTAGAGGCGCGCGATCACCCGCTCGACGTTGCCGTCGACCGCCGAGGCGGGACGGTCGAAGGCGATGGCCTGGATGGCCGCCGCCGTGTAGCGGCCGATGCCGGGCAGGGCGAGCAGGGCCGCCTCGTCTTCCGGGAAGCGGCCGCCATGGTCGTTGGCGACGGCCCGGGCGCAGGCATGGAGGTTGCGGGCGCGGGCGTAGTAGCCAAGGCCGGCCCACGCCGAGAGCACCTCGTCGAGCGGCGCGGCGGCCAGCGCCTCGACGGTGGGCCAGCGTTCGGTGAAACGACGGAAGTATTCGCCCACCGTGGCGACGGTGGTCTGCTGCAGCATGATCTCCGACAGCCAGACACGGTAAGGCGGCGTGCGCTCTCCCGGGGCTGCGCGCCAGGGGAGGGTGCGACGATGTCGATCATACCAGGCGAGCAGTCGGTCGGCGTGAGTCATGGTCACTCGAAGAGGCGTGGCCTACCATACGGGGCGGAGTTTGAAAGGGTCCATGCGCGAAAACGGCTTCCGTGCGATCGGCGGTCTGGCCCAGAAGCTCACCTCGGGCATCGTCCGGGAGGGGGCCAAGGGCGGCCGCAGCAATGCGCTCGTGCGGCTGAAGGCCGACTGGCCGGCGGTCGTCGGGCCGGAACTGGCGCGCACGACGCGGCCCGATGCGCTGCTGGCCGGGCGCGGCGCGCGCGCCGGCAAGGCGCTGCGGCTTAAGGTTGCCGGCGCCGCCGCCCTCGAGGTCCAGCACAGGAGCGGCCAGATCGTGGAACGGGTGAATGCCTATTTCGGGCACAGGGCAATCGACGACGTGCGCATCGTGCAGGGCGTGATCTCGACGCCGCGAGCGGCGCCGCCGGCGGCGCGTCCCGATCCCGCGGCCGAGCAGGCCATGGCCAGCCGCACCGCTGCGGTCGAGGATCCGGAGTTGAGGGCGGTGCTGACCCGGTTGGGCGCGCGCATCGCCAGCGGCCGGCGGGGCTTCCTGCTGGGCGGCCTGGGCGCGCTCTGCCTTGGGCACGATGTGCGGGCGCAGTCCCCGTCGCCGGCCCGGTTCCTCGATCCGCTCCCGGACGACCACGTGCTGGGCAGTCCCGACGCCCCCAACGTGCTGATCGACTACGCCTCCTTCACCTGTCCGCACTGTGCCACCTTCAACAATGCGGTCATGCCGGCCCTCAAGCGCGACTGGATCGACACCGGCAAGCTGAAGCTCATCCATCGCCACTACCCGTCCGATGCGCTGGCCACGCGCGCCAGCCTGCTGGCGGAGTGCGCCGGGCCCGACAAGTTCTTTGCCGCGGTCGACACGCTGTTCCGGACGCAGGTCCAGTGGCTGACGGCCTCCGATCCGGCGGCGGAGCTGATGACCGTGCTGGTCGGGCAGGGGGTGAGCGAGGCAGAGGCCCAGGCTTGCATCGCCAACGACCGGCTTTTGGACAAAGTGATCGCCGACGTGCAGTCGGGCCAGGCGCTGGGCGTCAACTCCACCCCGACCGTGTTCATCAATGAGCAGGGATACGGCAATCCGGGCGGAATCGACGCCATCGCAGCGATTTTACGACAGGTGGGCCGTTAACGTTTGACTCCCCACAGGCGTAATTCCCAAGATGTAGTGGAGAGGACAAAGGAAAATGCGGAATATCTTGATCGTCGCCGGCGGAGTCGTGGCGGTGGCAGCGATTGCTGGCGCCGTCTATTTCGGCACCCGCGCGCCTGCGTCCGGGCCGCCGCCCGTCGCGGCGGCGTCGGCGCCGAGCAAGGCCGGTCTCGAGACCGCGCAGCCGGGCGATCACGTGCTGGGCGACGCCAATGCGCCGATCACGGTGATCGAGTATGCCTCGCTCACCTGCTCGCATTGTGCGCATTTCCACACCCAGGTCCTGCCCGAGATCAAGAAGAAGTGGATCGATACCGGCAAGGTGAAGCTGGTCTATCGCGACTTCCCGCTCGATCAGATCGCGGCCAAGGCCGCCCAGATCGCCGAATGCGCCGGCAACGACAAGTATTTCGGCGTGCTCGACATCATCTTCCGCGGCCAGCCGCAATGGGCGACGGCGGCCGATCCGCTGGCCGAACTGGCCAAGCCGCTGCGCATCGCCGGCATGGGCGAGAACGAGATCAAGGCCTGCCTCGCCAACGACGCGATGAGCAACGCCGTGATCAAGGACTATCAGGGCGGCGAGGCGATGGGCGTCAACTCGACGCCGACCCTGTTCATCAATGGCCAGCTCTATCGCGGGGCGCGCTCGGTCGAGGAACTCGACGGCGTGTTCGGCAAGCTCGCCAAGTAGGCACTCCAGGCACGTAAACAGACAGGCGTGGTGTAATGGTCCAGTTCGACAAGCTCCGGCTCTCCGGCTTCAAGTCCTTCGTCGATCCGACGGAGCTTACGATCGAGCCCGGCATGACTGGGATCGTCGGGCCGAATGGCTGCGGCAAGTCGAACCTGGTCGAGGCGCTGAAGTGGGTGATGGGCGAGACCTCCGCCAAGCAGATGCGCGGCAGCGAGATGGAGGACGTCATCTTCGCCGGCTCCGGCCAGCGGCCGGCGCGCAACATCGCCGAGGTGATGCTCACCCTGGACAACAAGACCCGCACCGCGCCGGCGATGGTCAACGATACCGACCAGGTCGACGTCGTGCGCCGCATCGAGCGCGGCCACGGCTCGGCCTATTCGGTCAACGGACGCGAGATCCGGGCGCGCGACGTGCAGACGCTGTTTGCCGACGCCGCCACCGGCTCGCGCTCGACCGCGCTGGTCAGCCAGGGCCGCATCGGCACGCTGATCAACGCCAAGCCGGTCGACCGTCGCGGCGTCATCGACGAGGCGGCCGGCATCACCGGCCTCTATGCCCGCCGTCACGAGGCCGAACTGCGCCTGCGGGCCGCCGAACAGAATCTGGCCCGCGTGCAGGACGTGCTGGTCGCGCTGGAGGAGCAGCACAAGGGGCTGAAGCGCCAGGCCCGCCAGGCCAGCCGCTACCGCAACCTGTCCGATCACATCCGCCGCGCCGAGGCTTCGGTGCTGGCGCTGAAGCTCGCCAATGCCGAGCGCGATCTCGCCAATTCGAGCGAGCGCTTGAAGGAGGCGGAGGCCCAGGTCTCCGACCTGACGCGGCTGGTCGGCCTCGCCACCACGGCGCAGGCGGAAGCCGCGACTTCGCTGCCGCCGCTGCGCAACGAGGAGGCGGCCGCTGCCGCCGCGCTGCAGCGCCTGCGGGTGGCGCATGATGCCCTGACCGCCGAGGCGTCGCGGGTCGCCGCCGCGCAGCTCGAGGCCGGCCGGCGCCTGCAGCAGACCGAGCACGATCTCGCGCGCGAGCGCGGCCGCAAGGGCGATGCGGAGACGGCGGTCGCCGATCTCGACAGCCAGCGCCTGCGCCTCGAAGAGGAGCGTTTCGGCGAGGAGGAGCGCGCCGAGGCGGCCGAGGCTGCCCGCGACACCGCGCGCACCGAGACCAACGCGGCGGAAGCCCAGCTCGATCGGCTGACCCGCCAGATCGCCGACGACGAGGCGCTGCGCCAGAGCGTCTCGCGCGAACTCGCCGAGCTGCAGGACCGGCTGCGCCGCCTGACCTCGCGTCGCGACGAGGTCACCGCCCAGCAGCGCCAGCTCGAGACTGAACTGTCGAACCTGCCGGCGCTGCCGGAGGTCGAGGCCGAACTCGAAGCCGCCCGCACCGCCCTCGAAGAGGCACGCCTCGGCGGCCAGGAGTCGATCGAGGCGGCGCGCGAGGCCGAGCGCTACGAATCCGACGCCGCCCGCCAGGCCGTTGCCAAGGCCGAAGCCGAGCGTCTCGACATGGAGCGGGCCCGTGCGGCCGAGCGTCAGGCGGCGGAAGCCAGCCACGCCGTCGCGGTCGAGACCCTGCAGAAGACCAATGCGCGTCTGACCAAGCTGCGGGCCGAGGAAGCCGGTGTCGCCGCGGCCCTGAAGTCGTCGGCCGATTCGCTGTGGCCGCCGCTGCTCGACGCCCTCTCGGTCGAGCCGGGTTACGAGAAGGCGCTGGGTGCGGCGTTCGGCGACGAGCTCGAAGCCTCGTCGGATCGCGGCGCGCCGGTGCACTGGCTGCCGCTCGAGGCGCTGGCCGAGACGCCGGCTCTGCCCGAAGGCGCGACGCCGCTCGGCGCCCATGTCGGTGCCCTGCCGGAACTGGCCCGCCGTCTTTCCTTCATCGGCGTGGTGGCCAACGACGAGACCGGGGCGGCGCTTCAGGCTGCCCTCAAGCCCGGCCAGCAGCTCGTCACCCGCGAGGGCGCGGTCTGGCGCTGGGACGGCTACACGATGCGCGCCGGCGCGCCGTCGACCGCGGCGGTGCGGCTCAGCCAGCGCAATCGGCTGGCCGAGATCCGCCACCAGATCGACGGCGTCGTCGCCGAGCAGGCGGTCGAACAGGCGAGGGTCGATGCCGAGAAGACCTGGCTCGCCGCCGCCCGTGAGGCCGAGAAGATCTGCGTCGAGCTGGCCCGCGCAAACGAGCGCAGCGTCGCCGACGCCGCACGCCGCAAGGCGCAGGAGGCCGGCGAGGCCACCCGCACCGCCGAGCGCGCGGCCCAGGCGGCCATCGCCACGGCCGAACGCCTCGCCACCCAGGCCCGCGACCGTCATGTCGACGTCGCGCGCCGCACCGACCAGCTGCGCACCCGTCTGGCCGGCATCGAGACGACGGTCGCCGAAGTGCTGGGCGACATCGCCGAGGTCGAGATGCGCCGTACCTTCCGCGAGGCGCGCCTGTCGTCGATCTCCGACACCCAGGCCGACCGGGCGGAAGCCGGCGCCCTGCGCGTCCGCATCGCCGAACTGCGGGCCGCGCTGGTCGAGGCCGAGAGCCAGTGCGACCGTCTCGCGCGCGATTCGAAGATGCGCATCGAGCGCCTGGCGCAGATCGCGCAGGATCGCGAGGGCTGGAGCAAGCGCCTGCACGAGGCCGATGGCCAGATCGTCGAGCTCGACGCGCGCCGCGAGCAGACCGCCGAAGTGATCGCCGAGCTCGAAGCCAAGCCGGCCGAGATCGAGGAGAAGCGCTTCGTCCTCGCCGAGGAGATCGAGAAGGCCGAGTTCCACCGCCAGGAGGCCGCCGATCGGCTGGCGATCGGCGAGACGCGCCTGTCGGAGTCCGACAAGGCGCTGCGCCAGGCGGAGACCGAGATGGCGCAGGCGCGCGAGACCTGGGTTCGCCGCGAGGGTCAGGTGGAGCAGGCGACGAAGGATCGCGAGGCCGTGGTCGAGCGCATCGTCGAGCGCCTGCGCTGCGAGCCGGACGGCGTTCTCGCCTTGGCCGAGGTCCAGTCGATCGAGGAACTGCCGGAGCTCGACAAGGCCGAGCACAAGCTCGAGCGTCTGGTGCACGAGCGCGAGACGATGGGCGCCGTGAACCTGCGGGCGGAGGAAGAGGCCAACGAGCTCGAACAGCAGATCACCGCCATGACGACCGAGCGCGACGACCTGGTCGCCGCCATCGGTCGCCTGCGCCAGGGCATCCAGAGCCTGAACCGCGAGGGCCGCGAACGTTTCCTCGCCGCCTTCGAGCAGGTCAGCGGCCACTTCCAGCAGCTCTTCACCAAGCTGTTCGGCGGCGGCAAGGCCGAGCTGCGGCTCACCGAGTCGGAGGATCCGCTGGAGGCCGGCCTCGAGATCCATGCCAGCCCGCCGGGCAAGAAGCTGCAGGTCATGTCGCTGCTCTCGGGCGGCGAGCAGGCCCTGACGGCGCTTTCGCTGCTGTTCGCGGTGTTCATGACCAACCCGGCCCCGATCTGCGTGCTGGACGAGGTCGACGCACCGCTGGACGACCTCAACGTGGAGCGCTTCTGCGGCCTGGTGAACGACATCGCCGGCCGGACCGACACGCGCTTCCTCATCATCACCCACCATCGCGTCACCATGGCGCGCATGGATCGTCTGTACGGCGTGACCATGGCCGAGCGGGGCGTGTCCCAGCTCGTGTCGGTGAACCTGCAGGAGGCCGACCGCATGGTGGCCTGATCGTTCGACGGCGTCAGCCTAAGCAAGCAAGACAATCTTCCTCTCAAATAAACTGGGCGCCGGCTGGCCTGACGGCGCCCTTTTCTTTGCGCCCTTCTCACGGCCGGGGCGGGCCTGTAGTGTCCGGCGCATGCCCGATTCGCTCAGCTCCACCGTTACCGATGTCATCGAACTGACGCGCACGCTCGTCCGCTGCGAGAGCGTGACGCCGCGCGAGGCCGGCGCGCTGCAGCTGCTGGAGCGGACGCTGGCGCCGCTGGGGTTCACGTGCGAGCGCATGGACTTCACCGAGGCCGGCACCGACGATGTCGCCAACCTCTATGCCCGCATCGGCACCGGCGGGAAGCATTTCTGCTTCGCCGGCCATTCCGACGTGGTGCCGGTGGGCGATCTCTCCTCGTGGACGATCGGGCCGTTCGCGGCCGAACTGTCCGGTGGCTACCTGTTCGGCCGCGGCGCCGCCGACATGAAGGGGGCTATCGCGGCCTTCACCGACGCCGCGTCGCGCTTCCTCAGCCGTCGCGGCCGTGATTTCGGCGGCTCGATCAGCCTCCTGATCACCGGTGACGAGGAGGGGCCTGCGGTCAACGGCACGGTCAAGATGCTGCAGCGGCTGGCCGACCGCGGCGAGACGATCGACGCCTGCATCGTCGGCGAGCCGACGAGCTCGAAGCGCTTCGGCGACATGATGAAGATCGGCCGGCGCGGCAGCATGACCGTCGACCTGGTCGTGCGCGGCGTGCAGGGCCATGTGGCCTACCCCGAGCGGCTCGACAATGCCGTCCATCGCCTGTCGGCGATCATCGAGGCGCTGGTGCGCGAGCCGATCGACAAGGGCAGCACGCATTTCGGCCCCACCTCACTGCAGTTCACGACCGTCGATGTCGGCAACCCGGCGACCAACATCGCGCCGGGCGTCGCCAAGGCGCGCTTCAACACGCGGTTCAACGATCTGTGGACCTCGAAGACGCTGATGGCGCACCTCAAGGAGCGCATCGAGCGCGCCAACGAGGCGCTGGGCGGCAACGGCACGGTCGAATACAGCGTGCAGGTCTCGGGCGAGTCGTTCTACACGCCGCCGGGGCCGCTCAGCGACCTCGTCGCCGGTGCGGTCCGCGACGTGGCGGGCGTCGAGACCGAACTGTCGACCACGGGCGGCACGTCCGACGCCCGTTTCATCCGCAGCTACTGCCCGGTCCTCGAATTCGGGCTGGTCGGCGAAAGCATGCACAAGGTCGACGAGAAGAGCGCCGTGGCCGACCTCAAGATGCTGGCCCGTGTCTACGAGACGGTACTCGACCGTTACTTCGCCGCCTGAGCCGCGCGTGGTCAGCGCTGCTGAAATCGCCCGCGGCATGCAGGGCGCGCTCGGACTTCTGAAGCGCGACCCGGCGGCGCCTTCGTATTTCGACAATACGCTGGAAGCCTGCGTGCGCTCGTTCCAGGTGATGATCCTGGTCGCGCCGCTGCATGTCACGCTGATGCTTCTCCGCTACACCACCGTGACCGCGACAGCCGACGAACTCGAGATCGTGCTGGTCGAGGCGCTACGCTACGTCGTCGACTGGCTGCTGTTCCCGGTGCTGTTCTACGAGATCGCGCGGCGGCGCAACTGGCTCGGCCTGTTCCCGCGCTACATCTCGGCCCTGAACTGGGTCAATCTGCCCGCGATGATCATCGCGGTGATCGGCGTGGTGCTCGCGACCCTGCTGCCGGCGGTCCCGGCCGAACTCGTCCGGACCGCGCTGCAGGCGCTCTTCTTCTACTGGTTCCTGGTGACGACCCGCACGACCCTGGGCGTAGGCTGGGGGATCGCTACGCTGTTTCTGATCGTGAACTGGATTCCGTCCCTCTTCATCTCACTGATCGTCGACCGATTCCTCGGCATCGCTCTCGTCGCCGGAACCTGAGTCGTAGCGCACGTCCATCAGGCAGAGACCGTGCGGCGGCGCGGTCGGGCCGGCGCGGGCCCGATCGCGCGCGGCCAGCGCCGCCTCGACATCGCCGCGGCTCCACTGGCGGCGTCCCACGAGATGCAACGTGCCCACCATGATGCGCACCTGGTTGTGCAGGAACGAGCGCGAGCCGACATCGACGTGGATCTCCTCGCCATGGCGCGTGACCTCGAGCAGGTCGAGCGTCTTCAGCGCCGAGGGCGCCTGGCAGGAGGTCGAGCGGAAGCTGTTGAAGTCGTGGCGTCCGACCAGTACGGCGGCGGCATCGGCCATCAGCGCCTCGTCGAGGGTGCCCGGCACGTGCCAGAGCTGGCCGCGATCGAGCGCCGGCGGCGCGCGGCGGTTGATGATGCGATAGCGGTAGCGCCGCCACGTCGCGGAGAAGCGCGCATGGAAACCCGGGGGGGCGAGTTCCGCGAGCAGGACGGAGACCGGCTGCGGCTTCAGGTGGAAGTTGATCGCCGAGCGGATGGTCTCCACGGGGCGCTCGCCCGAAAGGTCGAGATGCACCACCTGGCCGCGGGCATGGACGCCGGTGTCGGTGCGGCCGGCGGCCTGGACGGGCGGCCGCTCGCCGGTGAAGGCGAACACCGCTTCTTCGAGCGCCGTCTGCACGGAGGGCCCGTTCGGCTGGCGCTGCCATCCGACGAACGGCGCGCCATCGTATTCGATCGTGAGTTTGTAGCGCGGCACGGCTTCAGGTCGGCTGCGGCATCGTCAGAACGGCTGGAGGGCTCAGCACCGTACCGGCGTCGAGCGCGAAGCCGCGCAAGAAGGCATCGGCCGACTGTGCCGACTTGCCCGGCCGCTGCAGCTTCAGCAGCTTCAACCCGCCGACGCCGCAGGTCACGACCGGAAACCCGTCGCGGGCGATCGAGACGGTGCCCGGCGGTCCGCCGGCCAGGGTGAGGGCGGCCGCCAGCACCTTGATGCGTTCGGTCCCGCCGGCCTTGGGCGCTTCGAAGTACGTGCCGGGCCAAGGATGGAACGCGCGCACCTTGCGCTCCAGCTCGGCGGCGGGGCGGCGCCAGTCGAGCGCGCCTTCCTCCTTGCCGAGCTTGTGGGCGTAGGTCACGCCCTCGGCCGGCTGGTCGACCGGTTCGATGCTCCGGCGCAGCAACCCGTCGAGGGTCGAGACGATCAGGCGGCCGCCGAGCTCGGCCAGCCGGTCGTGCACCGTTTCGGCGGTGTCGGCGGCGGAGATCGGCGTGCCTTCCGCCAGCAGCATCGGTCCGGTGTCGAGACCTTCGTCCATGCGCATGATGGTGACCCCGGTCTCGGCGTCGCCGGCGAGGATCGCGCGATGGATCGGCGCCGCGCCGCGCCAGCGCGGCAGCAGGGAGCCGTGGATGTTGATGCAGCCGAGAACCGGCGCGTCGAGGAAGCTCCTGGGCAGGATGTGCCCATAGGACACGACCACGGCGGCATCGAGATCGAGCGCCTTGAAGGCTGCGGCCTCCTCGTCGCTCTTCAGGGTGCGCGGCGTGCGGACCGGAAGGCCCAGCCGGTCGGCGAGCTCGTGCACGGGCGTCCTGCGCTCCTGCTGGCCGCGGCCCGCGGGTTTGGGCGCCCGGGTGTAGACGCAGGCGACGTCATGGCCGGCTTCGACCAGCGCGGCGAGCGCCGGCACGGCGAAGGCGGAAGTGCCGAGGAACGCAATCTTCATCGCCGCACCTTATAGGCAGCCGCGCGACGGTGAGCTAGGTATGCCGCCGCAATGGAGTCCAGTATCCCCTCGACCGGCAAGGGCCCGCTCGCCAACCTCGCTGCGCGCCGCGCCGCAGGCGAGATCCACGCCGATCCCGTGCAGGAAAAAGTCGTTCTGCGATTGCAGGCGATCCACGACCAGCTCGCGGCCTTGGCCGTAGCCCAGCCGGTCAAGACGGGCTTGCTGGCCCGCCTTGGCTTCGGCCACGCGCCGAAACCGCCGGAAGGACCGCACGGTCTCTATATCTGGGGCTCGGTCGGCCGCGGCAAGTCCATGCTGATGGACCTGTTCTTCGCCGACGCCCCGGTCGCGAAGAAGCGCCGCGTCCACTTCCACGAATTCATGCTCGAAGTTCAGGCGCGGCTGCATCGCCGGCGCGAGGAGCTGGCGGCGAAGGGTGCCCCGCCCGAATCCGACACGATCGTGCCGATCGCGAAGGAGATCGCGGCCGAGACGCGCCTGCTCTGCTTCGACGAGTTCCAGGTGACCAACATCGCCGACGCGATGATCCTCGGCCGCCTGTTCGAGACGCTGTTCGAGGAGGGGATCACCGTGATCGCCACTTCCAACCGCGCGCCCGACGATCTCTACAAGAACGGCCTGCAGCGCGACCGCTTCCTGCCCTTCGTCAAGCAGCGTCTCGAGGTGCTGGAGCTGGGCGGCGCGCAGGACTACCGGATGGGCCGGCTGCGCGAGCTCGACCTGTACCTGACGCCGCTCGGGAGCTGGGCGACCAAGAAGCTCGACGAGGCGTTCCGCGCGCTGAGCAACGGCGCCGATGGCGAGCCGCGGGTGCTGCGCACGCAGGGACGCGATGTCGAGGTGCCGCGCGCGGCACCGGGCGTCGCCATGGCGCATTTCATGGACTGGTGCGCGAAGCCGATGGGCGCCGCCGACTTCCTGTGCATCGCCGACAATTTCCACACGGTCATCGTGGCCGAGATTCCCAGGATGGGGCCGGACAGCCAGGACAAGGCCGTTCGATTCGTGACGATGATCGATACCTTCTACGAGAAGAAGGTGAAGTTCATCTGTTCGGCGGCGGCAAATCCCGGAAACCTCTATCCCGAAGGCGACGGCTCGTTCGAATTCCAGCGCACCGTCTCGCGTCTCATGGAGATGCAGAGCCCCGAGTATCTGAACCTCGACCACATCGCCTAATCGTGATTGTGGGCCCGTCCGGCCGCAGCATAGGCTCTGCGGCGTTTTTCAGAGGCATTTCGGGAGGCAGGATATGGACGGCGATCGCATGATTTCCCTGAACGAAGCGGGCCTGTCGCGGCGTAACGCCCTCAAGGCGACGGCGACCGGTGCGGCGTTGGGCACCACCTTCGCGCTGTCGGTACAGCCGGTCTACGCCCAGACCATGATCGTCACGCCGTCGGATGGACTGACGGCCGGCGTCGTCAAGGTGAAGACCAAGGACGGCAAGGAGATGGACGCCTATCGCGCCATGCCGTCGACGGGCCAGGGTTTCGGCACGATCCTGGTCGTTCAGGAGATCTTCGGCGTGCATGCGCACATCGCCGACCTCTGCCGCCGCTTCGCCAAGCTGGGCTACTACGCGATCGCGCCGGAGCTCTATTTCCGCCAGGGCGATCCGAAGGCCATCAGCGACATGCAGGCGCTGCTGCGTGAGATCGTCTCGAAGGTGCCGGACGAACAGGTCATGCGCGACCTCGACTCGACCGTCGACTTCGCCAAGGGCGAGGGCAAGGCCGACACCGCCAAGCTCGGCATCACCGGTTTCTGCTGGGGTGGCCGCATCGTCTGGCTGTACGCGGCCCACAGCGCGGCGCTCAAGGCAGGCGTCGCCTGGTACGGCCGGGTCGTCGGCGACTCGACGCCGATGACGCCCAAGCATCCGGTCGACATCGCCAAGGATCTCAAGGCGCCGGTGCTCGGCCTCTATGGCGGCGCCGACACCGGCATCCCCAACGATACCGTCGACCGGATGCGCGCGGCGCTGAAGGCCGGCAGCCCGGCCGCGCAGAAGTCGCAGATCGACACCTATCCGGACACGCCGCACGCCTTCAACGCCGACTACCGGCCGTCCTACCGCAAGGAGCAGGCGGAGGACGCGTGGAAGAAGGCGCTGGCCTGGTTCAAGGCCAACGGCGTCTGATCGGCGCCTGCGTCCCGCGATGGCCGAGACGACGAACCTCACGACCCGGTCGGGCCTCGCATTCACCACGGATGTCGATGGTCCGATCGGCGGACCCTTGGTGCTGATGCTGCACGGGTTTCCCGAATCGCGGCACAGCTGGCGGGCTGCCCTGACGCTGCTGGCCGCGCACGGCTATCGCGCCGTGGCGCCGGACCAGCGGGGCTACTCGGCCGGGGCACGGCCCGATCCGGCGGATCTTTCGAACTATGCCTTCGAGCGGCTGATCGACGATGCGATCGAGATCGCGGCGGCGGCGGGCTACGACGGCAAGCGCTTCCATCTGGTCGGCCATGACTGGGGCGGGCAGGTCTCGTGGGGAGTCGCCGGCGCCCATCCCGATCGCCTGGCGTCGCTGACGATCCTGTCGCGGCCGCATCCGCAGTCGTTCCGGCAGGCGCTCCTCAAGGAAGACGGCGACCAGAAGCATCGCTCGCGCCACCATCGCGCCTTCCTCGAACCCGGGACGGGAAAGCTGCTGCTGGCCGACGATGCCAAGCGCCTGCGCGACGGCCTGTTCGGCCAGGGCGTGCCGTCCGAAGCGCTGGAGGATCATCTCTCCGTGCTGGGCACGCTCGAGGCGCTGGAAGCGGCGCTCGCCTGGTATCGTGCCAACAAGGGACTGGCTGCCGATATCGGCACGATCGCGGTGCCGACGCTCTATGTTTGGGGCGATGCCGATGCGACGGTGGGACCCGACGCGGCCTACGGCACGGCGGAATTCGTGAAACCGTCCTTCGCGATGGAGGTGCTCCCCGGGGTCGGTCATTTCGTGATGGACCAGGCGCCGGCCAGGGCGACCGATCTCCTGCTGGCGCACCTGGCGAAACACCCGGTCTGAACCCGTCTGTCTTGCTGCCCCGGGCGAATCGCGCTACCACGCGGCGCCTTTAAGAACGGGAGTTTTTCGCATGGCTCGCAAGAAGATCGCGCTGATCGGCGCCGGACAGATTGGCGGCACGCTCGCGCTGCTCGCCGGCCAGAAGGAACTGGGCGACATTGTCCTCTTCGACATTCCCGCCGCCGAAGGCACCGCCAAGGGCAAGGCGCTCGACATCGCCCAGCTCAGCCCGGTGGAAGGCTTCGACGCCAAGTACAGCGGCTCGTCGGACTACAAGGACATCGAGGGCGCCGACGTCGTGATCGTCACCGCCGGCGTGCCGCGCAAGCCGGGCATGACCCGCGACGACCTGGTCGGCATCAACGCCAAGGTCATCGATTCGGTCGGCAAGGGCATCAAGCAGCACGCCCCGAACGCCTTCGTCATCGTCATCACCAACCCGCTCGACGCCATGGTCGGCCTGATGCAGGAAGTCACCGGCTTCGCGCCGGAGAAGGTCGTCGGCATGGCCGGCGTGCTCGACAGCGCTCGCTTCCGCCTGTTCCTCGCCGAGGAATTCAACGTCTCGGTCGAGGACGTCACCGCCTTCGTGCTGGGCGGCCACGGTGACACGATGGTGCCGCTGCTGCGCTACTCGACGGTCGGCGGCATTTCGCTGCACGATCTGGTCGACATGGGCTGGACCACCAAGGAGCGCCTCGAGGCGATCGTCCAGCGCACCCGTGACGGCGGCGCCGAGATCGTGGCCCACCTCAAGACCGGCTCGGCCTTCTACGCCCCGGCCGCGTCGGCCATCGCCATGGCCGAGTCCTACCTCCGGGACAAGAAGCGCGTGATCCCCTGCGCCGCCAAGCTGAACGGCGAGTACGGCGTGAAGGGCCTCTACATCGGTGTTCCGGTCGTGATCGGCGCCAAGGGTGTCGAGCGCATCGTCGAGGTCGAGTTCAACGCCGAGGAAAAGGCGATGTTCGACAAGTCGGTCGCCGCCGTGCAGTCGCTGATCGACGCCACCAACAAGATCGTTGGCCGTTGAGAAAGTAGGGTCTTTCGACTTTAGTCGAGCGACCTCAAACGTTCATCAGTCCATCGTTGCCAAGGGCCTGCGGCGCTCATAAAGTGCCGCATCCCTTGGTCAGTTGCGTTTGAAAACTGAGAGGCCGCGTTTCCGACGCACTCCCAACGATTAGGACCCCATGAACATCCACGAGTATCAGGCCAAGGCTCTGCTGGCCAAATTCGCGATCCCCCTCCTGAAGGGCGGCGTCGCCTACACCAAAGACGAGGCGATGGAAGTCGCGCGCAAGCTCGGCGGTCCCGTCACCGTCGTGAAGGCGCAGATCCATGCCGGCGGGCGCGGCAAAGGTCACTTCAAGAGCGATCCGAACGGCAAGGGCGGCGTCCGCATCGCGAAGTCGGTCGACGAGGTCGGCACGCACGCGGCGGCGATGCTGGGCCAGGATCTGGTGACCAAGCAGACCGGTCCCACCGGCCGCACCGTGCAGCGCCTGTACGTCGAGGACGGCTGCGACATCAAGCGCGAGCTGTATCTCTCCATGCTGGTGGACCGCGCGGTCGGCCGCATCTCCGTCGTCGCCTCGACCGAGGGCGGCATGGACATCGAGACCGTGGCGCACGAGACGCCCGAGAAGATCGTCACCCAGGCGATCGACCCGGCGGCCGGCTACCAGGCCTATCTGGGCCGCAAGATCGCCTTCGCGCTGGGCCTTACCGGCAAGCAGGTCGGCGCCTTCACCGCGCTGCTCGGCAATCTCTATCGCGCCTACTGCGATCTCGACGCCTCGCTGATCGAGATCAATCCGCTGGTCGTGACGGGTGCAGGCGACATCGTGGCGCTCGATGCCAAGATGAACTTCGACGACAACGCCCTCTACCGTCACAAGGACATCGAGGAGCTGCGCGACGTCGACGAGGAGGACCCGGCCGAGACCGAGGCCGCCAAGTACGCGCTGAACTATGTGAAGCTCGACGGCCAGATCGGCTGCATGGTGAACGGTGCGGGCCTCGCGATGGCCACCATGGACATCATCAAGCTCTACGGCTCGGAGCCCGCCAACTTCCTCGACGTCGGCGGCGGCGCCACCAAGGAGCGCGTGACGGCCGCGTTCAAGATCATCCTCAAGGATCCCAACGTCGAGGGCATCCTGGTCAACATCTTCGGCGGCATCATGCGCTGCGACGTGATCGCGGAAGGCGTCGTCGCCGCGGCGCGGGAGGTCAACCTGCACGTCCCGCTGGTCGTCCGGCTGGAAGGCACGAACGTCGACCTCGGCAAGAAGATCCTCAAGGAATCGGGCCTCAAGATCACGTCGGCGGAGAACCTCGCGGACGCCGCCGAGAAGATCGTCAAGGCCGTCAAGGAGAACAACTGATGGCCGTCCTGGTCGACAAGAACACCAAGGTCATCTGCCAGGGCATCACCGGCTCGCAGGGCACCTTCCACTCCGAACAGGCGATCGCCTACGGCACCAGGATGGTCGGCGGCGTGACCCCCGGCAAGGGCGGCACCAAGCATCTCGACCTGCCGGTGTTCGACACCGTGGCCGAGGCGGTCGAGAAGACCGGCTGCAATGCGTCGGTGATCTACGTGCCGCCGCCCTTCGCCGCCGATTCGATCCTCGAGGCGATCGACGCCGAAATCCCGCTGATCGTCTGCATCACCGAGGGCATCCCGGTGAACGACATGGTCAAGGTGAAGCGCGCGCTCACCGCCTCCAAGTCGCGGCTGATCGGCCCGAACTGCCCCGGCGTCATCACGCCGGGCGAATGCAAGATCGGCATCATGCCGGGCCACATCCACAAGCGCGGCAAGATCGGCATCGTGTCCCGCTCGGGCACGCTGACCTACGAGGCGGTGGCGCAGACCACGGCCGCGGGTCTCGGCCAGACGACCTGCATCGGCATCGGCGGCGATCCGGTGAACGGCACCAACTTCGTCGAGTGCCTCGACATGTTCATCCGCGATCCCGAGACCGAGGGCATCGTGATGATCGGCGAGATCGGCGGCGACGCCGAGGTGAAGGGCGCCGAGTTCCTCAAGGCATCTGGAACGAAGAAGCCCGTGGTTGGTTTCATCGCCGGCCGTACGGCGCCTCCGGGACGTCGCATGGGCCATGCCGGCGCCGTGATCTCGGGCGGCAACGACACCGCCGAGTTCAAGGTCGATGCCATGCGCAAGGCCGGCATCAGGGTTGCGGAGTCGCCCGCGGCTTTGGGCGAGGAAATGCTTAAGGCCATGAAGGGCTGACGAGCGGGATCGCCGCCCAGCCTCTGCCAGGCGGCCAGCAAAGACAGGCCAGGGAGTATCGGGCCATGAGAGCAGAACAGACGTCGTTCCTGTTCGGCGCGAACGCGCCATTCATCGAGGAACTCTACGCGCGTTATCTCGCGGACGCGTCGTCGGTCGATGCCGAGTGGCAGACCTTCTTCGGCGCCCTGGCGGAACAGGCGGGCGACGTGCTGGCCGAGGTGCGCGGCGCTTCCTGGGCGCCCAACGGCGCGCGGGTGATCGGCGCCGTCGATCCCGACGCCGTCCCGACTCCTGCGAACCGCAACGTGAAGGGCGGCAAGGGGGCTGCCGCCCCGGCCGCGATGGCCGGCAAGACCGAGGAGGAGATCCGCACCGCCGCGCAGGACACGGCCCGCGCGCTGATGCTGATCCGCGCCTACCGTATCCGCGGCCATCTCGAAGCCGACCTCGATCCGCTCGGCCTGGTGCGCCAGGCGCCGCATCGCGAGCTCGACCCCGCGACCTACGGCTTCACCGAGGCCGACTGGGACCGCCCGATCCTGATCTTCGGCTCGTTGGCGCTGGGCGAGTCGGCGACGCTGCGCCAGATCATGGAGCGGCTGCGCAAGACCTATTGCGGCAAGATCGGCGTCGAGTTCATGCACATCTCCGATCCCGACCAGAAGGCGTGGATCCAGGAGCGCATCGAGCATATCGAGAACCACACCGAGTTCACGGTCACCGGCCGCAAGATGATCCTCGAGCGGGTCGGCGAGGCCGAGGGCCTCGAGCGCTACCTGCACGTGAAGTTCGTCGGCACCAAGCGCTTCGGCCTCGACGGCGGCGAATCGATGATCCCGGCGCTCGAAGCCGTGATCAAG
>CAZPOS010000095.1:0-17842 GCA_964588065.1 uncultured Reyranella sp.
CCGGTCCACTTGCCCTTGTCGTCCTGCTGGGCGAAGCCCGCGACGCCCGTGTTGATGCCGCAGACCAGCTGGCCGCGCGCCTTGACCGCGTCGAGATCCTTGCCGGCATGCGCCGTGCCGGCGACACCAACCAGACCGGCGGTGACGACGCCGGCCATCATTTTCTTGAGCATTTTGTCATCCCTCGTGGTTGCCTCGGACGTTCCCGTCGGCCGCCTGCCGCGACCGTTCAGGATCGATGACGCAATTCCTAGGCGAACGGCCGCAGCTGCGCAACGGCAGCGCGTGTGCGATCGCCGACGGTCAGAGACGGTCGGCGGCGCGCGACGAGAAAGGGTTGGACGACCAGGGATCGGCGCCCTGCAGGCCCCGGAAGCGATCGTCGCTGCTGCCGCGGCTGCGCTCGGAGGCGCGTTTGATCTCCTGCTGCCACTGCCGGTAGGACACGAGTTGCTCGCCCGCCAGACCTCCCTGGCCGCCACCTTCGGAGATGTAGGGCTGGGGATCGACGAACTGGCCGTTCACGATCACGGAGAAGTGCAGGTGCGCCCCGGTGGAGCGGCCGGTCGAGCCGACATAGCCGATCAGGTCGCCCTTGCGGACGCGGGTACCGGGACCCATCCCGTCCGCGAAACGCGACATGTGCGCATAGAGCGTCTCGAAGGAGTCAGCGTGGCTCACTTTAACGGTGCGGCCATAGTTGAAGTACCAGCCCTGGTGATTGATGACGCCGTCGGCGGCGGCATAGATCGGGTCGCCGGTCTTGCCCTCGAAGTCGATGCCGTTGTGGAAGCCGCCGCCGCTCTTGCGGCCGTAGTAGCGCCGCGTGCCGAACGGCGAGGACTGGCGCGCCTCCGGCCGCGGATTCCCCAGTGCGGTGCCGCCGAGCCGGCGTCCCTGGTCGTCGAACCAACCCTCGGGCTGGTTCTGGGGCGCGAACCACCAGAAGGACTGCCGCGCGGCGCCGTCGCCCACGCTGGCGACGAGGACGCGGGGCGTGCCGTCGACCGTCCGGCCCTGGACGACGTCGATTCGTGCGGCGGCCGGTGCGAAGCCGGCAAGCGCCTGGGTCAGCTCCTTGAGCGCCGCCGGATTGGCGCCGGTCGGAGCCAGGGCGCTGGCGAGGGTGGCGCTGCTGGTCTTCACCGTCTTGACCGAATCCGGCACGACGGAGCGGGCCGTTGGTCCGACGGTCGGCGGGGCGGAGCCTGGCAGGCTCGAGACGCGCTCGTCGTCATCCTCGGTGGCGCCCGGCGCGAGCTTGAAGCCGAACGAGCCGTCGGCGCCCCGCGAGAGGTCGACGGCCAGCGACCTGTTCGAATAGAGCTGCAGCGACACGAGGCGTTTGGGCTGGCCGGCGCCCTGCGGCGCGAGCACGGCTCGGCCGGAACTCGCAGCCTTGACCTCGGGTTGGCTCAGGGCCTTGCCGACGGCATCGGCGGCCGCCTGTGCATCGTTGGGGTCGACCTGCAGGAGGATGAGCTGCTGCGCGACGGAGCTCTCGGCCGCGATGGAGAAGGCTTGGACGTCTTCGCTGGGGACGGGGGCCGGGGCCGAGCGGGCCACGGGCTTCTTGAGCTGGCTCTTGGAAGGGGCCTTCACCTGGGCCATGGCGCCCGCGGCGCAGAAGAGAGAGGAGACTGCAAAGGTCGCTGCCGTGAGGCTGCGGATGGTTCGCCAGCTATAGGCGCGTTGGAGACGCGTCATATTGGACGTCATCGTGAGGCCGCTCCCGTTCCATTGAACGCTACTAATTGACGGTTGGGGCTACTGACGATCCACCGACTCCCCCGGTCGATGCCCCCTGCGTGCCCCGCTTGGCCGGCACTTTGGCCACGGAGTATCCACAAGTCCATAGAAAGTTGCAAAAATGCAACACCCGTGAAAAGCAGCTAACATGTTGAAAATGTTATCTTTTCAGAATCGCCGACGATCCAGGTCGTCAAAGGTCACAGGAAAAGGCCGGGGATTCTTGTTGCGATGCAACAAGCACCAGCCGAGCGCAAACAGCTGGCGAGCCGCGTCAGCCCTCACGGTTCGAAGGTGCGGGGATTGACCCGCACGACCCTTCCGCCTAACCGGCATGACCGAGCAGAGCATCTGCAGGACGCGACGCCAGCATCACCGGCGTGAACAGGAGAAAGAGATGGCCGATCCGATCGAGCTTCTGATCCAGGGGCGGGCTCACGACCTTGGAGCCGGCTTTGCGGTCCGCCGTGTGCTCCCGAGCGTCAAGCGGCGCACCGTGGGCCCGTTCATCTTCCTCGACCATTTCGGTCCGATGGACGTGCCGCCGGGCGGCGGCATGGAAGTCCGTCCGCATCCGCATATCGGCCTCGCCACGGTGACCTACCTGTTCGATGGCGGGATCTATCATCGCGACAGCCTGGGCTATTCGCAGGCGATCCGGCCGGGCGACGTCAACTGGATGACGGCGGGCAGTGGCATCGTCCACAGCGAGCGCACCGAGCCCGAAATGCGCGCGACCGGCTTCCGCATGCACGGTGTCCAGACCTGGGTCGCGCTGCCCAAGACGCATGAGGAGACCGCGCCGGCCTTCGAGCATGTCGAGGCCGCCCGGCTACCGGCCTGGACCGAGGGCGGCGCGGCGCTGCGTCTGATCGTCGGCACCTATGCCGGTCGCACGGCGCCCACGACCCACTTCTCGCCGATCTTCTATGTCGGGGTTGAGATGGCCGCCGGCGCCGCGCTGCCGGTCACGCCCGATCATGAGGAGCGCGCGATCTACGTCGCCGAGGGGATGATCGTGGTCGGCGAGAGTCAGTTCGGCGTCGGCGACCTGGCGGTGCTGGCGCCCGGCCAGACGGTCGAGATGCTGGCCGGCCCGGACGGCGCCAAGGCGATGCTGCTGGGCGGCGCGCCGATCGACGGCCCGCGCCATATCTGGTGGAACTTCGTCTCCTCGAGCAAGGAGCGCATCGAGAAGGCCAAGGAAGACTGGCGCGAGAAACGCTTCGCCATGGTGGCAGGAGATCCCGAGTTCATCCCGCTGCCGGACCGGTAACGAGATTGGTACGGTGGGTGACGTTCAACAAGTCTCGTCGCCCCCTCATTCGGGAGCGCATAGAGCGGACGCTGGCCGCAATTGCGCTGGACAAGCTCAGGGCGAGCTGACGGTCCGCAGTTCGCGTCTCTCAGTTGGCGGCCTCGGTGCGATCACCGCTGCTTTCGAGAGACTGCAGTGACGCGCGATCAATCGGCTATTCGTGACGCATCCTGGCGATACAACGCGGAATAGTATTCGGCCATCAGATATCTTGACCCTATGATGGGAATCCTGACCTGTTTCGCTGCGTTCTGGAGGTGACCCAATGGCTGTAATCAAGGGAACGTACGCGGGCGAGACCCTCCTCGGTGGTTCTGGGGCGGATCAGATCCGTGGGCTGGGCGGCGACGACAGTCTGTACGGCAACGGGGGCGACGATATCCTGATGGGCGGGGCCGGTGCCGACTTGCTGGATGGCGGCAGCGGATATGACTTTGCGTCGTACGCGGATGCCGAGAAAGCGGTAACGGCATCGTTAGGCGCGCCAGCCACCAACACCGGCGGTGCGAAGGGTGATACTTACTATTCCATCGAGTGGCTCGAAGGTTCCCGCTACGACGACGTCCTGACCGGCGACAGCGACGACAATACGCTGCGTGGCGGTGCCGGTGCGGACAAGCTCGATGGTGGAGCGGGATTTGACTTCGCTTCCTTCTATACTGCGGCTGCGGGTTTGACGGTTTCACTGGCGACGCCGTCCACGAATACGGGTGATGCGAGCGGCGATACGTTCGTTTCGATTGAGGGCCTGGTGGGCTCGACCTTCAACGACGTCCTGACCGGCGATGCAGGCAGCAACTGGCTCATCGGACAGGGCGGTGCCGACGTCCTCGACGGTGGTGCAGGCTTCGACTTTGCCGCCTATGTGGACGCGACGTCGGGCGTCAGCGCTTCACTGGCCGCGCCTGTGACCAATACGGGTGAGGCAGCTGGCGACACCTACATCTCCATCGAGGGTTTGATCGGGTCTGCATACGCTGATCAATTGACCGGAGACAGTGGCGACAATTGGCTGATCGGTGGAGGTGGCGGAGACTGGCTCTATGGGGGCGCCGGCCTCGACTACGCCGCGTATGTCAATGCGACGAGCGGGATCACGGCTTCGCTTGCAGCACCGGGGACCAACACGGGTGAAGCAGCCGGTGACACATACTTCTACATCGAGGCGCTCGCAGGATCGAGTTACGATGACAAGTTGGTGGGTGATAACGCCGGCAACTGGCTGCACGGCGGCGCCGGCGCCGACATACTCGATGGTCAGGATGCACGCGACATTGCGTCGTACTGGGATTCCCGTACCGCGGTGGTCGCCTCGCTCGCATCCCCTGGCAGCAATACCGGAGATGCGGCTGGTGACATCTATATCTCGATAGAGGGGTTGGCGGGATCGCAGTACGACGACATGCTGATCGGCGATGCCAACAACAATTGGCTGGTCGGACAAGCGGGAGCCGACGCGCTTGACGGCGGCAGCGGTATCGATACGGCGGCCTATCTCAATTCGGACAGCGGGCTGACCGCGTCGCTGGCCATGCCTTCGACCAATACCGGGGAGGCCGCGGGTGACACCTACACCTCGATCGAGAGCCTTTACGGCAGCCGCCATGCGGACCGCCTGATCGGCGATGCCGGCGCCAATCAATTGGACGGCGACGACGGCGACGATATCCTGACGGGCGGGGCTGGTGGCGACAGCCTGAATGGCGGCAGCGGCAACGACTTTGCGTCGTACGCCAGTGCCAAGAGCGGGGTAACGGCATCGCTGGCCGTACCGGACATCAACAGAGGCGACGCGAGGCACGATAACTACTATTCCATCGAGGGGCTCGAAGGCTCCCGCTACAAGGATGTCCTGACGGGCAACGGCAACGACAATACGCTGCGCGGCGGTGCCAGCGCCGACAAGCTCGATGGTGGGGCAGGACTCGACATCGCTTGCTTCTATACCGCGGCGGCCGGCCTGACTGTTTCGCTCGCGATGCCGTCCACCAATACGGGCGACGCAAAGGGCGATACGTTCATCTCGATCGAGGGTCTGGGTGGTTCGACCTTCGACGACGTCCTGACCGGCGATACAGGCAGCAACTGGCTCATCGGACAGGGCGGTGCCGACGTCCTCGACGGTGGTGCAGGCTTCGACTTTGCCGCCTATGTGGACGCGACGTCGGGCGTCAGCGCTTCACTGGCCGCGCCTGTGACCAATACGGGTGAGGCAGCTGGCGACACCTACATCTCCATCGAGGGTTTGATCGGGTCTGCATACGCCGATCAATTGACCGGAGACGGCGGCAGCGATTGGCTCGCCGGTGGAGGTGGCGGGGACAGACTCGATGGTGGTGCCGGGCTCGACTACGCCGCGTACCTCAATGCGACGCGCGGGATCACGGTTTCGCTCGCGGCACCTGAGACCAACACGGGTGACGCCGTCGGCGACGTCTATATCTCGATCGAAGGTTTGGTTGGATCTGCATATGGCGATGAACTGACCGGAGACAGTGGCGACAATTGGCTGATCGGTGGAGGTGGCGGAGACTGGCTCTATGGGGGCGCCGGCCTCGACTACGCCGCGTATGTGAATGCGACGAGCGGGATCACAGTTTCGCTCCGGGAGTGGGGGACCAATACGGGTGACGCAGCCGGCGACAGGTATGTCGGCATCGAGGCGCTCGCAGGATCGAGTTACGATGACAAGCTGGAGGGCAATGCCGCCGGCAACTGGCTGCACGGCGGCGCTGGCGCCGACATACTCAATGGTCAGGGTGCAGACGACATCGCATCGTACTGGGATGCCCATACCGCGGTGGTCGCCTCGCTCGCATCCCCTGGCAGCAATACCGGAGATGCGGCCGGTGACATCTATATCTCGATAGAGGGGCTGGCGGGATCGCAGTACGACGACACGCTGAGCGGCGATGCCAACAACAATTGGCTGGTCGGACAAGCGGGAGCCGACGCGCTCGACGGCGGCAGCGGTAACGATACGGCGGCCTATCTCAATTCGGACAGCGGGCTGACCGCGTCGCTGGCCATGCCTTCGACCAATACCGGGGAGGCCGCGGGTGACACCTACACCTCGATCGAGAGCCTTTACGGCAGCCGCCATGCGGACCGCCTGATCGGCGATGCCGGCGCCAATCAATTGGACGGCGACGACGGCGACGATATCCTGACGGGCGGGGCTGGTGGCGACAGCCTGAATGGCGGCAGCGGCAACGACTTTGCGTCGTACGCCGATGCCCAGACCGCGGTGACGGCATCGCTGGCCGCGCCGGTTACCAACAGAGGCGACGCGAAAGCCGACACTTACTTCTCCATCGAGGGGCTCGAAGGCTCCCGCTATGCCGACATCCTGACCGGCGACGGTTCGGCAAACAGTCTGGAGGGTGGTGACGCCAATGACCGACTGAACGGCGGCGACGGAAATGATGTCCTGGTTGGTGGGGACGGCAAGGATGTTCTGACGGGCGGCGCTGGCGCCGATCAGTTTCTTTTCGACGTGGCTCCGAACGCGGCTTCAAACCTCGATACCATCAGAGACTTCAACGTAGCAGACGACACCATCGTTCTGGACAGATCCGTCTTCACGGCATTCGGAGCGGCCGGCGCCATCGATGCCGGCGCCTTCTCCATTGGAAGTAAAGCGCTCGATGCTGACGATCACATCATCTACAATCAAGCCACCGGCGGCCTTTTCTACGACAGCAATGGTAGCGCCGCTGGAGGTTCGGTCCAGATAGCCAAGCTGTCCGCTGGCCTCCCCCTTACATTTGAAGACTTTTTCATCGTCTAAACGGTAGCAATCATACTGGGCGGAGAAAAGCTCTCCAAAAGATGTCTGCTCCCGGTATCTGAGGGTGCCCGATACGATGGGCCTCCTACTTTTTCTCGACGTTCCAGAAAACGGTGACGGGCGATTCGATGTTGCCCGTCACGCCCTTGCGCCGGGCCATGGGCTGCAGGAACTCGCCGAGCGGCACGGTGACACCGCCGTCCAGGATGCGCTTCTGCACCTGCTCGGCGATCTCGAACTGCTTCTTCGCGTCGCCTTCGCCGACGAAGGCCAGGCGTAGCCGCTCGATCTCCTCGTCGAGTGGCCAGCCGAACTGGGCGCGGTCGCCGCTCGCCTCGGCATAGTGGTTGTTCACCGGGTCGATCAGCAGGACGGCGGCCGCGGCGGTCATGGCGATGTTCCAACCGCCCTCTGACACCGGGACCTTCTTTGCCCGGCGGGCAACCAGGGTCTGCCAGTCCATCGACTGCATGTCGACCTTGAAGCCGCCGCGCTCCAGGAGCGTCTTGGCGACCGGCGCGAGATTGGTCAGCACGGCGAGGTCGGTCGATTGCAGCAGCACGATGGGCGTGCCGTCATAGCCGGCCTCCTTGAGGATCTTTTTCGACTCCTCGAAGCGCGACTCGAGAATCCCCTCGGTGCCGGCCGCGTTCTCCAGCGGCGTGCCGCAGCCGAACATGGCCTTGCAGACCTTGTAGTAGCGTGGATCGCCGATGACGGCCTGCAGGAAGTCCTTCTGGTTGAACGCCACCATCGCGGCGCGCCGGTAGCGCACGTCGTCGAACGGCGGCTGCTTCCAGTTGAAGCGCATGATGTAGGTCGAGCCCAGCTGGTCGGGAATGACGATCTCGACGTTCTTGTCCTTCTCGATGACCGGCAGCAGGTCGTGCGAGGGCTGCTCGATCATGTCGATCTCGCCCTGCTGCAGGGCGTTGATCGCGGTCTGGGCGTCTGGAATCGAGACCCATTCGACGCGATCGACCTTGGCCACCTTGCCGCCGGCCAGCCCGGAGGGCGGCTCGGCGCGCGGCTTGTAGTCGGGATTGCGGAGATAGACGACCTTCTCGCCGGGCTTCCATTCGTCCTTCTTGAAGATGAAGGGACCCGAGCCGGTCGTATCGGATATCTGCTGGGTGACCGGCGTCTCCGCCACCCGCCTGGGCATGATGAAGGGCGGAATGGAGGAGGGCTTGGCAAGCGTCTTCAGCATCATGCCGTAGGGCTTGTTCAGCACGATCTGGAAGGTGCGGTCGTCGAGCGCCTTCATCTCCCGGGTCTGCTTGCCCAAGAGGCCGCCCAGCGTGTCCTTGTCGGTGAAGCGCTTGATCGACGGCAGAACGTCCGCCGTCGTCACCGGCTGGCCGTCGTGCCACTTCAGCCCCTCGCGCAGCTTGAACGTCCAGGTGAGCTGGTCGTCGCTCACCGTCCAGCTCTCGACCATCTGCGGTCGCGGCTCGAGCTTGGCGTCGAGTGCGAACAGCGTGTCGTAGATCAGGTAGCCATGGTTGCGGACGATGTAGGCCGTCGTCCAGACCGGGTCGATGATCTTGAGATCCGACTGCATGACGACTTTCAGCGTCTTGCCGGACTGGGCATGGACGGGCGCTGCGGCGAGCAGCGCGACGGCGGCGAACAGGGCACGGCGCAGCATGAAGGGCTCCCTCAAGTGGACGCCGGGGGTGTCCAGCCCGTCTCTTCGTCGAGCGGGTAGACGG
Organism: uncultured Reyranella sp.; assembly: GCA_964588065.1. Lineage (GTDB taxonomy): Bacteria > Pseudomonadota > Alphaproteobacteria > Reyranellales > Reyranellaceae > Reyranella. Next base: position 8,573 of record CAZPOS010000095.1, read on the forward strand.
GCCTCGGCAGTTTGGTCCAGGTGAAATTCGCCAGCACCGGCGAGGTCAGGCCCGGACAATCGACTTCGTAGATCTGCTCCGGCTTGAAGAATTCGTCGAAGCCACCGCGGAAGTGGCCGCGGCTCTTCACGACCACCGTGCGGGCCTGTGCAATGTCCAGCCCGAACATCTCGAACTGGCGCGGGTCCATGCACTGGCAGCGGATGCTGATGACGACGATCAGGATGCCGCCGAGATCGAGCAGCGCCGACGGACCCATGTCGGCCGAGACGTTCCGGAGCACGCCGCGGCGGCCGACGAACTGGCCGTCCGACAGCTTCACCACCTTGGCCTCGCAATCGAAGGGCAGGGAGAATTCCTGATGCTCCTGCGTGTTGAAGGACGCGTTGAAGATCGCGCCTTCGCCCAGCGCGTGCGCCTGGGCCGCGAGTGCCGCGTCGTTGAACACGCCGAAATACACGCCCTGCGCCCGCGCCGCCTTCAGTGCGCGCAACAGGTAGGTGGTATTGCCGCGTCCGCCGCCGCCGGGATTGTCGGCGACGTCGGCCAGGATGATCGGCTTGCGCCGCTTGTCCCGGCCGATGGCGGTGGCGAGCTGCACCGCGTCTGCCAGCGTCATCATCTCCCGCTTGAAGCGTTCCCGGCTCCCCCAGGCACGCTGGGCGATGTCGAGCGCCAGGTCCGCCGCCGCCTCGCGGTTGCCGTTGCGCGCCGTGACGACGGCGGTGAGGCCGTTCTTGGGACTGTCGCTGTAGGCGAAGCCCGCCATCACCGAGACGTTGAGGATGTCGCCGCCGACCTTGGTCTGGCCGTACTTGATGAGGTCGGCATAGGGGCCGCGCGCGGTCAGCAGGGCGATCTGCGGCGGCACCAGCGGGATCTTCACCATCTCGACCGCGGTGCGCGTGCCGGCCAGCAGCTCGCGCATGTGCTTCGCCGCCTCGACTCCGCGCTCGTAGATGTCGACATGCGGATTCTCGAGATAGCCGACGAAGACGCTGACATTGTCGGTCATGCGGCGCGAGACATTGGCGTGCAGATCGAAGACCGAGACGATCGGGACGTCGGGGCCGGCGACGCGGCGCAGCATCTCGAACAGGTCGCCGTCAGGATCGTCGGTGCCTTCGGCCAGGGCTGCGCCATGGCAGGAAACGAAGATCGCATCGACCGGCAGGACAGACTTCAGGCCCGCTTCGATCTCGGCGAGGTAGGCCTTGAAGAACTGCTCTTCGACCGGGCCGCCGGGCTGGGCCAGCGACACGCGCAGCGGCACCGGGGTCCAGGTGCCGGTGCGATCCATCTCGTCGAAGAAGCCCGGCAGGTCGGGCATGGTGATCGACTTACCCGAGCGCGCCTCGCTCACGATCCTGTTGCCGCGAATGTCGACATCGTGTTCGAAATCCTCTGCCGTCGTCACCGGTGCGAACCGGTTGCACTCGATGGCGAAGCCGAGAACGGCGATACGCGGATTGTCCTGGGACAAGTAAACCTCCTAGCGCTGTCGCGCGAGGAACGCGTCGACCAGCGCGTTGAACCTAGCGGCCTGCTCGAAATAGGGCGAGTGCCCCGCATCGGCAATCGTCTGGGCTTCGCCGCAGGGCAGGCTTGTCGCGATGGCGCTTGCCAGAAACGGCGGGAAGACCGTGTCCTCGCCGCCGGCGATCAGCAGGGTCGGCACGCGAAACGTCTGGAACTCTGCCAGGGTGCGCGTCGCCGTGCGGCGCAGGCCGGCGCGCAGCTTTTCCTTGTCGAGCGTGCCCGCCATCTCGTCGATGCTGCGATAGAGGAGATGCAGCGCGGGGAAGCGCTCGGCCGCGCGTTCGCCCATCGCCGGATGGATGCCGCGCGCCAGTCCGGCCGTGATGGCGGCCTCGGCCGCCGCGAACCAGGCGTCGTATGTTGCGCCACCGGAAGGATCGCTGCCGCGGCGGTCGAGCGTGCCCGAGGTCGAGCTCAGCACCAGCGCCTTCACGCGCTCCGGATGGGCCAGCGCATATTCGAGCATCGTCCAGCCGCCCATCGACTGTGCGACGAGGCGCAGGTCGGCGAGGCCGAGATGATCGATCAGGGCGGCGAGGTCACCGGGATAATCGGCCGGATCGACGCCGCCTGGGACCGGATCGGACGGCGCGAAGCCGCGATGGGCGAAGGTCACGCAGGTATAGCGCGGCGCGAAGTGCGCCACCTGCTGCCACCAGCTCAGGTGATTGCCGCCCAGCCCGTGTGCGAAGACGAGCGCGGGGCCGCTGCCCGTGACCTCATAGTAGAGATTGCCGAATGGGCGCTTCAGCCGCCCGACGGTGTGGGATGGCGCGGCGTAGGACGTCATGCGGAGCGTCTCCTCAGAGGAGGGGGGTGGTATTGACGGCTTCGAGATCGGTCGTGAGATCGGTGAACTGGCTTCCGAGCTTGTCGACGATGTCCTGGGCGATGGTCTCCGGCCCGCGGGCTTCAAGCTGTGCGACCGGCCGCGGCTGCCCGAACAGGAAGACCTCGCGCCCGCGCGCGCCCAGCACCTGCCCGGTGATCGTCCTGCCGGACGGTGAGCACAGCGCTGTCACCATGCTGGCGACAGGCTGGGCGTCGATGTCATGCATGTGCGCGACCGGCACGATGGCATTGGCAGTGATCCGCGCCGGCGCGAGCTCCATTGCCGTGACGCGCGTCAGTCCGAACAATCCCGCCTTGGCGCTGGCATAGGCGACCTGGCCCGAACTGCCGTAGAGGCCGGCTGAAGAGGCGATGTTGACGAAGCGGCCCCAGTCATAGCCGTCCCTCCCGCCACGGACGAACCTGTCCTGCTCGCGCATGACCGCCGAGGCGGCGTTCGTCAGGTAGAAGGCCGCGGAGAGATTGGTCCGGATCACCGCGTCCCAGTCGGCCGGGTCGGCGGCGAAGACGGGGGCGTCGCGTCGGATGGCGGCATTGTTCACGACGATGTCGATCCCACCGAACCTCTTCACAGCCAGATCGACGAGTTGCCTGGCGACGCCGGGCGAGGCGACGCTCTCGGCGAAGGCGAGCGCCCTCGTGCCGCGGGCCCTCTCGTTCAGCTCCTGGACGACCGTGCGCGCCACATTCGGATCGCCGCCCTCGCCCGCGATCGACGTCCCGTTGTCCGCCACGATGACGTGCGCACCCGCGGCAACCAGGGACTCGGCGATGGCGCGGCCGATGCCGCGGCCAGCGCCGGTGACGATGGCGACACGTCCCTGCAGAAGGCCACTCATTGGTCCGCGCCCGTCTTCTTCCCCGCGCTCGCCATTTCGGCGGCCGTGTAGAAGGCATCGGCATGGATGTCGGCACGTCGCATGCCGCGCTGTTCCAGCAGCAGGGTCGCGGCCTCGACCATGACGGGGGGGCCGGCGAGATAGGCCGTGCAGCCATCGACCTCGTCGAAGTCCTGCGCAACAGCGTCGTGCACCAGCCCCTGCCGCCGGCTCGAACCGCTGTCTTCGCTCAACACCGGCATGAAGTGCAGGTTCTTGTGCGTCTCTGCCAGCGCCATGAAATAGTCGTGCAGGTAGAGGTCGCGTTCGCTGCGGACGCCGAAATAGACATATATGTGCTGCGGCAGCTGCTTCTGCAGCGCCCGCTCGACGATCGACTTGATCGGCGCCAGGCCCGAACCGCCGGCCACGGCGATGATCGGACCGCGATGGCTCTCGCGCAGGTAGGAGGCGCCGAAGGGGCCTTCGACCTGCACGCCGTCGCCGACCTTCAGCTTTTCCCACACATGGGCGCTGGTGGCACCTCCCGCCGTGCGGCGGATATGGAATTCGAGCACCGGATCGCCCGGCACGTTGGCCATCGAATAGTCGCGCGGCGGACAGCCTTCGAAGGTCACCGACGCGAACTGGCCGGCCGAGAAGTCGAAGGGACCGCCGGAGACGATCCCGAGCCGGATGCGCTTGATGTCGTGGGTGGCATCGTCGAGGGATACGACCTTGCAGGCGAGGAGGCGGCGCGGATGGACGAGCAGATCGTCCTCCTCCTGCCACGTGACTTCGCACGCCGCTCCCGGCACCGCGCGACAGGCGAGGATCAGGCCGCGGGCCTTCTCCTCGTCGGACAGCGCGAACTCGGAGTAGCCCGCCATCGTCACATCGCCCTTCACGAGCAGCGACTTGCAGGCGCCGCAGTTCCCGGACTGGCAGCCGAACGGATAGGAGATGCCGGCGTCGAGCGCGGCGTCCAGGATGGTGGTGCCGGCCGGCACGTCGATCGTGCGGTCGGCAGAGGCGATGCGGACTTTGAAACTCATCTGGTGCGATGGCGAATTGGACGGCTCCCGAGACAGTCCGCGTCTAGCGCCCCGGCGAAGGCCCGTCCACCGTCGGCGGCGCGTCGACGTCCTTTCGACCGCCGAAACCTGATCCGGATCGGCTTTCCGGAAAGGATGCGGGCTTCCGTCCGTTCGTTATAGTCCCGGCCCCATGAGCTCAGCCCATCCAGACTTCCAGAACTTCCCCAAGGACCTCATGCACGATTCGGAGATCCTCGAGATCCTGCGCGCCAATCCGCCCGAGGCGGTGAAGACGCTGAATGGCGAGTTGCTCGATATCGACTCGGCGCGCGGCTACGCGCGGTTCCGGTTCGAAGTCGTGCCGGCCTTCTGCCATTCGCAGGGCCGCGTCTGCCAGGGCGGCTTCCTCACCGGCATGGTCGACAGTGCCATGGCCAACGCCGCCATCGTGAAGGGCAAGCTCGCCGTCGCGGTGCCGACGCTCGAACTCAAGATCAGCTTCTTCGAAGCGATGGGGCCGGGGATCGTCTACGCCGAGGGTCGCGTTATGCGCTGGGGCGGCTCGGTCGGCTTCCTCGACGGCGAACTCAAGGATGAGAAGGGCCGCCTGATCGTCCACTCGACCTCGACGATCAAGATCGTGCGTCCGAAAGTGAAGGCTTAGCTTTCCCCAGCTATGAGTCCTTGAACCGCGCGTTCCAGTGTTCGGCGATCTGGCGGCGGGTGGCGAACCAGGCGCCGCCCTTCTGCTTCATGTGCGCCACGATGCGGTCGAGGGCGGCGATGCGGCCGGGGCGGCCGATCATGCGCAGGTGCAGGCCGATCGACATCATCTTCGGGAAGCGCTCGCCCTCGGCCCACAGCGTGTCGAAGGCGTCGGTCGTGTAGTCGGCGAAGTCGCGCGCCGACACGAAGCGGTGGAAGCCCTGGTGATAGTGCATGTCGTTGGTGTCGAAGCTGTAGGGCAGCACGAGGTGGCGTTTGCCCTCGACCTCGACATGGAACGGCAGGTCGTCGGAATAGTCGTCGCTGTCGTAGAGGAAGCCGCCTTCCTCGACCAGCAGGCGGCGCGTGTTGGGCGAGGGCGTCGAACGGGTGTGCCAGCCGACGGGGCGCGTGCCGGCGATTTCGGTCAGCGCCTTGACGGTCCGCGCGATGATCTTGCGCTCCCTGGCCTCCTCCATGTGGGCATGCTTTTCCCAGCGCCAGCCATGGCAAGAGATTTCGTGGCCGCGCGCCACCGCGTCATGGATCAGCCACGGCGACAGTTCGGCGGCGCGGCCGCAGGTGCTCACCGTGGCCGGAACGCCCAGCCGCTCCAGCGAATCGGCGATGCGCCACCAAGCGGCCTTGGTGCCGTACTCGAAATGCGATTCCATGCACCGGTCGGGGACGCCCACGACCTCGTCGGTGACCTCGTAGACCTTCTCGTTGTGGGCGTCGCCCGCCGACAACGACATCTCCGCGCCTTCCTCGAAGTTGATCACGAAGGAGACGGCGACCCGCGCACCGCCGGGCCATTTCGGGTCGGGCAGCGTGCGGCCGTAGCCCTTGAGGTCGCGCATCGCGGTCACGACTCCTTGTGGCCGATGATATCGGCCAGCGGGCCGGCAAGGCCCTTGGAGTCCTTGGCGGCGGGACGGCGGTAGGTGCCCTGCGTCGCCTTGCGCGGATTGAGGCGCACGAGACCCTCGGCCATCGTCACCGCGGCCTGGATGCCGTCGACCAGCGGCACTGGCACGCGGTCGCGGATCGTGTTGGCGAGACCGGCCAGCGGGGCGCCGGCCAGGATGACGACGTCGGCACCGTCGTTCTTCACCGTGGCCAGTGCGAGGTCGATCAGCACCTGTTCCTTCTCGTGCTGGACGTCGTCGATCGAGCGGAAGCCCTCGTCGGGCGTGCGGATGGCGGCGCAGCGGCCGGACATGCCATGCCAGTCGACGATCTCGGCGAACCAGGGCTCGAGCGCCTTGGCGAAGCTCACGATCGCGAATTTCCGGCCGAGGGTGCAGGCGACCAGCATCGCGGCTTCCGCCATGCCGACCACGGGGAAGTCGAACAGCTCGCGCGCGCCGCCGAGGCCGGGATCGCCGAAGGCCGCGACGATGGCGGCATCGAAGGTGCCGCGGCGTTCGGCCAGCATTTCCAGCATCATGGCGCTGCCGATCGCGGCTTCGGCGCGCGTGGCGATATAGGGCACGCCGCGCGGCGCGGTCATGGGCTGCAACTCGGTGCCGGGACTGGCGACGAGCTTGCCGGACGCGACGAGACGGTCGGTGACGCCCGTGGAGGTGTTGGGATTCGCGACGAGAAGTTTCATGACTGCACCTTAACCGATCGGGGCACGACCGGCGCGCTGCCACAGGCGGTCGGCGACCCACTGGGCGCGGGTGACGATCTCCGCACCGTCCACGTTCACGGGCTGACCGCCCGCCAGCACGATGCGGCCGCCGACGATCACCGTATCGACGTCGCGACCGGAGGCGCTATGGACCAGCACGCCATAGCCGTCGATCAGCGGGGCGAGCGACGGCGAGCGGTTGTCGAGCATCACGATGTCGGCGTGCTTGCCAATCTCGAGCGAGCCGATTTCTTTGCCCATCCCGAGGGCCGCCGCGCCTTCGCGGGTTCCCCAGTCGAGGACGGTGCGGGCGTCGAGCACGTTGCCTTGGCGATCGATCCGCTGCATGGCGATCGACCAGCGCATGGCCTCGATCAGGTCGCCGGAGAACGTGTCGGTACACAGCGCGATGCGGGCGCCGGCGTCGCGCAACTCGACGATCGGCGCGATGCGGCCGCCCTTGGCGTTGCCGATCGGCGCATGCGCCACCGTGATCCCCGCCTTGCCGCAGAGTTCGATGTCGGCCCGCTCCATGTGGATGCAGTGGGCGGCGATCAGCCGCTCGTTCAACAGGCCGAGCTTGTCGAGCAGCCGGGCCGGCGTCATCCCGCTGCGCGCCTGCACGGCTTCGACCTCGATCGGCAGCTGTGCCAGGTGGGTGTGCAGGTTGCCGCCGTGGGCCTCGGCGAGCCGGCCGACCTCGCGCAGCAGGTCGTCGGAACAGGTGTCCGGCGCGTGCGGGGCCCAGTCGCAGCGGATGCGGCCGCCATCGTGGCCGTTCCAGCGCTCGATCAGCTCGGCGTTCTCGCGCAGGCTGGCTTGGCCGATCTCGGTCCGGTGTTCGTAGCGACCGACCGCGAGAGCGGCCGGGTCGGCATCATGCACGCGACCGGCGATCACGGCGCGTACGCCGAGTTCGGCGGCGGCGCGGGCGCACGAGGACGGATAGCGATAGTAGTCGACAACGGTGGTGCAGCCCGCCCGCAGCAACTCGTACATGCCGAGGCTCGACAGGGCGTAGGCGTCGTCGGCGTCGAGCCAGTGACCCTGCGGGATGCCCGGCGTGTACATCGGCGCGAAGCCGATATCCTCGATCATGCCCCGCGTGATCATCAGCGGCGTATGATTGTGCACGTTGACCAGGCCCGGCATCACCAGCCGGCCCTTGCCGTCGAGACGCGTCGTTGCCGACCAGCGGGCTTCGAGTACCGCGGCGGGTCCGATGTCGACGATCCGCCCGTCGCGCACCGCCAGGGCGCCGTCGCGCAGGACGTGACCCTGTTCGTCGAGGGTCAGGACGAGGTCGCCGCCGACGAGCAGGTCGCAGGGTTGGGGAATGGGATCGGTCATCTAGAAGTCCGCCAACTTGCGCAATCCCACGAGACGGTCGCCGATCACCAGCGCCACGATGGCCAGCAGCACGAGGCCGGCGGAGATGGCGGCAATGGTCGGATCGGGCCGCTCCTCCACGTACTGGAGCATCTGGATGGGCAGTGTCTTGGTCCAGGCATCGGTGAAGAACATCGAGATCGGGTAGTTGTCCATCGACGCCAGGAACGCGAACATGCCCGAGGTCAGGAAGGCCGGGGCGAGGGCCGGCACCAGCACGCGCATGAGCGCCGCCGGGTAGGAACAGCCCAGGGTGCGCGCGGCGTCGATCAGCGAGAAGTCGAACAGCGAGAGGGCGCCGACCACCGTGCGCACGATGTAGGGCAGGGTGATGACCACGTGGGCCACCAGCAGGCTGGCATAGACGTCGCGCAGCCCCATCGCCTTGAAGCCCTGCAGCATGGCGATGCCGATCACCAGGCCCGGCAGCATCAGCGGCGAGACGAGAAAGGTCGAAATGGTTTCGCGGCCGGGGAAGCGTCCGCGCACGAGGGCAATGGCACAGAGCGTTCCGAGCACCATGGCGACGGCGGTGGAGACGGCGGCGATCTGCAGCGAGACCACGAGGGCGGGGAGCAGGCCGCGCATGCCGGCCAGGCGCTCGTACCAGCGCAGCGACCAGTCGGGTGGTGGCAGGGTGAAGACCGTCGAGGAGCCGAACGACACGGCGATGGTGACGATCAGCGGGGTCATCAGGAAGACGACGGTGAAGCCCGCGATGGCCCAGACGAAATACTGCGTGGCGCGCTCGATGTTGGTCATGTGGGGGCGGTCATGTCTGGCTGCCTCCGATGCGGCGCGCCAGCCAGGTCGATCCGACGACGATGGAGACGGCCAGCACCAGCAGGACAACCGCGGTGGTCGAGCCGAGCTGCTCGTTGCGCATCAGCAGGAAGGAGCGGCCGGTCAGGGTGGCCAGGGTCTGGAAGCGGTCGCCGATCAGCAGCGAGGGGATGACGAACATCGAGACGCTCATCGAGAAGACGAAGGCGACGCCCGACACTATGCCCGGCAAGGTGAGCGGCAGGGTGACGTGGGTGAAGCGGTAGAGCGGCGTGGCGCCCAGGGTCGCGCCGGCCTCGCTGAGGCGCGGATCGATCAGCTTCACCACCGAGTAGATCGGCAGGATCATGAAGGGCAGGAAGATGTTGGCGGCGCCCAGCACCAGCCCGGTCTCGGTGAACAGCAGCCGCTGCGGCTCGTCCCAGAGGCCGAGTCCGACCAGGATCTGCGAGACGATGCCGTCGCGGCGCAGCACGATCTGCCAGGCGAAGGCCTTGACCACGGCGCCGAC
>CAZPOS010000096.1:0-13243 GCA_964588065.1 uncultured Reyranella sp.
CTGCTCACCAACGCGACCTACGAGATCGACACGGTCGAGGACGGGCGCATCGTCAAGAAGGCGGTGCCGGCCCTGCAGGCGCTGAACGAGCGGCTGCGCCAGGACTATATCGACGACTGCGCCAAGGGCGTGCTGCGCTGGAACAAGACCATCGAGCGGGCCGGCATCGACTTCCAGATGACCCTGCCGCATCGCGCCTTCGACCGGCAGATCGGCGCCTTCGCCGGCCTGCGTGTCTCTCCCGAGGGCAAGGTCCTGTCCGAAGCCGATTGGAATGCCAGCAAGGACCGGTGGCTGCCGACCGACGAGGACCGCGCCTATGTCACTTCGCTGATGGGCGCCGCGGTGACGCAGCCCGGCAAGTTCGCCCACTGGATCGCCCCGCCGGCGCGCGGCATCAACAACCAGCCGGCCGACTTCGAGTACGTGCGCTTCAACTAGGCGCCAGACCAAATGACCCGCCTGCGCTTGGGGTCGCAGGCGGGTCGAGCCTCCGCTGTGGAAGGAGGCAGGGAGGCCGTCCTGGGTCGACGGCCCGCCGATCCTGACCCACAAGAGCCCTCCTGGCGTGTGACCAGACTGTGATGGTCGGACACCCTCACCGCAGCTCCACTGAGGAAAGTGCTGCCGCCTTCCGCCCAGCCCACGAGTCAGTCTCCGCGGATGGCTTACGGCGCCGGGGCTGCAGGAGCCGGGTCCGCGGCCGCCGCGACCGTCTGATATACGACGTCGCCCTCGCCGTCTCCGGCGGCGAGACGCAGGCCGCGCTCGATATCGCGCCTCACCCGATCGCGGAGATTGCCGAAGACCAGCGCGATGCCCCTGGCCCGGAGTTCGCGCTCGAGGTCGACGAGCAGATCGCAAGCCATTAGGTCGACATCGTGAATCGCGGACCCGTCGATCACCACCCGGTGCACCGTATGTGGCGCTTCGGCGATGCGCTTCTCGACCCGATCGCGGAACAGTTCGCAATTGGCGAAGAACAAGGCCGAGGAGAAGCGATACACCAGCAGGCCCGGAACCGCCCTGGCATCGACGCGGTAGGCAGGGTCGTGCCAGCCACCGTCGGGGGTTCGGCCGAGCACGGCATCATGTGGAAAGGCCAAGGCGCGAAGCAAGAGCACCAGCGAGAAGACGACACCGACGAGGATACCGTCCATGACACCAAGTACCACCACACCCGCCATCGTCAGCAGGGCGGCGGCGAGATCGCTGCCGCGGAAACGCCAGAGCCGGGCGAATTCACCGAAGTCGCAGAGGCCCCAGGCCGAGGCGATGAGGATTCCGCCCAGGGCTGCCGTCGGGAGATAGTAGAGCAGGTCGCCCATCCAGAGGGTGGCGGCGCCCACGATGGCGGCCGCGACGACCATGGTGACCTGCGTCCGGCTGCCTGCGGCCTCGGCGACGGCCGTGCGTGTATCGCTGGCGCTGATCGGCAGGCCCTGGGTCAGGCCGGAGACCAGGTTGGCGCTACCGATGCCGAGCAGTTCCTGATCCGGATCGACGCGCGTGCCATGCCGCGCACCGAATGCGCGCGCCGTGACCATCGTATCCGAGAAGGACAGTAGCGCAGCGACCAACCCCACCGGCAGCAGGGCATCGAAATCGCCGAGAGACAGGAGCGGCAGCGACAAGTCGGGGAGTCCAGTGGGAATGCGGCCAATGAGGGCGACACCTTGCCGGTCGAGGCCGAACAACACGACGGAGAGCATCGAACCGGCCAGAGCGATGACCGCTCCGGGCAGGCGGGGCGCGAGCCGGCGACAGGCAAGGATGACGACAAAGCAGGAGGCTCCGATCGCGAGGGCGGTAAAGTTGGTTTCGCCCAACCGTCCCGCCGTCGCAACCAGCTGGTCGAAGGTCGTCTCGCCCTCGATCTTGAAGCCGAGCACTTTCGGGATCTGCGCCCCCACGATCACCAGGGCGAGCCCGTGCATGAATCCCGCGATCACCGGCTTGGACAGGAGATTGGCGACGAACCCCAACCGCAGCACACCGGCCAGCAGGCACAGGAGCCCGACCATGATACCGAGTCCGGCTGCGAGAACCCCCAAGCGCCCCGCATCGCCGTGCGCGAGCGGCGCAACGGCGACCGCGACGATCGCGGCCATGGCGGTATCGGGGCCGACGACGAGGTGGCGGGAACTGCCAAACAGGGCGTAAGCGAGCAGCGGCAGAATGCTGCCGTAGAGACCAGCCATCGGAAGACCGGCGAGCTCGCCGTAGGCCAGCCCGACCGGCACCATGACGGCGCCAAGCGTCAATCCAGCGGCCAGGTCGCGCGGCAGATACGACATCTCGTAGCGGCGCAACATCACCAGGCCCGGCACCCAGCGCAGATTCTGCATTCGCCCTCTCCCCCTTCCCGATCCTAGGCGGAGCGGTCGGGATGTGACAGGGGCGCTCGCGGCCTCAGTGCGCGCCGCTAGGGGCCGGTATCCGCTTTCACCCGCTCGATCATCGCCCGCAGGCGTGGATCGGAGACGGCCGTCGCATGCAGCGGAACGAGGGCCGCGGCGAAGCCTTCGTAGTCTATGTCGCTCACGGTGAGGACGCCGGCGGCTTCCGCCACGCGCCGCGCCGCCGCCTCATGTTCGTCACGAAGCTGGCGATAGAAAGCGACCGAATCGCGCGCCGCAGCGCGGATGATCTGCCTGTCCTTCGGCGAGAGCGTATCCCAGGTCCGCCGCGAAAAGAGCAGAACGCTCGGCGGTCTCGCATGCTCGGTAAGGCTGACGTGCTTGGCGACCAGATGGTGCTGCAGGGCGACCAGGGACGACCAGGTTCCATCGGCGACATCGACCACACCGGCGCGCATCGAAGCTGCGACGCGCGACTGAGGCATCGGAACAGGCTGGGCACCGAGGGAGCGCAACATGGGCGCCCACCCCGACGAAGGCTGGATGCGGTACTTCACCCCGCGCAGATCAGCCGGCGTCCGGATCGGCTTCGTGCCGTAGGTCGACTTCGGCCCGCCATCATAGAAACAGAGGCCGATGACGCCGGCGCTTTCAAGGGCAGCGAGAATCTCGTCGCCCACCGGTCCGTCCAGCACTCGGCGCTCATGCTCCGTCGACCGGAAGAGATAGGGAAGCGTCAGGACGATGGTGGCCGGGACGGTGCCGTTCAGCGTGTTGAGATTGATCCTCGCCATGTCGAGGGTGCCATTGCGCAATTGCCCCAGCGTGTAGTTTTCCGACTCCTGAGCGTCGGCGCCGAGATTGGACAGGATCAGACGGCCGCCGCTGCGTTCCCGAATCAGATCGCCCAAGTGCGCCGTCGCACGCACGGTCGGGTAGCTCGAGGGATAGATGTCCGACGAGACGAGGTCGCGTGCGAGGGCCGCGGGCGCAAACGCCAGCGCGATGCTCACGAGTGCAATGTGGACGGTACGCATGGTTCCCAAGATGCATTCCTAATGGCTACGTCGGAAACCGTACAGTTCGACCTGAGTTGCATTGCAGCAGCAATTAAATCGCCCGGCCCAGAATTCGCCGGACGTGCCACCACCAATACGCGCACGATCTGCGTCAATCAAAGCCGACTGAGCATGGGCCATCGACCATCGGAACCGATGCCGCACCAACCTGTTGCATGTTCACCGCAAGCAAGAGGGAGGGGCTGATGAAGATCTTGAGCCGTTCGTACGGGAGCTACGCACAAGCGCGAGCCGCTGTGGAAGCGATCGAGAAGGCCGGAATCCCGGATGCGGATGTCAGTTTGATCGCAAACAGGGATGCCCAGGCCTCGGCCGAGCCGGCGTCGGATGCGGGAGCTGGCGCGGGGATCGGCGGTGTCGTGGGGGGCGGCGTGGGCCTTCTCACAGGCCTCGGTCTCCTCGCGATTCCGGGCTTGGGTCCGGTAGTCGCAGCGGGATGGCTCGCGACGATGGCCGTGGGCGCCGTGGCGGGCGTCGCCGCAGGCGGACTCATGGGCGCCTTGATCAGCGCCGGCGTCAGCGAAGAGGAAGCCGCGATCCTCTCCGAAACCGTCCGCCGGGGCGGCACTCTCGTAACGGTACGTGTACCTGACGACGAGGTTGGCCGCGTCGAAGGACTGCTATCCGTCCATCGCCCCCTGGACCTCACCGAACATGCCACACGCTGGCGCGACGAGGGCTGGCGGACGTTCGACCCGGAGGCAACGGCCGATTCGGCCAAAGAAACCGAAATCGAGCGCACGCGTCGCGCGTGGCGCAACGAGGGCATGGGCAAGCAGGTCTGACTGTCACCGCTACAGCAGGCTGCCGGCCAGCATATCGAATCGGTTGCGAATCTCCGAGGCACTCGGCGGCTTGTCGGCCTCCATCTCGGGGAATTCCTTGGCGAGGTCGGCGCGATCGAACTCGTCGAGATGCAGATGGGCCGCCGAATGATCGTCGGGAAGCGCGTTGAGTGCGTTGTGCAGATGGAAAAGATGCCAATGCGTCGGACCGGAAATCGCGCCCGACTCGAGATGCGCCAGTCGCTCCTTGAAGCGCTCGACCGCCCTCTTTCGTTCCTCCGACATAGCCAACCCTCCTCGTCTTTCACTTCGTCTGTTTCAGCATAACGCAGTACACGCAGCAGGGCAGCGGCAAATCGCGCAACCCCACTTAACGTCGGCGCTCCGAGATCGCTGCCATTCTTTTGCAGGAAACTTTCACTGTGGCTTTTGCGTTGATCAGGTACAAACAAAGGAGCCCTGATCATGCAAAAGCTCAGCACAGCCTTGGTCATCGGCGGTCTCGTGGTGATGCCGCTGTCCGCGATGGCACAGAACCTCGCATCGGCCCCGGCCACGTCACCGATCGTCAGGTCCGATCATCTCGTCTTCCTGGGCAGCGACGCCAGTGTTCCGGCATCCGCGATGGAGACGGTCCGTTCGGCTGCGGATGCTGCGAAACAAACGCCGATCCGCATCGAGGGACGCCCGGACTATGCGAACGCGGTGAAGCAGGAACTGGTTCGCCAGGGCGCTCCAGCAAGCTCGATCAGCATCAGGCCCGTGGCCACGCAGCCCCTGCCGAAGCCCGGCGACGGCGTGGCCGTCCCGAGCGAACGGGGCGTGATTCTCAGCTTCTAGCGAGATCTTCGCTCCGCACCTGCCGAGCCCGCCCGGTTTCCGGGCGGGTTTTCGTTTGCCGCGCGTCCGGCACAGGACGGCACCAAAAGGAAAGCCCGTCCTGAGCGTGTCAGGACGGGCTCCTGCAACCCCTCGGGGGAGAGGGACGGCTACATGAACCGCCAAGGCTGCGATTGTGCAACGCCGACGCGATCCAAAGGTTGCGAATATTCACTCGGTCGAAACCCGGCCTTCCCGATCGACCGTCAAGACAACTTCCGTCCTGCCACGCAAAGCTCGGGCCCGCCATGTTCCATCCGGACCGGCAACGATGTTCTTCACGGCCTTGTACCCATCCGCCTCGATCGCGCTCTTGGCGAAGCTTCCGCCCTCCGCGTCGGCGGTGGGCACGGGCGGCGGCATCGTGGCGGAGGCGGTTTCGGCCGTGGCCGGCAAGACGACGGGCGGCCTCTCGCGAATCTGCAGCGGCACCGGCGCCTGGCGCACTTCGACGAGAGGCTTCGAGGCACCGGTATCGGGAACGGGCCTGGTCGCCGGTGCGGCCGGTTCGGAAACGGTGGCCGCCTTCGCCGACGCCTGGAGGGGTCCGCCCTCCGGCAGAGGCGCCATGACGTGGGCGACGGCCACGGCTGCCAGCAGCACCGAGGAAGCGAGAACAAAAACGACGCCTTGCTTCATGGAATATCCGTTCTGGGTTTCGCGGCCCGACAACGCCAGACCGGCCCCAAGCGTTGCGGTCCGCGCGCACGATCATTATCGAGGGATCTCCTGAACACTTCCGGGTCCCGACATGGCGCTTCCTTCAGGCATTTCCTTCTCGTCGACGCATGCCGTCCGGCTGCCCGCCCGCTTCAACGTCGCGCTGCCGTTCATCGACCGTCACCTCGCAGAAGGCCGCGGCGAAAAGAAAGCCATCCTCACGCGCGAGGAGACCGTGACCTACGCCGAGCTTGCCGAACGTGTGAACCGCACGGGCAACGCGCTGCTCGAGCTCGGGCTGAAGCCCGGCGACCGGTTGCTGATGGTGGTGAAGGATTGTCCGGCCTTCTTCTATCTCTTCTGGGGAGCCATCAAGGCCGGCATCGTGCCGGTGCCGCCCAACACCCTGCTGCGGGCGCCCGACTACGCCTACATGGTCGAGGACTCCGGGTGCGGGCTCGTCGCCTATTCGGCCGAGTTCGCCGGTGAGATCGAGCCGGCGCTGAAGCAACTCGGCGAGAAGGCGCCGCCGTCGATCACGGTCGATGTGTTCCTGGCCCGTATCGCGGAGGCGTCGTCGACGCTGCAAGCCCGGCTCGCCGCGCCGGAGGACGATTGCTTCTGGCTCTATTCGTCCGGCTCGACCGGGCGCCCCAAGGGCGCGGTCCACGCCCAGCGCGACATGGTGGTGACCAGCGAACTCTATGGTGTGCGCGTGCTCGGCGTCACCGAACGCGATATCTGCTACTCGGCCGCCAAGCTGTTCTTCGCCTATGGCCTGGGCAACGGCATGACGTTCCCCCTGTGGGTGGGCGGCACGACCGTCCTCGACGATCGACGCCCGACACCGGAGACAACCTTCTCCACCATCGAGACCTTCCGCCCGACGATCTTCTTCGGCGTACCGACCCTGTACGCCGCCCAGCTCGCCGCCCTCGACAGCGGGAAACGGGACTTATCCAGCCTACGCGCCTGCGTCTCGGCCGGCGAAGCCCTGCCCGGGGACATGTTCCGCCGCTGGCAGGAGCAGACCGGCACGGTCATCCTCGACGGCATCGGTTCGACCGAGGCGTTGCACATCTTCATCAGCAACCGGCTCGACGACTATCGGGCGGGCACCAGCGGCAAGCCCGTTCCGGGCTACGAGGTCCGCATCCTCGACGAGAACGGCGATCCGGTGGCGAAGGGCGAGAGCGGTCGCCTCTGGATCAGGGCGGAGTCGGCAGCCAAATACTACTGGAACAAGCCCGAGAAGACGGCCGAGACGATGGTGAACGGCTGGCTCAACACCGGCGACACCTACCGCGAGGACGAGGACGGCTACTTCATCTACGAAGGCCGCAGCGACGACATGCTGAAGGTCGGCGGCATCTGGTGCTCGCCGGTCGAGATCGAGAACTGCCTGGTCGGACATCCGGCGATCCTCGAAGCCGCCGTCGTCGGCCAGTCCGACGAACAGGGGCTGATCAAGCCGCGGGCGATCGTCGTGCTGAAGCAACCGGCCGACGCCGGCGCCGCGCTGACCGACGCACTGATGGCCCACTGCAAGAAGACCCTGGCGCCCTACAAGTATCCGCGCTGGGTCGAGTACGTTCCCGAACTGCCCAAGACCGCCACGGGCAAGATCCAGCGCTTCAAGCTGCGAAGCTGAGCAGCAAGCTCGCGACGTCATCAAGTTATTGTGTTAGCCGAGATTGGGGCCGCGCCACTTTTCCGTCCCGGCTCCATGGAAACATGCGCCCCGATGTCGGCCCGCTCCAATCCCTCAAAGCCGGACTCCGCCGGCTGGCCGATCGCGCGGCTGTTGCCGGCGCTGATGGTCGGCCTGGTCTTCGTCTCCATCGCGCCCGTCATCGTCGTCGCCTGGCTGGCCGCGCAGAGCAATCTCGACGCCTCCTCCCTGCAGCGCGCGGAACTGACGATCGACCTGATCGAGCGCCGGCTCGAGGCACATCTGCGACCGGTGCAAAACCAGCTCGCCTATCTCAGCGAGGCAATCGCCCGCGGCGAGATCGATTTCGACGACCGCGAGCAATGGCGCCTCTTCGCGCTGGGCACGCTGGCCGCCGTACCGCAGACCGTGGGATTCGTCGTGCTGCCGACCGAGGGCGAGCCGACGCGCTTCGTCCGCGCCGACCGCACCATGCGGCCTGAGCGGCGCGAGAACGTGCGCGGGGCGGACGCGCTGCTGGCCCGCGCGCGCACCATGGACGGGCCGGGCTGGGGAGAGCCCGTCTGGTCCTTCGTCGTCGGCGAGCCGATCCTGCCGGTGATCGTGCCCGTGCGCGTGCGCGGCGAGTTTCGGGGAGTGATCGGCGCGGCGATCGGCACGACCGACCTGTCGCGCTTCCTGAAGGAGATCGAGCTCACCGGCGAGCGCACCCCCTTCATCCTGACCGGGCGCGAGCAGGTGCTGGCGCATCCCAAACTCGCGAAGACAGTGAACGGCGATGCCCGCGCCCAGACCCGGCTCGTCACGTTGGAAGAAGTCGGCGACCCGGTGCTCGCCGCGTTATGGGCCCCGGATCCGAATCCGCTGTCGTGGGACCGCGACGATGCCCGCGTCGAGGGCCATTGGAACTGGGTCGGCGAACGCTCCTTCGCCTGGATACGGCGCAGCGTCGAGGCCTTTGCCCCTGCGGAGCTGACCGTGGGCTATCACGAGGCCGGCCGCGAATCGGCCTGGGCGCGCTGGATCGTGCGCGGCATCCTGATCGCGGGCGGCGTCCTGATGGTCCTCACCGGCATCGCCGCCATCTATCTCGGCCGCCGCCTGGCGGACCCCATCCTGGCGCTCGCCGGAGCAGCCGGCGCCGTCGAACGGCTCGATCTCGACGCCGTGCCCGCCCTGCCCCGCAGCCGCGTCCGCGAGATCAGCCGCGCCAACCACGCGTTCGAGCGCATGGCCCGCGGCCTCAAACTGTCCGCGACCTACCTGCCGCGCGCGCTGGTGGCACGTCTGACCGCGCAGCAGGGCAGCCTGCCGCTGAACGAGGATCGCGCCGTCACCATCCTGTTCAGCGACCTCGAAGGCTACAGCACCTACGCGCGCGACCGGCCGGCCGGCGAGACGGCAGCGTATCTGAACGACCTGCTGTCCCGGATCGGCCCCGCCATCGAGGCGAGCGGCGGCACGATCGACAAGTATATCGGTGACGGGCTGATGGCGTTCTGGGGCGCGCCCGATGCCATTCCCGACCATGCCCGGATCGCCTGCCAGGGCGCGCTCGCGGTCGCGCGGGAGGTCGAGGCCTTCAACCGGGAGCGCCGGGCGCGCGGCCTGCACGCCTGCCGCATGCGCATCGGCCTGCACACCGGCAGGGTGCTGGTGGGAAATATCGGCTTCGCGGGACGGGTCGACTACACCGCCATTGGCGAGGCGGTGAACGTCGCCTCCCGGCTCGAGCAGTTCGGGCGGCGCGCGCCGCGCGAGGGTGAGGTGACGATCGTGGCGAGCGCGAGCTGCCGTGTCGCGGCCGGCGACGGCTTCGCCTGGGCTGTTCTCGACGGCGCCCCCGCCGACGTCGCTGCCGCGTCGGCCCTGCCGCTCGCCGCGCTCAGAACCACGGCCACCGTCCATTAAGCGATTGTTGGGCCCTGCATTTTCCGCTTTTATAGCCGCAAAGGGAAAACAGGGAGCGACGGCTCATGAAGAACAAATTGTTGGGGTCCGCGGCACTCGCCGCGGTCATGGCGTTCGGCCTGCCGGCGATGGCGCAGAGCCCGATCAAGGTGGGCTTCGTCAGCACCTTTTCCGGCCCGCAGGCCGCGATCGGCGAGGACATGCGCCGCTCGGTCGAGCTGGCCAAGGAGCATCTCGGCGGCAAGATGGGCGGCAAGCCCTTCGAGATCATCTACGAGGACGACCAGTTCAAGCCCGACGTCGGCAAGGCGCGCTCCGAGAAGCTCGTCCAGCAGGACAAGGTGAACTTCATCGCCGGCTACATCTGGTCCAACGTGCTGCTCGCCTCCTACAAGCCGGTGGTCGACGAGGGCGACACGATCCTGATCTCGGCCAATGCCGGCCCGTCGCAGATCGCGGGCGAGCTCTGCAACAAGAACTTCTTCTCGACCTCGTGGCAGAACGACCAGACGCCGATGGCGATGGGCGAATATCTCAACACAAAGGGCGTGAAGAGCCTGTACCTGGTCGGCCCCAACTACGCCGCCGGCAAGGACATGCTCGCGGGCGTCAAGCGCACCTACAAGGGCAAGATCGTCAGCGAGGACTACACCAAGTGGCCCGACCAGCTCGACTTCTCGGCCGAGATGACCAAGATCGCGGCGGCCAAGCCGGACGGCATCTTCATCTTCTATCCCGGCGCGCACGGCGTTCAGTTCGTCAAGCAATGGGCGCAGTCGGGCCTCAACAAGACGGTGCCGCTCTACCAGGTGTTCTCGATCGACGCGATCACCCTGCCGCAGCAGGGCGACCTCGCGCTGGGCACCCTGGGCGCCCAGGAATGGGTCAACGACCTGCCGAACGAGGCCAACAAGAAGTTCGTCGAGGACTTCAAGAAGAAACACGGCGTCTATCCGTCCTACTACGGCGCCCAGAGCTACGACGCGATCATGCTGATGGCCTCGGCCGCCGAGGCGCTCAAGGGCGACCTGTCCAACAAGGACAAGGTCCGCGCCGAGATGAAGAAGGCCAACTTCAAGTCGGTGCGCGGCGACTTCAAGTTCGGCAACAACAACTTCCCGATCGAGAATTTCTACATCCAGGAAACGGTCAAGGATGCGCAGGGCATGATGACGGTGAAGACCATCGCCACGGCCGTGAAGGACGCGGTCGATCCCTTCGCGGCCAAGTGCCCGATGAAGTGAGATCGTCGTTGCAACAGTCGACGGGAGCGCGGCGACGCGCTCCCGTTTCGTTTGAGGGCGTGACGGCATAGATGGAATATCTGCTGCTCCAGGTGCTGAACGGCGTGCAGCTCGGCCTGCTGATGTTCCTGCTCGCCGCCGGCCTGACGCTGACGCTCGGGATCATGGACCTGGTCAACCTGGCGCACGGCTCGCTGTACATGATGGGCGCCTACATCGCCTGGACCCTGATCGGCCTAACGGACTCGTTCGTTCTGGGCGCCTTGCTGGCGGTACCGGCGATCTTCCTGCTGGGCGTCGCCGTCGAGATCGTGGTGATCCGCAAGCTCTACGCGCGCGATCATCTCACCCAGGTGCTGGCGACCTTCGGCCTGATCCTGTTCTTCAACGAATTGGTGCGCGCGCTCTGGGGGCCGGCCGGCAAGAGCATCGCGGTGCCCGGCTTCCTGAACCGCACCATCGAGATCCTGCCGGGTGTTCCCTACCCCGCCTACCGCTTCGCCATCATCGTCGTGGGCGCGCTCGTAGCGATCCTGCTGGCCTGGCTGGTGGCGCGCACGCGGCTCGGCATGCTGATCCGGGCCGGCGCCTCCAACCGCCGCATGATCGGCGCGCTGGGCGTCAACATCGAGCTGCTGTTCAGCCTGGTGTTCGGGCTCGGCGCGGTGTTCGCGGGGCTGGCCGGCCTGATGTCCGCGCCCATCGCCTCGGTCCGCATCGGCATGGGCGACGACATTCTGATCCTGGCCCTCGTCATCATCGTCATCGGCGGCATCGGCTCGATCAAGGGCGCCTTCATCGCCGCGATGGTGGTCGGCCAGATCGACATCGTGGGCCGCGCCTTCCTGCCCGACATCCTCAAGACCTTCATGAGTTCCAGCGCCGCCTCGAGCGCCGCGCCTGCGATCTCGCAGGTACTGGTCTATGTACTGATGGCGGTGGTGCTGGTGTGGCGCCCGACCGGCCTGTTCGGCCAGCGCACATGATGGTTTCGCACCTTTGCCTCAATGGAGAGCGCCACTCCGGTGGCGCAATCATGATTCATGAGCGCCACTGGAGTGGCGCGCTCCAATGAAGGAACTGTTGTCTTCCCTCCGCACGCCACGCGGCATCGCGACGGCCCTGATCCTTGTCGTGCTGGCGGTGCTGCCGTTGCTCACCCAGGCGTTCGACCAGCGCTATCTCCTGTCGATCGGCACGCGCATCGTCATCTGGTCGATCGCCGCGGTCAGCCTCAACATGATCCTGGGCTATGGCGGGCTGGTGAGCTTCGGCCACGCGATGTTCTTCGGGATCGGCGGCTATGCGGTCGGCATCCTGTCGGCGGAAGGCATTTCCAGCGGCTGGATCCAGTGGCCGGTCGCCCTGCTCGCGGCGACGGCTTGGGCCGCCCTGATCGGCGCGCTGTCGCTGCGCACGCGCGGCCTCTACTTCATCATGATCACCTTGGCCTTCGCACAGCTCGTCTACTACGTGGGCAGCGGCCTCGAAGCCTATGGCGGCGACGACGGGCTCAACATCAGCCGCAGCCGCTTCCCCGGCCTGATCGACCTGCGTGACAAGGCGAGCTTCTACTGGCTGTGCTTCGCCCTGCTCTGCGCCAGCCTGTGGTTCTGCGGCCGCTACGCCAATTCCCGCTTCGGCCTGGTGATCCGCGGCGCCAAGTCGAACGAGCTGCGCATGACCGCCCTCGGCTTTCCGGTGTTCCGCTACCGGCTCGCCGCCTTCACCATCGCCGGCGCGCTGGGCGGGCTGTCGGGCATCCTGCTCGCCAACGAAGGCGCCTACGTCTCGCCCGCCATGATGTCGTGGATGAAATCCGGCGACCTGATCGTCATCGTCGTGCTGGGCGGTATGGGCACCCTGTTCGGCCCGCTGTACGGCACCATCGCCTTCTTCGTGCTGGAGGAGGCGCTGCCGCCGATCCTCAACCTCGCCCACAAGGGCTGGGGCGAATACTGGATGATCGTGTTCGGCCCGCTGCTGGTGCTGATCGCACTCTACGCCCGCGGCGGCATCGACTCGCTGCTGGGACGCCGTCATGACTGAGCCCTTGCTGCGCACAGAGGCTCTGGTGAAGCGCTATGGCGGCCTGCTGGCGACCGACAATGTCTCGATCGACGTGCGGCCGGGCGAAATCCATGCGCTGATCGGCCCGAACGGCGCCGGCAAGACCACCCTGATCCACCAGCTCACCGGCGTCGTCGCTCCGGACTCGGGCGCGATCCACTTCGCCGGCCGCGACGTCACCCGACTGCCGACGCATGCGCGCGTGCGGCTGGGCCTCGGCCGCTCCTTCCAGATCACGTCGGTGCTGCGCGAGTTCACGGCGCTCGCGAACGTGGCGCTGGCGGTACAGGGCCATGCCGGGCACTCCTTTCGCTTCCTGGCCGACGCGCGGCGCGACGAGAGGCTGCGCGGCCCCGCCCGCCGCCTGCTCGACGAGGTGGGCCTCGGCCAGCGCGCCGGCACCCAGGCCTCGTCGCTCAGCCATGGCGAGCAGCGCCAGCTCGAGATCGCCATGGCGCTTGCCGGGGAGCCCAGCCTGCTGCTGCTCGACGAGCCGATGGCCGGCATGGGCGTCGAGGAGAGCCAGCGGCTGATCGGCTTCCTGAGGGGGCTCAAACAGAGACACGCCATGCTGCTGATCGAG
>CAZPOS010000096.1:13253-17811 GCA_964588065.1 uncultured Reyranella sp.
CATGGACGCGGTGTTCCAGCTCGCCGACCGCATCACCGTCCTGGTCTATGGCCGCGCCATCGCCAGCGGCACGCCCGACGAGATTCGCGCCAATCCGGAGGTGCGCCAAGCCTATCTCGGCGAGGAGGCGGCCTGATGCTGAAGGTGCGCGAGCTCGACGCCTTCTACGGCCCCAGCCAGGCTCTGTTCGGCATGGAACTGCGCGTCGATGCCGGCGAGGTCGTGACCCTGATGGGGCGCAACGGCATGGGCAAGACGACCACCGTGCACACGATCATGGGCCTGCTGCCGGCGCGCCGCGGCGCGGTCGAGTTCGAAGGCAACAGGGTCGACGGACTTCCCGCCTTCCGCATTGCCCGCCTCGGCCTCGGCCTGGTGCCGGAGGGCCGCCAGATCTTCCCCAATCTCTCGGTGCGCGAGAACCTCGTGGCAGCCAGCGCCAACCGCACGGCGCGCCCGAACCCATGGACCATCGCGCGCGTCTTCGAGTTCTTCCCGCGGCTGGCCGAACGCCAGCGCAACATGGGCAACCAGCTCTCCGGCGGCGAGCAGCAGATGCTGGCGATCGGCCGCGCCCTGATGACCAATCCCAAGCTGCTGATCCTCGACGAGGCGACTGAAGGCCTGGCGCCGCTGATCCGGCAGGAAATCTGGTCCTGCCTCGGCCGGCTGAAGGCCGAGGGTCAGGCGATCCTCGTCATCGACAAGAACGTGTCGGCCCTGATCCCGCTGGCCGACCGCCACCACATCGTCGAGAAAGGCCGTGTCGTGTGGGTCGGCTCGTCCCAGGCCCTGGCCGGGGACAAGGACCTGCAGCACAGGTATCTTGGCGTCTGATCCTGCGGAGTTGCCGATGCGTCTGCTTGCTCTTGCCTCGTTGCTCTTCCTCGCCGCTGCCGGCCCCGTCGCCGCGCAGGGCTCGGTCAACGTCTACAACTGGTCGGATTACATCGCCGAAGACCAGGTCAAGGACTTCGCCAAGGATGCCGGCATCAAGGTCAACTACACGACCTACGACAGCAACGAGATCCTCGACGCCAAGCTGCGCACCGGCAAGTCGGGCTACGACATCGTCGTGCCGACGGCCTCGCCGTTCTTCGTGCGCCAGCTGCAGGCCAACATCTTCCTGCCGCTCGACAAGGCGAAGCTCAAGAACTGGAAGAACCTCGATCCCGAGATCATGACGGCGCTGGCCAAGTACGATCCGAACAACGCCCATGGCGTGCCGTGGATGTGGGGCACGACGGGCATCGGCTACAACGTCGCCGAGATCAGGAAGCGCCTGCCCGACGCCCCGGTCGAGTCGCTGCGCATGATCTTCGATCCGGCGGTCGTCTCGAAGTTCCAGGATTGCGGCGTCATGCTGCTCGACAGCGCCACCGACGTGCTGCCGGCCGCGCTCAAGTATCTCGGCCTCGATCCCGATTCGAAGAAGCCGGAGGATCTCGCCAGGGCCGCCGACGTGGTGAAGGCGGTGCGGCCCTATATCCGCAAGTTCCATTCCTCCGAGTACATCAACGCGCTGGCGGGCGGAAACATCTGCCTGGCCTTCGGCTTCTCCGGCGACATCTTCCAGGCGCGCGACCGCGGCGCCAAGGCCGCGAACAAGGTGGACATCGAGTACGCGATTCCCAAGGAGGGCTCGCAGCTCTGGATCGACGTGGTGGCGATCCCCAAGGATGCGCCCAACCAGGCCAATGCCTACCGCTTCCTCGACTTCATGCTGGAGGCCAAGGTCGCCGCGGCATCGAGCGAACTCACGGGCTACGCCAATGGCAACAAGGCGGCCTTCGCCCTGCTGCCCAAGGACATCTCGGAGAACCCGCTGATCTATCCGCCGGCCGACGTGCGCGCCAAGTTCTACACGCTCACCGCCGGCACCGCCGAGCAGGTGCGCGAGCGCACGCGCCTGTGGACCTCGGTCAAGACGGGCCGCTGATCTTGAACAAGGCATCGGTGAGGAGCGGCTGGCTTCGAGCGTTGTGGGCTGGCTTGCTGTCTCTGATCTGGCCGGGTCTGGGGCAGATCTATGTCCAGCGATGGCGACTGGGCGTTGGTTTATTTACAGCCGCGATAGCGCTCGACTTTTCGTTTCTCGGCCTGACCTGGATCGCCGCGCCGATACCCGGCGTTGTCGCACTGGGTGGTGGCATCTTTCTCATTTTTCGTATCTTTGTAGTTATCGACGCTGTTCGACGTGCCCGATCACTGCGGGAAGCGATGCCACTGCCCTGGTATCGGTCAGCGTGGTTTGCCGCGATCGTCATGATCGCGATCAGCCTGAGCATTGGGCTGGGCGATATGACGGACTTGCGCGGTTGGCGAAGCTTTCACATCGCATCGGCCTCTAATATGCCGACCTTGCTGTCGACTGATTATATTCTGGCGGACGTTCGCCCCGAAGGAAGAAATCCAGGCTATGGGGACGTTGTCGTATTCAGGCTCTCCAGAGATCCTAAAGTTGTTTACGCCAAGCGAGTCGTGGGTTTGCCCGGAGATCGCGTGCAGTTGCGCGAAGCAATCCTGTATCTGAATGGGAAACCTATGCCACATGAGCCGCAAGGTTTCGCGCGCCCCTTCTTCAGCGCACCTGGAGTAGACACTCTCAAACAGTATCGGGAGGCATTACCCAACGGACGGACATACATGATCGTTGAGACGCCGCAGAGCGCATTGCAGAACACTGCCGAATTCACGGTCCCTCCCGGCCACCTTTTCGTTCTGGGAGACAACAGGGGGAACAGCCTGGACAGCCGCTCCGGGGGATTTGGTTACATTCCTTTGTCGAACGTCATCGGCACTATTCGCACTATCTATTGGCCCGGCCTGCATGAGCCAGATCGCTTTCTCTCGCGTGTGAACTAGAAAAGGGCTTTCTGTTGATAGTCCCCAACAACGAACAGCCGATCGTCCGCATCGAGGGACTGACCCGGCGATTCGGGCCGATCGTCGCCGTCGATCGCGTCGATCTCGAGATCGCGCGCGGCGAGCTGTTCGCGCTGCTGGGCGGCTCGGGCTGCGGCAAGACCACCCTGCTGCGCATGCTCGCGGGCTTCGAGACGCCCGACGAAGGCCGGCTGTTCATCGACGGTCAGGACATGATCGACGTGCCGCCTTACCGGCGGCCGGTGAACATGATGTTCCAGTCCTATGCCCTGTTCCCGCACATGGATGTGGCGGCCAACGTGGGCTACGGGCTGCGCCGCGACGGGGTGAAGGCGCCCGAGATCGCCGCGCGGGTCGAGGAGATCCTGACGCTCGTGCATCTGCAGGACCATGCGAAGCGCAAGCCGTCGCAACTTTCCGGCGGCCAGCGTCAGCGGGTGGCGCTGGCGCGGGCGCTGGTGAAGCGGCCCAAGCTGCTGCTGCTCGATGAGCCGCTGGCCGCGCTCGACCGCAAGCTGCGCGAGGGCACGCGCTTCGAGATGGTGCGCCTGCAGGAGCAGCTCGGCCTCACCTTCGTCATGGTGACGCACGACCAGGAAGAGGCAATGTCCATGGCGACCCGGCTCGCCGTGATGAATGCCGGCCGCATTGCCCAGATCGGCACGCCGCACGAGGTCTACGAGCATCCGGCCTCGCGATTCGTGGCCGACTTTATCGGCATCGCCAATATCCTCGACGCGCCCGGCGGTGGCTGGATCGCGCTGCGGCCGGAGAAGATCGTTCTGGCGGCCACGCGGCCCGCCCTGCCGCAGACCGTCGGCGGCCGGATCGTCGACGTCGCCTATGAGGGCGACCGCTCGCTCTATCGTGTCGAGACCGACGCCCACGGCATGATGACCGTCTCGACGACGAACATCAGCCGCAGCGCCGGCGAAGCCTTCGCACGCGGGCGGCACGTCTGGCTGGGCTGGGCCGACGAGGCCGGCCAGAGGTTGGAGGCCTGAGGCGGTGCGGTTCGTCATCGGGCTCCCGTTCCTGTGGCTCGGGGTCTTCTTTCTGCTGCCTTGCCTGCTGGTGCTGGCCATCTCGCTGGGAACCTATGCGCCCGACTCGGTGCCGCCGGTCGAGCTGGGCCTCAGCTTCAAGAGCTTCGCGCTGCTCTTCTCCGACGATCTCTATCTGGCGGCCTGGCTCTCCTCGCTGCGGATCGCCGCGACCTCGACCCTGGTGGCGCTGCTGCTGGGCTATCCCATGGCCTATGCCATCGCACGCGCCGCCCCCAACCGGCGGCCGCTGCTGTTGATGCTGGTCGTGCTGCCCTTCTGGACTTCGTTCCTGATCCGCATCTACGCCTGGATGGGCCTGCTGGCCGACAACGGCCTGATCGAGCAGTTCCTGCGCTGGAGCGGTCTCGCCTCCAACCCCGGCACGATCCTCGGCACCGAATGGGCGGTGCATCTCGGCATCGTCTACGCCTACCTGCCGTTCATGGTTCTGCCACTCTACGCCACGCTTGAGAAGCTCGACCACGGGCTGCTCGAAGCCGCGGCCGATCTCGGCGCAAAGCCCTTCGCCGCCTTCCTCACGATCACCCTGCCCCTCTCGCTGCCCGGCATCGTCGCCGGTTGCCTGCTGGTGTTCATCCCGGCGGTCGGCGAGTTCGTCATCCCCG
>CAZPOS010000097.1:0-10281 GCA_964588065.1 uncultured Reyranella sp.
GGCCCGAACGTCCGCGAGCCGCAGAACCGCCGCGTCGAAATCGTCATCCAGTAAGACGATCCGAAGCGTTGACTTCAGGAACGGCCGGGGGCAACCCCGGCCGTTTCCATTTTCGGCTACGTGCTTTTCGGGTTGGCGGCGGGGAAGCCGGCCTCTATATCCGGGCACAGGAGAGTGAATTCATGTCGCAAGTGTTGATGCCCAAGGCGACCGCCGTCTGGCTGGTCGAGAATACGACCCTGACCTTTGACCAGATCTCGGCCTTCACCGGTCTGCATCCGCTCGAAATCCAGGCGATCGCCGATGGCGAAGTCGCAGGCGGCATGACGGGATACGATCCGACGACCAACGGTCAGCTGACCAAGGAAGAGATCAAGCGCGCCGAGGCCGACAGCAACGCCCGGTTGAAGCTCAGCCCGCGCGACGTGCCGATGCCGCAGGCCCGCTCCAAGGGGCCGCGCTACACGCCGGTGGCCAAGCGCCAGGACCGGCCCGACGCCATCGCCTGGCTGCTGAAGACCCATCCGGAGCTGCAGGACAGCCAGGTCGCCAAGCTCGTCGGTTCGACCAAGAGCACGGTCCAGTCGGTCAAGGACCGCACGCACTGGAACATGCAGAACCTGCGTCAGCGCGATCCGGTGACTCTCGGCCTGTGCACGCTGAAGGATCTCAACGACGCGGTCGACCGTGCCCGCCGCAAAGCCGCTCGCGACGATTCCGCCCGCAAGAAGGAAATGGCCGAGATGGGCCATGCGGAAGAGGGGGGCGAGGAGGCCGAGCTCGATCCCGCCGAGGCCGACCAGCCCGACCTCGGCGAGCGCTAGACCTCAGACGGTCATCATCACCTTGCCGACATGGTCGGCGCGCTCCAGTTCGGCATGCGCGCCGGCGGCGTCCCGCAGCGGGAACGTCTTGTAGATGATCGGCTTGATGCTGCCGGCTTCGAGCAGCGGCCAGACCTTCTCCTTCAGGCCGCGGGCCATCCGGCCCTTGCTCTCGACGCTCTGCGGACGCAGCGTCGAGCCCGTGAGCGTCAGGCGATTGACCATCAGGAAGCCGGCGCTGATGGTGGCCGTCGCACCGCCCTGCACGGCGATCACGACGCAGCGCCCGTCGAGCTTCAGCAGCGACAGGTTCTTCGGCAGGTAATCGCCCGCAACCATGTCGAGCACGACGTCGACGCCGCCCGACAGCTTCTTCACCTCGGCCGCCCAGTCGTTGTCCTTGTAGAGGATCGCGTGATCGGCCCCGAGGGCCCTCACCGCATCGGCCTTCTCCTTCGTCCGCACGGTCGTGAGCACCGTCGCGCCGAAGGACTTGGCGAGCTGGATCGCCGTCGTACCGATGCCGCTCGCGCCGCCATGGATCAGGACCGTCTCGCCGGCCTTGAGCTGGCCGCGCTCGAACAGGTTGTGCCAGACCGTGAAGTAGTTCTCCGGCAGCGCCGCCGCGTGCAGCAGGTCGAAGCCCTTGGGCAGCGGCAGGCACTGCGGCGCCGGCACGATGCAGTACTCGGCATAGGAACCGCCCGGCGTCAGCGCGCAGATCTCGTCGCCGAGGCTCCAGCCAGTCACACCCTCGCCCAGCGCGGCGACCGTGCCGGAGGCTTCGAGGCCGGGCAGGTCGGAGGCCCCCGGCGGTGGCGCGTAGTTGCCCTGGCGCTGGGAGATGTCGGGCCGGTTGACCGCGGTCGCCGCGACCTTGATCAGGATCTCGCCGGCCTTGGGCTGCGGCACCGGCCGGGTCGCCGGCACCAGCACTTCCGGGCCGCCATACTTGGTGATCTCGATGCAGGTCATCGTGGCGGGCAGGGCACTCATGGTCGGCCTTTCGAAGCAGGTGGAGCGGTGCTAGTCCTGCCTTAGCCGCTTCCGTGGAGACGCGCCATGGCCTTCGATCTCGACGATCTCGACCCGCGACAGAAGAAGTCGCAACCGCTCAATCTCGACGCCCTGAACGTCGAGGACCTGGAAGAATACGTCATCGTGCTCAGGGCCGAGCTGGAGCGTGTCGAGGCCAAGATCAAGGCCAAGCGAAGCCATGCCGCCGCGGCGGCCTCGCTGTTCAAGAAATAGAGGCGGCAGGACCGCCCGCTGAAAGGGAGACGACGTGGTCGAAGCCAAGTTCCTGAAGCCGGACACGCTGGCGCTGCATGCCGGCCAGCATCCGGATCCCGCCACCGGCGCGCGCGCCGTACCGATCTATCAGACGACGTCCTTCGTGTTCCGCGACGTCGACCATGCCGCCAGCCTGTTCAACCTCGAAGTCGGCGGCCACATCTACAGCCGCATCTCCAACCCGACCGTGTCGGTGTTTGAGGAGCGCGTCGCGGCGCTCGAGGAGGGATCGGGCGCGCTCGCGGTGTCGAGCGGCCAGGCGGCGCTGCACATCGCCATCGCGACGCTGATGGGGGCGGGTGGTCACATCGTCGCCTCGACGTCGCTCTATGGCGGCACGCGCAACATGCTGGCGCTCACCCTGCCGCGCTTCGGCATCGAGACGACGTTCGTCCATCCGCGCGACCATGACGGGTTCCGCAAGGCCATCCGGCCCGAGACGCGGCTGGTGCTGGGCGAGACTATCGGCAACCCGGGCGGCGAGGTGCTCGACATCCCGGCCATCGCCGCGATCGCCCACGAGGCGAGGATCCCGCTGATGGTCGACAACACCTTCGCCTCGCCGATCCTCTGCAAGCCTTTGACCCTCGGCGCCGACATCGTCTTCCATTCGGCGACCAAGTTCATCGGCGGCCATGGCGTGGCGATCGGCGGCGTGATCGTCGAGTCCGGCCGCTTCGACTGGGAGCGCTCGGGCAAGTTCCCCACCTTGACCGAACCCTATGCCGGCTATCACGGCATCGACTTCGCCGAGGAGTTCGGGCCGCATGCCTTCGTCATGCGCGCCCGCGCCGAGGGCGTGCGCGACTTCGGCTGTTGCCTGTCGCCGCAGAACGCCTTCTATCTGATCCAGGGTCTCGAAACCCTGCCGCTGCGGGTCGCGCGTCACGTCGAGAATGCCCGTACGGTGATGACGTTCCTGAAGGCCAATGCGGCGGTCGAACGGATCGCCTCGCCCGACATGGCCGATCATCCCGACCACGCGCTGGCGCAGCGGATGCTGCCGAAGGGGACGGGATCGATCTTCAGCTTCGACATCAAGGGCGGGCGCGAGGCGGGCCGCCGCTTCATCGAACGGCTGAAGATCTTCTCGCACCTCGCCAACGTAGGCGATGCCAAGTCGCTGGTGATCCATCCGGCGTCGACGACGCATGCCCAGCTCGATGCCGCGGCGCTCGCGCAGGCAGGCATCGGCGAGGGCATGATCCGGCTGTCGGTCGGGCTCGAGGATGCCGAGGACCTGATCGACGATCTCGGACAGGCGCTGCGCGCCTCGCAGAAGGGCTGACCATGAAGCTCACCGTCGATGGCCGGACCGTCTTCGCGACGACCGGCGGCACCGAATTCGATCCGGGCAGGCCCGCCATCGTCTTCCTCCATGGCGCCGGCTTCGACCGCACGGCATGGCGCCTGCAGACCCGCTGGTTCGCCAACCATGGACGCGCCGTCCTCGCCGTCGACTTCCCGGCGCACGGCTGGTCCGACGGACCTGTCCTCGACAGCATCCCGGCGATGGCCGACTGGACGGCGCGCCTGATCGAGGCGGCCGGCCTGAAGCAGGCGGCCCTGGTCGGCCATTCGATGGGCGCTCTGGTCGCCCTCGACTGCGCGGCCCGCCATGGCGACAGGGTGCGGGCGCTGGGCCTGTGCGGTGTGGCGTCCGATATGCCGGTCCATCCCGAGATGCTCGAATCGGCCAAGGCCAATACGGTGAAGGTCCAGGAACTCATGACCTTCTGGGGCATGGGCAATGCGCTGCACAAAGGTGGCATGGTCTCGCCCGGCCTGTGGCTGCGCAGCGAGTCGCTGGCGGTGCTGGCGGGCAATGCGCCGGGTGTCATCCATAGCGATCTGGCGGCGTGCAACGCCTACAAGGACGCGCCCGCGCGCGCGGCGGCGGTCAAATGCCCGACCGTCTTCGTCCTGGGTGACGGCGATCTCATGACTCCGGCGCCCAAGGCCAAAGCGCTGGTGGCCGCCATTGCCGGCTCGACGTCCGTCACCATCCCGAACTGCGGGCACTTCATGATGGTGGAGCGCCCCGACGAGACGCTGGAGGCGTTGAGGGCCTGTGTCTGAGCGCGTCGCCCTCGTCACCGGTTCGACCTCCGGGATCGGCGCCGCCATCGCGCGCCGCCTGTCGCGCGACGGTTATGCCGTGGCCCTTCACTCGCGCAGCTCGGCCGAGGTGGGAAAGGCGATGGCCGCCGAGCTGCCGCGGGCGAGCTATCACCAGGCCGATCTCGGCGACGAGGCGGCGGCGCGCGGTCTCGTCGCGTCGGTGCTCGAGCGGCACGGCCGCCTCGACGCGCTGGTGAACAATGCCGGCCTGTCGATCCGCATCCCGCACGCCGACCTCAAGGCCGCGACGCCGGCGCTGTGGCGCCAGATGCTCGACGTGAACCTGATCGCGCCGTTCATGCTTGTTGCGGAGGCGGAAGCCGCGCTGCGCACGTCGGCCGCGGGCGGCCGTCCCGCCAGCATCGTCAACATCGGCACGCATGCCGGTGCGCGACCCAAGGGATCGTCGATCCCCTACGCGGCGTCGAAGGCAGCGCTGCATCACGTCACCAGGCTGCTGGCGCTGTCGCTGGGGCCGGACATCCGCGTCAATGCCGTGGCACCCGGACTGGTCGAGACGCCGATGACGGCAAACTGGCCGGACATGCTGGAGATGTGGAAAGCGAAGTCGCCGATGAAGCGGCCTGCGAAGCCGGAGGACATCGCCGATCTGGTGGCCGCCCTGTGCGCCAACGACTACGTTACCGGAGAGATCGTCATCGCCGACGGTGGGCTGAACCTCACCTAGCCAGACACGGAGGAAACAACAATGAACGTCCAGACGCTGCCGCCGGGCTACAAGACCGCCCCATGGACGCCGCCCGAGACCATCACCGGCGCCATGCTGGCCGAGGCGAGCAACAAGCTGATCGAGATCCTGCGCATCCGCACCCAGCCGATCGGCATGCGCCTGTTCGAGGATCCGGCCGAGATGGACAAGATCAAGGGCGTGCGCAAGCCGACCGAGGGCTTCAAGTTCACCATGTGCCAGATGGTGACGCAGTCGCGCTGGTACGGATTCACGCTAGGCATCACCGTCGACAATACGCGCGGCGGCAATTGCGGCGGCGTCGTCGGCCTCAACCATCCGGGCGAGGGGTTCCTCTCCGGCGACCACATGAACGGCGTCTGGTTCGGCAACAAGGAGGCGTCGGCCGCCCACCAGGCCCAGATGCCGCGCGTGCCGGACGGCAAATACAACGGCCTCGTCGTGTCGCCGCTGCGCTCGGCGCGCCTCGATCCGCCCGACATCTGCCTGTTCTACGGCACGCCCGGCCAGATGATCTATTTCATCAACGGGCTGCAGTATCACCGCTACCGCCGCTACGACTTCACGGTGACCGGCGAGAGCGCCTGCGCCGATTCCTGGGGACGGGCGCTCGCCACCCGGCAGACCTCGCTGTCGTTGCCCTGCTTCGCCGAGCGGCGCTATGGCGGCGTGGCCGACGACGAGCTGCTGATGGCCTGCCCGCCCGACGAGCTGCTGCGCGCGGTCGAGGGCATGGGCCATCTCGGCAAGAACGGCCTGCGCTATCCGTTCCCGCCCTATGGCGCTGTGATGGATCCGGCGGCCGGCATGGCCAAGAGCTACAGCTGAGATGCTCCATGTCGTGGCCTGGCCGGTCCTCGGCGAGGCCGACGACGCGGCGCTGCGCCGGTTGCGGGCGCAGTATCACCCGCAGGAAGCGGATCTGATCGGTCCGCACTTCACTCTCGTGTTCGGCGCCGCGGCCGAACGCGAGCAGGAGCTGCGCACGATGCTGCGGGGCATTACCCAACGGCCCTTCTGGTTCCTGATCGAGCGCATCGTACGCGCCGATCTCTATCTCTATGCCGAGCCCTCCGACGGCGCGGCGGAGCTGGCGGCGCTGCATGAAGAGCTGAATCCGGTACCCGGCCGCGAGCCGTTCGAGCCGCACATCACGCTGGGGCGGTTCCGCAGCCCTGCCGAGGCCGAGCAGGTGGCGCGCATCGTCGGTCGCCAGAACCTGCCGATGACCGGGCGGGTCGAGGCGCTGTCCCTCCTGCGACGCACCGGCGACACGCTCGACACGTTGGCCACCACGCGCCTTGGCGCATGAAGGCGCGCTATGGTCCTGGTGGCAGGCCTCGCGGTGCTGTTCATCGTTGGCCGGCCGATTGTCTGGACAGAAGCCGCGCTGGTGATGTGGGACGTGGCGGCCGGCGGCAATCGGACCCTGTGGCAGGGGGTGACCGACGCGCCGGTGGAACGGGCGATCCGCTGGGAAAAGGGCGAGGGCGATCTCTACCTGCCGGCGAGCCTTGCGCGTGCCGCGATGGTCCTGGTGCCGGGCGCCGCCGTGCTGGGGCGCGACGAGCCGAGGCTGCAGGCCTTCGCCCGGACGCTCGCGCGCGCGGGCTTCGCCGTGCTGGTGCCGGAACTGCCCGAAGTGCGCCAACTGGTCCTGTCGCGTGCCGATGGCGATCGCGTGGCCGATGCTCTGCGGCAGCTGAACGGTCGGCTGCCTGGCCTGCCGCTGGGCGTGGCGGCCATTTCCTATGCCGCGGCGCCGGCGATCATTGCGGCGATAGAGGAGGATCTCGCGCCGAAGATCGCCTTCGTCCTGGCGATCGGTGGGTATCGCGACGCCCATGCCGCCATCCGCTTCGCGACCACGGGCGCCTTTCGACCCCGCGGTGAAAGCCGGGAATTCCGGGTCGCCCCCAATGCCTATGGCCGTTGGGCCATCCTGCGCGCCAATGCCGGTCGGCTCGACGATCCGCGCGACGCGGAGCTTCTCGGGGAGATTGCGGCGCTGCGCTTCCGTGACCGCGATGCCGATATCTCCCGCGAGGTCGCGATGCTCGGGCCGCAGGGCCGCGCGGTGCTGGCCCTGGTCGATAACCGCGACCCCGATGCCGTCAATCGCCTGATCGAGGACCTACCCGAGCCGGTGCGTCGCGAGATCGACGGGCTGAACCTTGCCCTCCACGATCTGTCGAAGCTGCGCGGGCATCTCATCCTGGTGCACGGCCGCACCGATCCGATGGTGCCCTACAGCGAGAGCGAGGATCTCGCGGTGGCCGCTTCGAGGGCACGCGTGTCGCTGTTCCTGATCGACGATATCGGCCATGTCGAGTTCACGGCGGTGAACGTCGCCAATGCGTGGACGATGTGGCGGGCAACCGTCGCGCCCCTGGAAGAGCGGCGTTAGGCCGGATCGACGCGGAGTCGATCAGCGCCAGAGCGGCGGCAGGGGCGGCAGTCGGACATTGCCGGGGCGCGTGGCCACGCCGAACTTGGCCAGCAGCTCGCGCACTTCACGCGGCACCGCCAGGTTCGGCGAGGCCGTGACGCCCGCCAGCTTGAACAGGCGGTCGATGACGCGCTGCAGCCGGTCGGTTTCGTCGGGATAGCGGCGGATCTCGACCTTGCGACCCTCGCCGATGCCGGCCTTCGCCTTGGCGATGTTGAAGGCGAGCTGGAGCCCGCCCAGCTCGTCCACTAGGCCGGCGCGCTTGGCGTCGATGCCACTGAACACGCGTCCGCGGGCGGCGGCGTCGATGCGATTGGCGTCGAGGCTGCGCGACTCCGCCACCTGGGCGGTGAAGGCGGCATAGATCACGTCGAGCTCGCGATTGATGGCGGCGCGCTGTGCCGGGGTCGGCGGCTGGAAGGTCGAATGCATGCCGGCATTGCGGCCGACCGAGACCCGTTCGACATTGACGCCGAGCGACGTCAGCAGCTCCTGGGCCATCGGCCAGATGCTGAACACGCCGATCGAGGCGGTGATGGTCGTGGGCTGGGCGACGATCACCTCGGCACGCACGGCGGCCAGGTAGCCGCCCGACGCCGCGATGTCTCCCATCGACACGATCACCGGCTTGCCGGCGGCGCGCGCTCGGCCGACCGCATCGGCGATCGCATCGGCGGCGGGGTAGGTGCCGCCGGGCGAGTCGATGCGCAGCACGATGGCCCGCACGTCCTTCGCCTGTGCCGCGTCCTCCAGCGCCTGCACGACGTCGTCGGAGTTGGCCATCGCCTCGTCCTCGAGCGGGCTGCCGCTGCCGGTGCCGGATGAAATCGCGCCGCTGGCGCGCACAAGCGCGATCACCTCGCCGCCGGTCTTGGGACGCGCCTCGTCGCCGGCATATTCGGCGAGCGTCACGAGATCGCGCTTGCCGTTGGCGCGCTGGTAGACGTCCTCGAGCGCGTCGGTACGATAGCCGATCTTGTCGACGAGACCGTCGCGACGTGCCTGCTCGGATTCGTGCGGCGCGGTGTCGATCAGGCGGCGCAGCTGGCCGGCCTCCATCTTGCGGTCGCGCGCCACGTCGGCGATGAACTGGTCGAACAGGCTGTCGATGAGCTGCTGCAGGTTCTCGCGGGCGGGGCGGGTGTAACCCGTCTCGGTGAACGAATCCGGCGCGCTCTTGTATTCGAAACGCTTGCCGCCCTCGACCTTCACGCCGAGCTTGTCGAGGCCACCTTTCAGGAAGGGCGTTTCGACGGCGATGCCGGTGACGGCGAAGCCGCCGCTGGGTTGCAGCCAGATCTGGTCGAGCGCGGCCGCGAGGTAATAGTCGGCGACGTGGGTGCCGCCGCTGCCGAGGGATGCGGCGAAGCCGACCGCGAACTTGCCCTTGCCGCGGAAGTGGGCGATCGCCTGGCGCAGTTCCTGGACGCGCGCCAGACCGCCTTCCTCGTCGCCGATCTCGACGTAGAGGCCGACGACGCGCGGATCGTCGGCGGCCTGCCACAGGAGCTGCACCGTCTCGACGATGTCGCGCGAACTCCCGAACAGTCCGCCGCTCAGCAGCCCGGTCGAGGTCGTTTCCGGCGGCAGCGACCGCAGGTCGAGCGACAGCACCATCTGCTGCGGCAACGGCTTGGGCGAGAAGGGGCCCGAGGCGAAGAAGGCCACGCCGGCGACCACCGCCAGCAGGACGAGGGTGCCGATGGTCGCAAGAAAGCCGACGATGAAACGCCGCATGCGGGAGTTTCCCTATTGTGACAGGGGGCTGATCAGGAACGAACGAGATTCGGCCGGAATGCCTTCACGGCATCAAGCATCGCCAGGGCGTTTGAGTCGAGGCCGTTGTCGCGGACGATGACGGCCGCTGGAACGCCGCGGATCGGCCGCAAGCTGTCATCGACGTTGAACTGGGAAAGGCGCAGGTCCGCTGCGAGGAAGGCCTGGGGTTCGACGCCGATCTGGAGCTGGGTCCGCATCGCCAGGCGGCGAAGCCGCACCCATTCGATGTCGGCCCAGGCGATGCGGGCATTCCGGCCGAACCCCAGCGCGATTCCTTCATGGTCGATCACGACCTGCGGCGTGCGATCGAACGCGCGACTGAGGCCCAAGTAGATGTAGTAGACCATGATCAGCGCCAGCAGGGCGAACATCACGAAGCGCGGGTCCTGCAGCGAAAGGGTGGGCGCGTTGGCCGCACCGCCGGATGCGAAGTGTGCGATCGCCGTGCCGATCATCAGGAGCGAGACCGCCGCCATCCCGAGATTGTGGAGGGTGGCGTAGCGCACCTCCAGGGCTTGCCGGGCGGCCACCGCGGCGGGCTAGCCTGCCTGCGCGCGATGGCGCAGCAGGTGATCGGCCAGGACGCAGGCCATCATGGCTTCGGCGACCGGCGTGCCGCGGATGCCGACGCACGGATCGTGGCGGCCCTTGGTGCGCAATTCGATGTCGCGGCCGTTGCGGTCGACGCTGCGCACCGGCGTCAGGATCGAGCTGGTGGGTTTGACGGCAAGGCGGCAGACGATGTCTTGGCCGGTCGAGATGCCCCCCAGGATGCCGCCGGCATGGTTGCTCAGGAAGGCGGGATGACCGTCCCGCATGCGCATCTCGTCGGCATTTTCCTCGCCGCTCATCGCCGCCGAGGCGAAGCCGTCGCCGATCTCCACACCCTTCACGGCATTGATGCTCATCAGCGCCTTGGCGAGGTCGGCATCGAGCTTGTCGTAGACCGGATCGCCGAGACCCACGGGCACGCCCGAGGCCACCACCTCGATGACCGCGCCGCACGAGCTGCCGCGCTTGCGCACGTCGTCGAGGTAGCCTTCCCAGTTCTGCGCCGCCTGGCGGTCGGGACACCAGAAGGGATTGTCGCCGGTCGCGTCCCAATT
>CAZPOS010000097.1:10291-17747 GCA_964588065.1 uncultured Reyranella sp.
CGCGGATGGTGACGCCATCGCCCAGGATTTTCCGCGCGATGGCGCCGGCGGCGACGCGCACGGCGGTCTCGCGGGCCGACTGGCGACCGCCGCCGCGATAATCGCGGACCCCGTACTTCATCTGATAGGTGTAGTCGGCGTGGGACGGGCGGAACTGGTCCTTGATCTCGCCGTAGTCGCGGCTGCGCTGGTCGACATTGTCGATGTGCAGCCCGATCGGCGTGCCGGTCGTGACGCCCTCGAACACGCCGGACAGGATCTTCACGGTGTCCGGCTCCTGGCGCTGGGTGACGAAGCGCGACTGGCCCGGGCGGCGCTTGTCCATCCACACCTGGATGTCGGCTTCGCTCAGGGGGATGCGCGACGGCGCGCCGTCGACCACGCAGCCGATGGCGGGGCCGTGGCTTTCGCCCCAGCTGGTGAACCGGAAGAGGGTACCGAAACTGCTGCCGGCCATGGTCGCCGGCCTCCTGCGCTACTCGCCTTCGAAGTTGCCGAGCAAGTCGGCGATCTGCTTCGCGGACGAGGTGTTGATCATGCCGACGACATGGTAGCCGGCATCGACGTGCATCACTTCACCGGTCACGCCGGTGCCGAGATCGGACAGGAGATAGAGGCCGGCATTGCCGACTTCCTCGGTCGTGACGTTGCGCTTCAGCGGCGAGTTGAGCTCGTTCCACTTCAGGATGTAGCGGCCGTCGTTGATGCCGGCGAAGGCCAGGGTCTTGATCGGGCCGGCGGAGATCGCGTTGACGCGGATCTTCTGCTCGCCGAGGTCCGCCGCCAGGTAGCGCACGCTCGCCTCGAGGGCCGCCTTGGCCACGCCCATGACGTTGTAATGGGGGATCACCCGCTCGGCGCCGTAGTAGGTGAGGGTGAGCAGGCTGCCGCCATCCTTCATCAGCGGTACGGCGCGCTGCGACACGGCGGTGAAGGAGTAGACGCTCACGTTCATCGTGAGATTGAAATTGTCGGACGTGGTGTCGAGATAGCGCCCGCGCAGCTCGTCCTTGTTGGAAAAGGCGATGGCGTGGACGACGAAGTCCAGCTTGCCCCATTCCTTCTCCAGCTTGGCGAAGACGGCATCGATGCTGGCGGCGTTGGTGACGTCGCACGGCTCGATGATCTTGGCCCCGATCGAGTTGGCCAGCGGCCGCACACGCTTCTCCAGCGCCTCGCCCTGGAAGGTGAAGGCCACCTCGGCCCCCTGGTCGTGGCAGGCCTTGGCAATCCCCCAAGCGATCGAGCGTTCGTTGGCGACGCCCATTACGAGGCCTTTTTTACCGGCCATCAGTTGTGCAGCTGCGGTCATGCCTCGTTCTAGCGGGGGAACGGTATTGGGACAAGATGCCGGTGGTGGAACGCGAGCGGCCCCCTCATATTGTGGTCATGATCAGGGAAACCACCGATCCGCTGGAGCTTTTCGCCGCCTGGTACGGCGAAGCCGCCACTTCCGAGCCCAACGACCCCTCGGCCATGGCCCTGGCCACGGTCGGTCCGGACGGCACGCCGGCCGTGCGCATGGTCCTGTTGAAGGACTACGACGCCGACGGGTTCGTGTTTTACACAAACTATGAAAGCCGGAAGGGCAACCACCTGCTGGCCCATCCCAAGGCGGCGCTGCTTTTCCACTGGAAGTCGCTGCGACGCCAGGTTCGACTGGAGGGGCCGGTCACCCCGACGACGGCGGCCGAGGCCGACGCCTATTTCGCGACCCGGGCTCGCGGGAGCCAGATCGGGGCCTGGGCTTCGGAACAGTCGCGGCCGCTCGAGAGCCGGTTCGCGCTGGAGAAGCGGGTGGCCGAGTACGGGGCGAGGCACGTGATCGGGACGGTGCCGCGGCCGCCGCACTGGTCGGGCTTCCGCCTGCAGCCGACCCTGATCGAGTTCTGGCAGGACGGCGCCTTCCGCCTGCACGACCGGCTGGAATATCGCCGCGGGTCTGCGGCGGAGCCGTGGACTACCCGAACGCTTTACCCCTGAGGGCGTGACGGCGATGGAGCCCCAACGGCTGATGCGACTGGCGACCGTCGCTTCCATGTCGACGGCGCTCATCCTGATCGTCGCCAAGTTCGCGGCCTGGCGGCTCACCGATTCGGTGAGCATGCTGTCTTCGCTGGTCGACACGTCGCTCGACCTCGTCAGCTCGATGGTGACCTTCCTCGCGGTGCGCCAGTCGCTGGTGCCGGCCGACGACAATCATCGCTTCGGACATGGCAAGGCCGAGGGACTGGCGGGCCTCATCCAGGCGGGGTTCATCGCCGCTTCGGGATGCGCGCTTCTGGTGGCCATCGTGGAACGGTTGGGCGATCCGAAGCAGGTGCGGGAAGAGGGGATCGGCCTGGCCGTCAGCGCCCTGGCGATCGGACTCACCCTGTGCCTCGTCACGTTCCAGAAGTACGTCGTGCGCCGCAGCGGCTCGCTGGCCATCAACGCCGACATGGCTCACTACAGTACCGACCTGGTGGCGACCCTGGTCACGGGTGCCGGCGTGTTCCTGTCGGGTCTGCTGGACCAGCCGCTGATCGACAGCGGCGTCGCGGCCCTGGTGGCGCTCTATCTGATGCATGGCGGGTGGAACGTCGGCAAGGAATCGCTGAACGTTCTGATGGACCATGAACTGCCGCCCGAGGACGGGCGGAAGATCGCGGAGATCGTGCGCGCACATCCGGGCGTCAGGGACGTGCACGACCTGAAGACGCGGTCGAGCGGTCTCACCCGGTTCATCCAACTCCACATCGAGGTCGACCGCGACCTCTCGGTCGTGCTGGGCCACGCGATCGGCCTCGAGGTTCAGGCCGAGATCGCCAGGGCCTTTCCCGGCGCGGAGATCATCATTCACGTCGATCCTTCGGCCGCGCCATGACGGGCAGGCCCTCCTTCGTCGTCGAGGATCAGTCCGAGACGATCGCCTTCCTCGATGCCGAGCTGAAGCCCGAACGGCGGATCGACACGCACGGCGCCATCGTCTTCCTGTGCCGCGAGCGCGCCTACAAGCTGAAGCGGGCGGTGAAGTTTCCCTACATGGATTTCTCGACCGAGAGCCGGCGCGCGGCGATGTGTGCCGCCGAGATCGACGTCAACCGGCGCTCCGCCCCGGAAATCTATCTCGGCATCGCCCCGGTGATACGGCGCGACGGCAAGCTGGCGCTGGGTGAGGTCGGCGAGGCCTCGGGGCACGCGGTCGACTGGCTGGTCGTGATGCGGCGCTTCGACGAGGAGGGGCTGCTCGACCGCATGGCGGCGCGCGGCGCGCTGACGCCCGAACTGATGGCGGCACTCGGCGCCCGCGTCGCCCGGTTCCACGACGGGCTGCCGGCCATCGCCTCGGGTTTCTGTTCGCCCGACGATTACCGGCACTCGGTGGCGGCCGATGTCCGCCAGATGCGCGAGGCAGGGGGGCGGCTCGATCCGCCGACCAGCGAGGCGCTGGCCGAGGCGATGCCACGCTCGCTCGAACCGTTCGTCGATCTCGTGGCCCGCCGCGTCGCGGCCGGCGCGATCCGGCGCTGCCATGGCGATCTTCACCTGCGGAACATCGTGACGCTGAACGGCCAGCCGGTGCCGTTCGACGCCATCGAATTCTCCGACAAGATCGCCAACATCGACGTCCTCTACGACCTCGCCTTCACGCTCATGGACCTGGCGCGGCAGGGGCTGGGCGCGCTGGCCAACCGCCTGCTGAACGAATGGCTGTGGCGGGTCGGCGAGGTCGAGGGCGCCTCGCACGAGGAGGCGCTGGCGCTGCTGCCGATGTTCCTCGCACGGCGGGCGGCGATCCGGGCCTATGTCGATTCGGCGGTCACGGCCGTCAGCGGCGCCGACAATGCGCCGGCACGCGCCTATCAGAAAGCGGCG
This sequence comes from uncultured Reyranella sp., assembly GCA_964588065.1. GTDB lineage: Bacteria > Pseudomonadota > Alphaproteobacteria > Reyranellales > Reyranellaceae > Reyranella. Next base: position 14,150 of record CAZPOS010000097.1, read on the forward strand.
CTCGCCTTCCTCCAGCCCGCGCCGCCGCGCCTGGTCGCCATCGGCGGCCTGTCGGGCAGCGGCAAGACCACGCTGGCGCTCAAGCTTGCCCCGGAGATCGGCCGCACCCCGGGCGCCGTCGTGGTGCGAACCGACGTCGAGCGCAAGCGGCAGGCGGGAATCGCGCTTGAGGAGCGCATGCCGGCAGGGAGCTATTCGCCCGAGGCGTCGGCTCGAACCTATGCGGCCTGCCTCGCACGGGCCGAGCGGGTGCTGCGCGCCGGGCACAGCGTCGTGCTCGACGCGGTCTTCGCCCGGCCCGAGGAACGCGCAGCGGCCGAGGCGCTGGCGCGCAAGGTCGGCGTGCCGTTCCGGGGCATCTGGCTCGACGTCCCGAAGGACGTGGCGCAGCAGCGCGTGACGGACCGGAAGGGCGACGCCTCCGACGCGACGGCAATCGTGGTCGAGCGGCAGTTCGCATACGATTTGGGACATATCGACTGGGAACGTCGCTGACTGCGGCTTGACGGAAATATCATGAGTGAGTAATCACTCACTTATGAAGTCGGTGAAACTGATCGATGTGTCGGACGGCGCGGCCTCCGGTCATGTCCGCCGGCGGGAGGCCGAAGCCCTGGCCGTTCGCGACGCCTGCCTCGGTTGGCTCCCGCTCGGAGGAGTGCTGGCCAGGCTCGCCGACCCGATCGTGCGTACCTGGATGAGGCGGGCAGGGACGCCCTATGCGGCCGAGATCGACGTCGTCGCCCGCACCCTCAGGAAGCCGGGCATCTGGCTGCTGCACGGCGCCTATCTCTTTGGCTGCACCGCGCTCGGCGACGAGAGCGAGAAGGGACCGCGCCTCCGCCGCACGCTCGACTGGCCGTTCCCCGGTCTCGGCCGCCTCGTCGAGGTGAGGCGCCAGCGTGGCGCGGGCGTGGAGTTCCTGAACGTCACCTGGCCCGGTTTCGTCGGCGTGCTGACCGCGGTGGCGCCGGGGCGCTTCGCCGCCTCGATCAACCAGGCGCCGATGCGCCGGCGCTGGCGGACCCCGATTCTCCTGTGGCTCGACTATGTGCTGAACGCGCTGCACGGCCTTCGCAGCAGCGGGCGCCTGCCGCCCGAACACCTGCTGCGCCATGTCTTCGAGACCTGCGCGAGCTTCGACGACGCGCGCCGGCTGCTCGAGACCGCGCCGGTCGCGCGACCGGTCCTGTTCCTGCTGGTCGGCACGAAGCCCGGCGAGCGGATCGTCATCGAACGCGAAGAAACCAGCGTTCGGACCCATCGCGACGACACGGTCTTCGCCAACGACTGGCGCGAACGCCATCCGACGTGGCGACCCCGTGCCTGCGGCGCCGGCGAGCCGGTCGAGAACAACATCCGCCGCCGCACCGCGCTCGCCGCCTGGACCGGACGCGACGTCCGGGGCTTCGATTGGGTGACGGCTCCCGTCCTCAACGCCTGCACGCGCCTCTCGGTCGAGATGTGCCCTGCGACGGGCGAGCTGACCGTCGCCGGCTGGGAAGGCGACGAACGAGGCAGCGCCGCCCGCGTCACCGCAATCTCGACCTTCCGGCAGGCCGTCCGGAAAACCCGGAGTTCTGGCGAATAAACGAAACAATCGAAATAAACGCAATAAATGAAGCCAATGTCGCACCCCTCGAATCCGGTGTGGTGGCGGCGATTGAAAGAGCGATCTTGCTTGACTTTTGAAAGACATATTCCAACGGCCGGCTGCAGCAACCATCAGGAGCCGCGATGAGCAAGCCGGAAGCATCCGAGCGCAAGGCAGGAAGCATGGCGGGGCTCCTGCTCACCTTGTCGATCCTTGTCGGGACCCTGTTCGCGATCGCGGGGTCGGCGATCCCTGCGGTCTTCTTCTTCCCGCTGTGGATCGTAGGTGACGCGGTCATTCCCGCCTGGGACGCCATCGATCCGACCGTGCCGCGGCTACCGTCGTTGCCCAAGGACACTTCGGATCTCAAGGATGCCGACGCCCGAGGCAAGGCGCTGCGCGCGAAGATCGACCAGTACTACGCGTCGCTGCCGGAGACCCGGAAGCCTTGGGTCTACAAGTACTTCGCGCCGCCCTACGTGGGATACTCGGTCGATATCAGCAGGATCGTCCGGCACTACATTCCTGCAGGCGCGTCGTTCGACGAAGCGGAAAGAATTCTCATGGCAGCCGGACTGACCGTCGATTGGCCGAGACCACCCGACGGCGTCATGGAGCCCGCCCATATTCCACGGCATGACTATCAGGTGAGGGCACGCCTCGAACAGGGTACCGATCCGCCCGGATACATGCGGATCTATGTGCGCCTAGCGCCGCGAACACGAGGCGACTACGGCGCGAACTCGGCGGTGGGTGAGATCACGGGGTCGATCGTCAAGCAGCTCGATGCACCGATCCCAGGGGTCTCGTTTCCCCTGGATGTCAGCCGTGCCGGAACGGAGATCGACGTTCTCGTGAAGGTCATCGAGACCCGGCCCTATCAATTCGACCTGACGTTCCGGGCCAGAAGCGTTTCAGACATACCGATGATACGGAAGGCAAGTGGCGAGGGTGTTCGGTGGCGAGACGAGACATTGCCGAACCCAGGCAGCATTATTCCAATCCGGGTGACGGTCGCCAATGAAGGCCATCCTCCTTTCTACGACAGGACCATTGATACGCAGGGAAGCTACGCATTCGGTTACCTGAAGATTTCGAGAAGTGCGGGCGGCACCGGACTGCCTCCGGGCCTCTATCGCTTCAGGGTGACCACGCTGAAGGATAATCCCGAACTCACGGACGTGAAGGTCGACTTCACGATCACCTGGGATGCCCGCATCTAGCTTGGTTGTCCCAGAGTAGTGCTAGGCGCGTTTCTTCGCCGTGGCGCTGCGGGGCAGGAGCCGCGCGAGATACTGTCCCGTGTAACTCTCCGGCACCTTCACGATCGCCTCGGGCGGGCCCTCCGCGACCAGGCGGCCGCCGCCGGAGCCGCCGTCGGGGCCCATGTCGAGCACCCAGTCGGCGGTCTTGATGACTTCGAGATTGTGCTCGATCACCAGCACCGTGTTGCCGGTCTCGACCAGGCGATGCAGCACTTCCAGCAGTTTGCGCACATCCTCGAAGTGGAGACCCGTTGTGGGCTCGTCGAGGATGTACAGCGTGCGGCCGGTGGCCCGTCGTGAGAGTTCCTTGGCGAGCTTCACCCGCTGGGCCTCGCCGCCCGACAGGGTCGTCGCCTGCTGGCCGATATGGATGTAGCCGAGACCGACCTGTTGGAGTGTCAGCAGCTTGTCGCGGATGACCGGCACTGCCTTGAAGAACTCGCAGCCCTCGTCGACCGTCATGTCGAGCACGTCGGCGATCGACTTGCCGCGGAAGGTGATTTCGAGAGTCTCGCGGTTGTAGCGCTTGCCCTTGCAGACGTCGCATTCGACATAGACGTCGGGCAGGAAGTGCATCTCGATCTTGATGACGCCGTCGCCCTGGCAGGCCTCGCAGCGGCCGCCCTTGACGTTGAAGGAGAAGCGGCCGGGCCCATAGCCGCGCGCCTTGGACTCCTGAGTGGAGGCGAACAGCGCGCGAATGTCGTCCCAGAGGCCGATATAGGTTGCCGGGTTGGAG
>CAZPOS010000098.1:0-2176 GCA_964588065.1 uncultured Reyranella sp.
AGACGGTCGAGTACTGCAACCAGCTGCCCGTCCATCCGCGCCATCCCTATGGCGGCGACCTGGTCTTCACCGCCTTCTCCGGCTCGCACCAGGACGCGATCAACAAGGGCTTCAAGTCGCTCGAAGCCTCGAACAGCAAGGTCTGGGAAGTGCCCTACCTGCCGATCGACCCGGCCGATCTCGGCCGCAGCTACGAGGCGATCATTCGCATCAACAGCCAGTCGGGCAAGGGCGGCATCGCCTACATCCTGAAGAGCGACTACGGCATCGACATGCCGCGACTGCTGCAGGTCGAGTTCTCCAAGGTGATCCAGCAGATCGCCGACGAGACCGGCAAGGAGATCCAGCCGGCGCTGATCTGGGACACGTTCCGCAAGGAGTATCTCGAGAACACCTCGCCGGTCGAATTCGACAGCCACACGACGGTGCCCGACCCCGGCCATCCCGACGTGCGTCTTCTCGATGCCCAGGTGACCTTCAACGGCAAGCCGGCGACCATCTCGGGCCGCGGCAACGGGCCGATCGCGGGCTATGTCGATGCGCTGGGCAAGAATTGCGGCATCCAGATCCGGGTGCGCGACTACCATCAGCACGCCACGGGCGCCGGCTCCGACGCCCAGGCCGTCAGCTTCATCGAGGCCGAAACCCCGGGCGGCAAGGTCCTGTGGGGCGTCGGCATGGACTCGAACATCGTGGCGGCCTCGCTCAAGGCCGTGACCTGCGCCGCCAACCGCGCGGCGGCGCTCAAATAGCGGTACCGCCCCTTACGGGCGGGCGTTAGCATCCGGGCGCGCGGAAGATCTTCCGCGCGCCCCATAACGGCCATGGACTGAAGAAGTGGCGCTGCCCGATCCTGTTGCGACACGCCGCCGGGCCGAAGGCCCCATCATGCGCGGCGCCCGTCACCTCTGGAACGCCGCGATCTCGCTCGTGCTCGGCGCCATGATCGGGATCCTCGGCCACCAGTTCGCGGGCGATGCGGTCGCCCGCCTGTGGCCCGACCAGGCGATGATCGCCGATCTCGTGCGTGCCACATTCTGGACACTCGGTATCGCTGCGACCGGCGTGCTGTTCTTCTCCTACTATCTCGACGACACGGGCCGATAGCGCGTAGAACGGCCTCATGGCCAAAGCGAAGAAGACCGCCCCCAAATCCTCCCCGAAGAAGCCGGCTGCGAAGAAGTCGGCAAAGCCCGCCTCCCGGAAAGTGGGGAAGAAGGCCGCGCCGAAAAAGGCTCAGCCGAAGAAAGCCGGCCCGAAGAGAGCGGCCGCGAAGAAGGTCGTGAAGCCGGTTTCGAAGGCTGTGCGCAGGCCGGCGCCGAAGCGCGAGGCCAAGGCCGTCGCGAAGATCGCCCGCAATGCGCGGCCGGCCGGTGCGCCCGACGCCAACCTGCTCAACGACCTGCTGAAATGGGCGAAGGATTTCGGCGCCGACGCCGCCGACGCGCTGTACGTCAACGGCGAGTCGATCTCGGTGGCGCAGCGGCTGGGCAAGCGCGAGAAGCTCGAGAGCAGCGAGGGCCGCGACCTCGGCCTGCGCGTCTTCGTGGGCCGGCGCCAGGCCTTCGTCTCCTCGACCGACTTCGCTCCCGCCGCGCTGCGGGAACTGGCGAGCCGCGCGGTCGACATGGCGCGCGCGGTCCCCGAGGACCCGACCTGCGGCCTCGCGCCCGCCGAACTGCTGGCCCGCGCGTGGCCCGACCTCGATCTCGACGACAGGACGCGCCCCACGGCCAGGAAGCTGCTGGCCATGGCGGGCGAAGCCGAGGATGCGGCGCGCGCCGTGAAGGGCGTCACCAATTCCGAAGGCGCCGAGGCCGGTTGGGGCCGCACCTCCGTCATGCTGGCGGCCAGCAACGGCTTCTCGGGCGGCTACAGCCGCAGCGGCTTCTCGCTGTCCTGCTCGGTGCTGGGCGGCGAAGGCACCGGCATGGAGCGCGACTACGAATGGACCAGCGCGGTCCATCTCGAGGACCTGATGGCGCCCGCCAAGGTCGGCCGCAATGCCGGCAAATTCGTCGTGCGCCGCCTCAACCCGCGCAAGGCGCAGAGCGCGCGCGTGCCGGTGATCTACGACCGCCGCGTCTCGGGCGGCCTGATCGGCCATCTCGCCGGCGCCATCAACGGCCGCGCCGTGGCGCGCGGCACCTCGTTCCTCAAGGACAGGATGGGCGAG
>CAZPOS010000098.1:2186-13049 GCA_964588065.1 uncultured Reyranella sp.
GTTCGCCGAGGGCATCCGCATCCTCGACAATCCGCTGCGCAAGCGCGGGCTGGGCAGTAGGCCGTTCGATGCCGAGGGCCTGGCGACCTCGCGCCGCGCGGTGATCGACGACGGCGTGCTCACCACCTGGCTGCTCGACCTCGCGGCCGCCCGCCAGCTCAACCTCGCGCCCACCGGCCACGCCTCGCGCGGCGTCTCGGGCCCGCCCTCCCCCACCACCTCGAACTTCTATCTCGAGAAGGGCAAGCTGTCGGTGAAGGAGCTGATCGGCGACATCAAGAGCGGTCTCTACATCACCGACATGATCGGCTTCGGCGTCAACGGCGTGACCGGCGACTACAGCCGCGGTGCCTCCGGCTTCTGGATCGAGAACGGGGAACTCGCCTGGCCGGTCAGCGGCATCACCGTCGCGGGCAACCTGAAGGACATGTTCCTCAACATGACGGCCGCGAACGACCTCGAGTTCAAGAGTTCGACCAACGCCCCGACCGTGAGAATTGAAGGGCTGACCGTCGCCGGCTCGTGATAAACTGCTGGGCATGACCCTCATGCCCCATGCACGCATTCTCGCCGCAACGACGGCGCTTCTCTGCAGCCCCGCCTTCCTCGGGGCCGCGCCCGCGCAGGCCCAGGATGGCGGCTTCCGTGACTGCCTGGCCGGCATCAAGGCCGACGCGCTGAAGCAGGGCGTGCCGGCGTCCGTCATCGACAGCGCCTTCCAGGGGCTGACGCCGGACCCGAAGGTCGTCGATCTCGACAACCGCCAGCCCGAATTCTCGCTCACCTATGCGAAGTATGTCGGCGGCACGGTCTCGCTCGACCGGATCCAGAAGGGCCAGCAGAAGATGGCGCAGCATCGCGCCCTGCTCGACCAACTGCAGGCCGAATACGGTGTCCCGCCCCAGTATCTCATGGCCTTCTGGGGCATCGAGACCAACTACGGCACCTACATGGGCGACTTCCGCGTCGTCCGGTCGGTCGCGACGCTGGCGTGCATGACCAAGCGCAAGGACTTCTTCAGCAACGAGACGGTCCAGGCGCTGCGCATCCTCAACAGCAACCACATGACCAGCGACCAGATGCGCGGCTCGTGGGCCGGTGCCATGGGCAACATGCAGTTCATGCCCTCGACCTTCACGCGCTGGGCGGTCGATCGCGACGGCAACGGCCGCATCGACCTCTGGAACAGCCTTCCCGACGCCTTTGCCTCCGCGTCCAACTACCTGCGCGGCGTCGGCTTCAAGCCCGGCCTGCCATCCAGCGAAGAGGTGATGCTGCCCCAGGGGTTCCCGCTCGACCAGGCCGACACGACGGTCGAGAAGCCGGTCAAGGCCTGGGCCGCGATGGGCGTCAAGAAGATGAACGGCGGCGCGCTGCCCGCGGTCGACGACGCCGCCTCGATCCTGCTGCCCGCCGGCTTCCGCGGGCCGGCCTTCATCGTCTATCCGAACTTCAAGGCGGTGATGAACTGGAACCGCTCGACGCTCTACGCGCTGTCGGTCGGCATCCTCGCCCGCCAGATCGCAGGCGGCCCTCCGGTTCAGCAGCAGGCGCCGGCCGACGATGCGCCGATCTCGCGCAACACGGTCATCGACATCCAGATGCGCCTGGCCCGCCTCGGCCTCTACAAGGACGAGGCCGACGGGCTGCTGGGTCCCAAGACACGCTCGGCGTTGCGGCTCTTCCAGCAGCAGCAGGCCCTGCCGGCCGACGGCCATCCGACCCAGGAATCGGTGCGCCGCCTGCAGGCGGTGCGATAGCGGGGGAATCGATCGAAGAGCCGATCAGACCTCCAGCCATTCCTTGCGGATCGCCGTGTTCGCCGTCAGCTCGGCAGGCGTTCCGCTGAACACGATGCGCCCGTGGCCCATGACGTAGAGGCGGTGGGAGATCTTGAGGGCGATGGTGAGCTTTTGCTCGACCAGGAGAATGGCGGCGCCGCGCCGCGCGATTTCGTCGAGCAGGCGACCGACCTGCTCGACCAGCCTGGGCGCCAGACCCTCGGTCGGCTCGTCGATGATCACCAGACCCGGATCGCCCATCAGCGTGCGGCACATCGTGAGCATCTGCTGCTCGCCGCCGGACAGCACGCCGGCCGGATTGTCCCGCCGGTTGCCGAGATTGGGAAACAGCGAGAAGACGTCGTCGAAGGTCCAGCGACCGAACATGCCGGCGCGTTTCAGTCCGAGCTCCAGGTTCTGCTTCACGGTCAGGTTCGGGAACACCTGCCGGTCCTCGGGCACGTAGCCCACACCGGCATGAGCGATCTGGTCGGGCCGGAGGCCGGCGATCGGCCGTCCCTTGAAGCTGATCTGCCCGACCGGCGGCACCAGACCCATGATCGCCTTGCAGGTCGTCGAGCGACCGACGCCGTTGCGGCCCAGCAGGCTCACGATCTCGCCTTCGTCGACCGCGAGGTCGACGCCCTGCAGAATGTGACTCTTGCCATACAGGGCATGCAGGTCGCGCACCTCGAGCATCATGCCGGTGCCCTCATGCCGCGACCGTCCCGAGATAGGCTTCCTGCACGGCAGCGTTACCGCGGATGGCCGCCGGCGTGTCCGAAGCGATGACCTCGCCGTAGACCAGCACCGTGATGCGGTCGGCGAGGCCGAACACGACGCTCATATCGTGTTCGACCATGAGCAGGGTCTTGCCCTCGGACACGCCTCGGATCAGCTCGACCGCGGCATCCGTCTCGCTGTGGCTCATGCCCGCCGTCGGCTCGTCGAGCAGGATGATGTCTGCGCCGCCCGCGATGGTGATGCCGATCTCGAGTGCCCGCTGCTCGGCATAGGAGAGCAGCCCCGCCTGAATGTTGCGGCGGTCGCCGAGGTTCAGCCGGACGAGCAGCCGGTCCGCCTCCTCGTTCAAAGCTCTCTGACCGCCCAGCAGGTGCCAGAAGGAGTAACGATAGCCGCGCGACCACAGCAGCCCGCAGCGAATGTTCTCGAACACGGTCATGCGCGGGAAGATCGAGGTGATCTGGAAGCTGCGCGAAAGGCCGAGTCGGTTGATCTCCTGCGGCGGCAGGCCGGCTGTGGACTTGCCGTTGACGGCAATGGTGCCCGCACTGATCGGGAAGCGACCGGAGATCAGGTTGAACAGCGTCGTCTTTCCGGCGCCGTTCGGGCCGATGATGGCGTGCCGTTCGCCGCGGGGAATGGCGAGATTGACGCCCCGAATGATCTCGGTCGGGCCGAAATTCTTGCGGACGTCCCGCAACTCGATGGCCGGCGCGCTCAAGAGGCACCCGCCTGCCGCTTGGCGTCCTCGATCACGGCATCCCATCGAAGGCGGAACGCGTGCGCCTCGCGGCGCAGCCACAGCGCGCCGAGCCCCAGGGCCACGAGCGCGATCCCCCAAGGCAGCGGCGACGTGGTGTCGATCGCCCGGCCGGCGATCGCGAAGCGCTTGCCCTGCGCGGCACCAATGGTGGTGAACGAGGTGAGTTCGACCAGCAGCACGAAGCCCAGCAGCAGCAACAGGGCCGGCGGCAGGGCGCGGAGATAAGGCAGCACGAGTTCGCGCAGCCGACCTGCCCGCCAGAGCGGTGCGTGCATGGCGATCAGGCCTGAAAGCCCCACCGGCGCATACATCACCATGACGATGAACAGGACCCCGACATAGAGAAGCCAGGCGTTGCTGAGCAGGCTGACGCCGCTCTGCAGCAGCACGACCACGATGGTACCGAGCACGGGCCCGAAGAACGCCCCGGCGCCGCCAATGTAGACGGCCAGCAGGGCATTGGCGGACTTGACCGCCGAGACCGTGTCAAAGGTCACGATCTCGTAGATCAGGACGTAGAGGCCGCCGCCGATGCCGGCGAAGAAGCCTGCCAATGTGAACTGCATCCACCGGATCCGCCGTGGATCGTAGCCCACGAACTGAGCGCGCTCGAAATTGTCGCGACCGGCGTTCGCCATCCGGCCGAGCGGTGTCTGCGTCTGAAGTCTCATCAGGAGGGCCGCGACGAATGCCCACCCCAGTACGAGGCAGTAGACCTGCCACGGCGAGGTGTAGCGGATGCCCAGCAGACTGGTATCCATCACCCGATCGATGGTGATGCCGCCCTCGCCGCCAAAGAAGCCCATGAACATCAGGGCGGCCGCGGTGACGAGTTCGCCGAGGCCCAGGGTGATCATGGCGAAGGCGGTCGCGCGCTGCTTGGTCACAAGCCAGCCCAGGACGAAGCCGAAGAAGAGCCCGCCCAGCCCCCCGGCCAGGGGCACCAGCTCGGTCGGCAACCAGATCGTGCCGGCCTTCACCAGGTTGACGGTGTGGGCCGCACAATAGGCGCCGAGGCCGAACAACACCGCATGACCGAAGGACAGCAGGCCCGCCTGCCCCAACAGCATGTTGTAGGACAGTGCGAAGATCGCCATCACGCCGATTTCGCTCATCAGGGTCAGCGCGAATCCGGAGTGGCGCCCTCGGGTCCAGTCGTAGAACAGGAATGGGAGCGCCAGCAGGACGACGAGCGCCAGCAGCCAGGGCCAGTTGCGGCGAAGCAGCGTCATGTGTCGCGTGTCCCCATCAGTCCGCGCGGGCGGAACACGAGGATCAGCACCATCAGCAGGAAGGGCAGCAAGGCCCCGATCCGCGGCAAGGTCACGTTGAGCACTTCCGCAAACGGTGTGCTCAAGGCGACGGTGACGCCAAACTTCGCCAGGAGATCGGCGAGCGATACGTCGAACACGACGGCGAAAGTCTGCACGAGGCCCATCACGATCGAGGCGATGAAGCAGCCCGTCAGCGAACCGAGGCCGCCGAACACCACGACGACGAACACGATCGGCCCCATGGTGAAGGCCATGGCGGGTTCGGTCACCTGATAGTTGCCGCCGATCACACCGGCGAGGCCCGCGAGCGCGGTGCCGGCGGCGAAGACCAGGGTGAACACGCGCGGCACATTGTGGCCGAGCGCCGAGGCCATCTCGGGATGCGTCAGCGCCGCCTGGATGACCAGTCCCACGCGTGTGCGCGTCAGGCCGAGCCAGATCGCGCCGAACATCAGCGCCGAGATCAGCAGCATGAAGGCGCGATAGGCCGGGAACTGCGTTCCGTAAACGCGGAACAGCGGAAAATCGAGCAGCTCGGGAATCCGGTAGGGCACGGGGAGCAAGCCCCAGGTCATCTGCACGACCTTCTCGATCACGAGCGCGAGGCCGAAGGTCAGCAGCAGTTCGGCGACATGCCCGTGACGATGGACACGGCGCAGGCCCCACATCTCGATGGCGGCGCCGATCAGCCCGCACAGCAGGGGCGCCAGGATGAGAGCCGGCCAGAAGCCGACATAGAGGCTGATCGTGTAGGCGAAATATGCACCCAGCATATAGACGCTGGCGTGGGCGAAATTGAGCACCCCCATCATGCTGAAGATGAGCGTCAGCCCGCTCGCCAGCATGAACAGCAGCATGCCGTACACGAGACCATTCAGGAGTGAGACGACGAAAACTTCCATCGAACCTGTCCGCCGCAAAGGGGCGATGCCCACCCCCCATCGGAAGGCGGGCATCCGGGTTCAGAGCCTAAGGGCGCTTCATCTTGCAGCTGTTCGGCTGGTCGATGTCCTTGGCGAGGATCGTCGCTTCGGTCGCCCAGCCGAGGCCGGTGCCCTCGGCGTCGTATTTTACACCCTTCTTGAAGGTGCCCACGAAGTATTCGCCGATGAGCTGATGATCGGCCTTGCGCATCGTGGTCTCGAAACCGAGGAAGTCACGGATCGACATGCCCTCCAGCGCATAGGCGATCTTGGTCGCATCGAGCGATCCCGCCTTGTCAACGGCGGCCTGGAGATACTCGAAGATCGTGCGGAAGCCTGCCGAGGTGAAGTCGAACTTGTGCTTGTCGCGGAAGCCCTTGGTGAAGGCCTCGGCGTCCTTGTTGCCGGTCTCGACGGAGACGTTCTCGCTGAACGGCATCACCGACAGGACGCGGTTCTCGCCCGCAGCGCCGATCGCCGTCGGACCGCCGGCCAGATGCGCGTAGAACGTGTAGTAGCGCAGGTCGGCGCCGGCATCGATACCGGCCTTGATCAGCAGGTTCATGTCGGGGCCCCAGTTGCCCGTCATCAGTGCCTGCGCACCAGAGGCCTTGATCTTGGTAATGTAGGGCGAGAAGTCTTTGATCTTGCCGAGCGGGATGAGCTCGTCGCCGACGATCTGGATGTCGGGCCGCAGCTTGGCGAGGTAGGTCTTGAGCTCGCGCTGCACGGACTGACCGAACAGGTAGTCCTGGTTGATGAGATAGACCTTGGTCGTTTCCTTCGGCAGGGCGCGGACCATCACTTCGGCCTTCATCGCGGCGTGGAGGTCGAAGCGGAAATGCCAGAAGCTGCACTGCTCGTTGGTCAGCTCGGGCGCCACCGCCCCACAGTTCAGGTAGATGATCCTGTTGTCGGGGTTGCGATCGTTGTGCTTGTTCACCCCGTCGATCAGGGCCGCCGCGATATTGGAGCCGCTGCACTGCATGATGAACGGCATGCTCTGGTCGGTCGCGCTCTTCAGCGCGATCAGCGCATCCGACGGTTGCGACTTGTTGTCGAACGGGACGAGTTCGAACTTCTTGCCCAGCGCGCCGCCCTTGGCGTTGATGAAGTCGATGATGTACTGCATCTGCTTAAGGTTCGCGTCGCCCACCTGGGCGAACGGACCCGAGAGCGGATCGGTATAGGCGACCTTGATCGTCTGCTGCGCCGACGCGCCGCCCCAGCCGGCGATCGCCAGCACCAGGCCAAGAAGAATGGAAATACCGCTGCGTGCGCGCATGGCCTCGTTCCTTCCCTAATGGTTGTTTTTTTCTTCTCTTGTTCATTCACTCACTAGTGAATTAACGCGCACGACGCAAGTGCGACCTGCCCACTTCCCTTGCCGACTAGCCGTTCCGCCGCGAACAGACTGATAGGAAACCGGCCGCCATGAAGGTCGCCATGCGCTCCTTGACGGCGGCATAGTCGTCCGAGCGACACAGCCCGCCGGACAGCTTGTCGATGCGGCCGGTCTTGGCGAGCGTCAGCATCAGCGCGCCGGTGACGAAGTGATAGCCCCAGAAGATGTCCTCCTCGGCGCAGTGCGGCAGGGCCTTCTTGAGCAGGCCGATCAGGCGCAGCACCACCGGATCGAAATGCTCGTCCATCATCCGGGCACCCCATTCGGGGGTGCTCGCCACCTGGGCGCCCAACGCGCCATAGTTGCGCCAGCCCTCGCCGCCCTCGGTATAGAGATCGAGGTCTGTGTCGAGGAAGGCGCGCAGCGCTCCCTCCACCGTCGGAGCATCTCCGACCTCCCGGGCATAGTCGTCGAGCGCCTTCATGCGCCGCTGGCTCGTCACCACTGCCCGCCGCGCGAACACGTCCTCGAAGAGCTTCTTCTTGTCCTCGAAGTAGTAGTTGATCAGCGTGTGGTGCACGCCAACGGTCTTGGCGACATCCTTGAGCGTGACGCCGTAGAAGCCATGCTTCGAGAACAGGTACTCGGCGGTGTCGAGAATCTGGTCCATCGTCGCGGCGCGCTGTTCGGCCTTGGCCGAACTCTTGCGTCGATATTTCACTGCTGTAGACAAACTGAAGCCTTTCGATCGGTCGCCGGGTGACCTCTACGGCGAATGCCCCCGGTCAACGCCCTGTGACTCGAGGATAGACCGTTCGGCGACGCGCCGCACAGGACCAGCCCAGCCGTGGAATCAGGCCGGCCTCAACAGCCGCACCGTTTCGGTCGACAGGCCGATCGAAACGGGCAGCGTCAGCGCGTCGTCGCCGTCGATCTGGACCGGCTGGCGCCGCCGCTCGCCGGCGTCGTTCAGGACCGAGATCCGGACCTCGCGGCCGGCGACGACGCGATAGCCCGGCGTCCGCGGCAGCATACCCAGCAGCAGGGCGGCGCCGAAGCGCAGCGCGTGCATCCAGCCCCAGCGCTCGAACAGGCAGACATGCAGCAGCGGGGTGTCGAGCGCCGCCTCCGGCGCCACGACATAGGGGCCGGCATAGTGACGGGCATGCGTCACGATCACCGACGCGGCCTCGTGACGGACACCGTCGATCTCCACGGCGTAGCGGACCGGCCGGTAGCGCCTGGCCTCGACCAGCGACCGCCAGACATAGGCGATCTTGCCCCAGCGGCGCTTGAGCCCTGAACTCACGCCCGCCACCACCTTGGCGTCGAAGCCTGCGCCGGCCATCAGGGAGAAGCAGCGCGGATCGCCGGCGCCGCTCGCTCGTCCCGGCCGCATCGGCACCTCGCGACCGGCCGTGATCGCCTGGGCGAGTGCCGACGCGGTCGAGTCGAGCCCGAGTTCGTGGGCGAGCACGTTGGCGGTGCCCAACGGTACGAGCGCGAGCGGCGGTGCTGTGGCGGCGCGGGCGGCCAGGCCGTTCACCACCTCGTTGATGGTGCCGTCGCCGCCCGCGACCGCGATCACGCCGTAGCGTCCGGCATCGCACGCTTCGGCATAGCGCCGCGCGTCGCCCGGCGCCGACGTCTCCACGAGATCGACCGTCCAGCCCTGCGCGTGCACGCGGCGCACGACGGCATCGACCAGGCCGCGGCGCCGACGGCCGGCGGTCGGATTGAAGATGAGGAGCACCGATTGTGCCGGAGCGATGGTCGAGGCGAATGTCATAGAACAGTCACAACCGATACACCTCCACGCAACGGCTCCCTTACACAATCCCAAGCGTATCGTGCAATCTCGCACGACATATTTTGTGCCGGCCGACACTATCCACATGACCGTGCCTTCCTCATGACAGTCCACGACCGAAACCAGCCGGCGCGACACCGGGCGATCTTCGTGTCCGACATCCATCTCGGCACGCGAGGCTGCCAGGCCGAACTGCTGCTCGACTTCCTGCGCAAGAACGAAAGCGAGCATCTCTATCTGGTCGGGGACATCGTCGACGGGTGGCGTCTCAAGCGCTGGTGGTACTGGCCCCAGGCGCATAACGACGTCGTGCAGAAGATCATGCGCAAGGCCCGCAAGGGGACCAACGTCGTCTACATCCCGGGCAACCACGACGAGGCGGCGCGGCAGTACTGCCAGCTCACCTTCGGCGACGTGCGCGTCGAGGACGAGGTCATCCACGAAACACCGGACGGCAAGAAGCTGCTGGTGATCCACGGCGACCAGTTCGACGGCATCGTGCGCTACGCCCGCTGGCTCGCCATTCTCGGTGATTGGGCCTACGCCGCCGCGCTGCGCCTCAACACGATCTTCAACTGGGGACGGCGCAAGCTCGGCCTGCCCTATTGGTCGCTCTCGGCGTTCCTGAAGCACAGGGTCAAGAACGCCGTCCAGTTCATCAACGACTACGAGAATGCGGTGGCCAGCGAAGCACGGCGCCGCGGCGTCGACGGCGTCGTCTGCGGTCACATCCATCACGCCGAGATGCGTACGATCGACGGCGTGCTCTACTGCAACGACGGCGACTGGGTCGAGAGCTGCACCGCGCTGGTCGAGGATTTCGACGGCCGCCTGCGCATCGTTCATTGGGCGGACGAGATGGCCCGCCGCGAATCGCGCCTGCCCCTGCCCCACGTTCAGCTCGCCGCGGAGTAGGCGCGTGCGCATCGCCATCGTCTCCGATGCCTGGCGCCCCCAGATCAACGGCGTCGTCCGCACGCTCGAGACGGTGGCGCGCATCCTTCGCGCCGAGGGCCACGAGGTCGAGGTCTTCGGCCCCGATCGCTTTCGCACCCTGCCCTGCCCGACCTATCCCGAGATCAGGCTTTCGCTGTTTCCCGCCTCGCGGCTCGCCCACATGCTGAACCTGTTCGCGCCCGACGCCATCCATCTCGTCACCGAGGGACCGCTCGGCTGGGCGGCGCGCGGCTTCTGCCGGCGTCGCGGCATTCCCTTCACGACGGCCTACCACACCCGGTTCCCGGAATATGTCCACGCGCGCATCCGGCTGCCGCTCGCGTGGAGTTATGCCTTCGTGCGCCGCTTCCACGCCCCCTCCGCCGGCGTGCTGGTCGTGTCGCCGGCGATCCGTGACGAACTCGGCGCGCGCGGCTTCCGGAACCTCGTGCCGTGGTCGCGCGGCGTCGACATCACCGCCTTCAAGCCGCAACCGCACGAGGACACCGGCGATCCGCGGCCGATCTGGCTCTACGCCGGCCGCGTCGCCATCGAGAAGAACATCGAGGCCTTCCTCGATCTCGAGCTGCCCGGCACCAAGTGGGTGGTGGGCGGCGGGCCGCAGCTCAAGTCGTTGCAGCGCCGATATGCGAACGCACGGTTCTTCGGCTCCGTCGACTCCACCGAGCTCTCGTATCGCTATGCACAGGCGGACTGCTTCGTCTTCCCGAGCGTCACCGACACGTTCGGGCTCGTGATGGTCGAGGCGCTGGCCTCCGGCGTGCCGGTCGCCGGATATCCCGTGCCGGGACCGCTCGACGTGGTGACCGATGCGAAAGTGGGAGCCCTCGACGAGGATCTCCGCAAGGCGTGCCTCGCCGCCGTGTCGCGCGATCCCGAGGATTGCCGCCGGCATGCGGAAACCTTCACCTGGGAACGCTGTGCGCGGCAGTTCCTGAACGCACTGCAGGTCATTCCGCGCAGCCACTGGCAGCCGCTGCGCAATCGCGTGTTGCCCGACGCTGCCGCGCCTTGATCGCGAGGATCGGCCGCTCTCATTGTGGGTTGCGGCACACCCCGGTTGGAGAGTAGATGCGGCGTCCGCATTCCTGAAGGCAGACCGTCATGGCTATCCAGTACTTCGCCAAGGTGACCGCATCCGATCATGAGGTGCTGCAGCGCACCGTGAAGCACTATCCGCTGAGCTCCTACGCCGACTGGCACATGAAGGAGATGAGCCGCATGGCCGACTGGCGCAGCCGCCGGCATGCCATCAAGATGGTGCCC
>CAZPOS010000098.1:13059-17298 GCA_964588065.1 uncultured Reyranella sp.
TATGGGTTCTGCGGCAACGCTCGAGAGCGAGAACGCAAACAGCACGCTGGCGACGGCCCAGCCGAACAGGCGGAGACGGGGAGCTTGCATGGGTCTTCCCCTCAGTGGCTCGAGAACGGCTCGGTCGTCCCGTCACGCCGGACGAGTTCGAGGCCTATTGCAAGAAGAAGGGCGTCCCCAGCGACATCATCACCTTCAAGGCCTTCGTCTGCGAAAAGGGCGGCGGCTGATCCTGCCGCTCACCGGGGCGTAACCGGTTGAAGTCATGCGCGGCCTGCCTACGTTGAGGTCAGCCCGCAGGAGACTTCCATGCCAGCCCTCAATCACCTGATCGTCCATGTGAAGGACAAGGATGCGTCGGCCGAATTCCTCGCCGGCATCCTGGGCATCGAGGCCGGCCCGCAATGGGGTCCGTTCCGACCGGTGCAGATGTCGAACGGCGTCACGCTGGATTTCATCGGGACCCCGAATCCCAGCACCACGCACTACGCCTTCCTCGTCGACGATGCCGAGTTCGACGACTCGTTTGCGCGCATCCGCAAGGCCGGCATCCCCTACTACGCCCACCCGAACAAGAGCGGAGCGGGCGAGATCAACCACCTCTACGGCGGCCGCGGCGTCTATTTCGAGGATCCCGACGGCCACATGCTCGAGCTCATCACCAAACCCTACGGCGACCTGCCGGCTTAGCATCAGAAGGAATTGCCCCATGGCCAGACGCGACGCGGTGTTTCCGGCGAACGACCGGCATGCGCTCTACGATGCCCACAAATACTCGCCGGCCATCCGCTCGGGCGATCTCCTCTTCGTGTCGGGCCAGGTCGGGAGCCGCGACGACGGATCGCCCGAGCCCGTCTTTGAGGATCAGGTCCGGCGCGCCTTCGCCAATCTGCACGCGGTGCTGGCGGGCGCCGGCTGTACGTTCGACGACGTGGTGGACGTCACCACCTTCCACACCGATCCCGAGGGGCAAATCGAGACGGTGATGAAAGTGCGCGGCGACGAGATCGGCGAACCGCCCTATCCGAACTGGACGGCGGTCGGCGTCACCTGGCTCGCGGGCTTCGACTTCGAGATCAAGGTCATCGCGCGCATTCCCGGCGCCACGGCCTAGTACTGCGCCGCGCGGCTGCCGCTCATCACGCCCGCCTGGCCCGAGCCCGGGTCGGTCTCGCGAATGCTACAGACATACTGTCCGGGCAGCATCTGCACGTCGACATAGCGGATGGTGCCCGGCGCGATCTCCATGTTCATCGCATTCGCCGACCCGCCGCCGCGGCAGCGCATCGTATAGGGACCGGCCGCCAGTTCCGTGCGCATCCAGGTCTGGGTGCCGAGACGCCCGATCTCCTGGCCGTTGGCCGTGACGTTGAGCACCGGGCTGGCGGTCGACGGATTGAAGAAATAGACCGCGCCCATGCCGGGCGGCGGCGGCGCGAACTGCTTGCCGGCGATGTCCTGGCCCGGCGGCGCCATCGCCACGTTCGAGCCTTCGCAGGCGGCCAGGCCGAGCATCAGCAGCACGGCGATCGACGAAACACGCATACAAGACCTCCTCACCCGCCGGCCGGCTCGCCGGCCTTGATCCACGCCTGGTAGAGTTTCTTCGTCTCGTCGTTCGGCGGATAGGTGCCGGCGATCGGGTGGCCCTGTCCCACCCGGATGGCGACGAACTTCTCCAGCCGCTCCTGCTCGAAGGAATCGCGGGCGACCTCGTCGGCGAGATGTCGCGGCACGACGATGGCGCCGTCCTCGTCGGCCACGATGACGTCGCCGGGATAGACCGGAACGCCGCAGATGCCGACCGGAACCTGCACCTCGACGGGCCGCAGGTTCGCCATGCTGGGCGGCGCGGCGGCCGCGCGGCAATAGACCGGGAAGTCGAACTTGCCGATCACCGGCGAATCGCGCATCGCCCCGTCGCTCAGGACGCCGGCAAGGCCGCGCACCTTGAGCCGCAGCGCCAGGATGTCGCCCAGGGTGCCGGAGCGCGTGTTGCCCTCGGTGCCGATCACCAGCACGGAGCCCGGCGGCGATTCCTCGATCGCCGTGCGCTGCGCGTTGGGCGGATCGCTGGGACTGGGCGCCTTGTCGATATCCTCACGGCTCGGGATGTAGCGCAGCGTATAGGCCGGCCCGACGATCCGCGCCGCCGCCGGATTGAGCGGCTTAACCCCGTTCACCGCAACATTGCGAAACCCGCGCTTCAACATCTGCATCGAGACGGTGGCCGTGCTCGCATAAAGGAAGTTCCCGATCGTCTCGGCCGACAACGGTTCAGCGGTCATTGTTGTTTCCCCCAATTCGTGGGGACCGGCCTCACTCGAAGCGTCCCTCCATCTCGGTACGATACAGCGCCTCGTAGATCGTTTCGACGACTGAGTCGGTCTGGAAGAGGACGTCGCCGTTCCAGAAGCGGAGGGTGCCATAGCCGGCTGACCGCAAGTACGCATCGCGATTGGCGTCGTACGGTGCATCAGTCACATGCTGAACGCCGTCGAGTTCTACGACGACCGCAGCCTCCAGGCAGACGAAGTCGCAGATATAGCGGCCGATCGGATGCTGGCGGCGGAACTTGAAGCCGCCGAGTTGACGACGTCGGAGACGGTTCCATAGGACACGCTCGGGTTCGGTGGCGTTGTTGCGGAGGTCCTGAGCGTAGCTCTTCATCTCGTCAATGAAATACCACTATTAGACGAAATTATTGAGATCAAACAATCATGGGTTTCTCTCCCCCTCCCTAGCCCTCCCCCGTATGACGGGGGCGGGAATAAGAGTTCATGTCCCCTCCCCCGTCATACGGGGGAGGGCTAGGGAGGGGGAAGGCTAAAGCAAGGACCCTTGGGTGCCGCCGCCCTCACGACGCCTGGGCGGCGTTGGAGCGGCGACCGGCTTTGGCGTACCGGCGCCGTCGGTGACGCGGGCGCCGATGCGGCCGTCGCTGAATTCGATGCTGATCGCCTGGCCGGCGCTGGTGCCGGCGGCGGCAAGGACCGGGTGGCCGTCCTGATCTCGCACCAGAGCGAAGCCGCGGTTGAGGACGGAGTGGAAGGAATAGCTCTCCAGCAGCTTCGCCGCCTGGTCGACCTGGCGCTGGCCGTTCAGCAGGAGGTCGCTGCCGTGGCGCTTAAGTCGCTCGCCGAATTGCTCAAGCCGATCAGCTTGCCGAGAGATCTTCTGAAGCGTGTCGCTCTTGAAGCGGTCCATCGCGCGCATGAGAGCCTTGTCGTGCGCCAGTAGGTCCTTTTCCTTTCCGGCAATCACCAACTCCGGCTTGATGAGCCGTGCTGAAAGAAGCTCGCGATCGAGTCGTCCGAGCAGTTGTTTCGTTGCCAGCGCCAGCCGCTCGCCGCTGACATCGACCCGTTGCTGGCGCTCCTCGATCAGCCGCCGCGGATCGCCGAGGCCGCGGGCGAGGCCCGCCAGCTCCATCGACTGTTCGCGCAGCAGGCGCGTCATGCCGCCGACCAAACGCTTGGCGTAGTCCAGCGTCTCGGTCATCAGGTCGGCGCGTACCGGCACCGCCATCTCCGCGGCGGCGGTCGGCGTGGGCGCGCGGCGGTCCGAGGCGAAGTCGATCAGGGTCGTGTCGGTCTCGTGGCCGACGGCGGAGATCAGCGGGATCGCGGAGCTCGCGGCGGCGCGCACCACGATCTCCTCGTTGAAGGCCCACAGATCCTCCAGCGAGCCGCCGCCGCGCGCCACGATCAGCACGTCGGGCCGCGGCACGGGGCCGTCTTCGGGCAGGGCATTGAAGCCGGCGATGGCGCGCGCGACCTCGCCTGCCGCCTTCTCGCCCTGCACCGCCACCGGCCAGACCAGCACATGACAGGGGAAGCGGTCGCTGAGGCGATGCAGGATGTCGCGGATGACGGCGCCCGAGGGCGAGGTCACCACGCCAACGGTCTGCGGCAGGTAGGGGAGCGGGCGCTTTCGATCCGGAGCGAACAGGCCTTCGGCCTGCAGCTTCTTGCGCCGGTCCTCGAGCAGCTTGAGCAGCGCGCCTTCGCCCGCCAGTTCCAACCGGTCGACGATGATCTGGTAGCGCGACGAGCCGGCATAGGTGGTGAGCTTGCCGGTCGCGATGACCTCCAGCCCCTCCTCGATCCTGATGCCGAGCCGCGGGATCGAGCCCTTCCAGCAGACGCCGTCGATCACGGCGTTCTCGTCCTTGAGGCGGAAGTAGCAGTGGCCCGACCGGGGGAACGAGGGCTGGCTGATCTCGCCGCGCACCCGCAC
>CAZPOS010000099.1:0-8394 GCA_964588065.1 uncultured Reyranella sp.
GCCGTCATGGAAGCCCATCGCTCGTTCCAGCCGGTGATCGACGCGATCATCCAGCTCGCCGAGCACTGCGCCAAGGATCCGCTGCCGCTGACCGATCCGTCGGAAGCGTCGAAGACCGTGTCGGAGAAGCTCAAGGCCGAGATGCGGGGCAAGCTGGTCGAGGCGTTCGCCGAGACCCAGAAGCAGGCCCGCCAGGCCAAGATCGGCGAGGTGAAGACCGAGGCCAAGAAGCTGTTCGAAGGCGACGAGGCAGCCCTTGCCGCGTTCGGCGAGCAGTTCGGCAACCTCGAGGCCGACGTCGTGCGCAACGCCATCCTCGACACCGGCAAGCGCATCGACGGCCGCGACACCAAGACCGTGCGTCCGATCGTGGCCGAGGTCGGC
Source organism: uncultured Reyranella sp. (assembly GCA_964588065.1). Lineage (GTDB taxonomy): Bacteria > Pseudomonadota > Alphaproteobacteria > Reyranellales > Reyranellaceae > Reyranella. Next base: position 385 of record CAZPOS010000099.1, read on the forward strand.
ATCCTGCCGCGCGCCCACGGCTCCTCGCTGTTCACCCGCGGCGAGACCCAGGCGCTGGTTGTGACCACGCTCGGCACCGGCCAGGACGAGCAGATCATCGACGCGCTCGAAGGCGAGTACCGCGAGCACTTCATGCTGCACTACAACTTCCCTCCCTACTCGGTGGGTGAAGTGCGTCGCATGGGCTCACCGGGCCGTCGCGAGATCGGCCACGGCAAGCTCGCCTGGCGCGCGCTGCGCCCGATGCTGCCGTCGAAGGACAAGTTCCCCTACACGATCCGCATCGTCTCGGAGATCACCGAGTCGAACGGCTCCTCCTCGATGGCCTCGGTCTGCGGCGGTTCGCTGGCGCTGATGGATGCCGGCGTGCCGATGGAGCGTCCGGTGGCGGGCATCGCCATGGGCCTGATCAAGGAAGGCGACCGCTACGCCGTCCTGTCCGACATCCTGGGCGACGAGGACCACCTCGGCGACATGGACTTCAAGGTCGCCGGCACGGAGCGCGGCATCACCTCGCTGCAGATGGACATCAAGATCACCTCGATCACCGAGGAGATCATGAAGGTCGCTCTGGGCCAGGCGAAGGACGGCCGCATCCACATCCTGGGCGAGATGGCCAAGGGTCTGGGCGGCGCGCGCGAGGGCGTCGCTTCGACCGCGCCGCGCATCACCCAGTTCACGATCCCCAAGGACAAGATCCGCGAAGTGATCGGCACGGGCGGCAAGGTGATCCGCGAGATCACCGAGCAGACCGGCACCAAGATCGACATCGAGGACGACGGCACGATCAAGGTTGCGGCGGTCGACGCCAAGGCCGGCCAGCGCGCCATCGACTGGATCAAGGGCATCGTGGCCGAGCCGGAAGTCGGCGTGATCTACACCGGCAAGGTCGTGAAGACCGTCGAGTTCGGCGCCTTCGTGAACTTCCTCGGTGCGCGCGACGGCCTCGTGCACATCTCGGAACTGGCGCCGCGCCGCGTCGCCAAGGTGACGGACGTCATCAAGGAAGGCGACCAGGTCAAGGTCAAGGTCCTGGGCGTCGACGACCGCGGCAAGGTCCGCCTCTCGATGAAGGTGGTCGACCAGGAGACCGGCGAGGACATCTCGAACAAGCCGGCCGACGAGGCCCCTCCCGCCGGCGAGTAAGGCTTCTACCGATCGATACGGAAACGGCGGCCCACGGGCCGCCGTTTTTCTTTTGGCAGGGCTCGCTTGCTCGACGGCCAAACGCCGGCCATCCAACATGCGGTCCGACTATTGCTTGAGGTGAGCCATGAAGATCACGCGACGTTTCCTGACAACTCTCCTGAGCGCGGCTCCTCTCGCGACCGCATTCGAGGCCAACGCTCAATCCTCCAGCGACTGGCCGACCCGGCCGGTGCGGTTCCTCGTGCCGTGGCCGGCCGGTGGGCTGAACGACGTCATCGCGCGCTCGTTCAACGACAAGGTCTCGAAGTCGCTGGGCCAGACGGTGATCACCGACTTCAAGGCCGGCGCCGCCGGCCGCATCGGCGTGACCGAGATCGCCAAGGCCAGGCCCGACGGCTACACGATCGGCATGGGCAACCTGGGCCCGCTCACCATCTTCCCGTCGCTGTACAAGCAGATGCCCTACAGCGTGAAGGACGACCTGATCCCCATCACCATGTTCGCCGCCTCGCCGCTGGTGCTGGTGGTCGCGGGCAATTCACCCATCAGGACGGCGCAGGAACTCATCGATGCCGCCAAGGCCAAGCCCGGCGTCATGAACTTCGCTTCGGTCGGTCCGGGCAGCCCTGCGCATCTCACCTTCGAGCTCTTGAAGAAGCGTACCGGCATCGACGTCGTGCACGTTCCCTTCAAGGGCACCAACGAATCGCTGCCGGCGCTGTTCGCCGGCGACATCCAGACCACCTTCGATACGCTGCCGAGCCTGCTGCCGCACATTCAGGCGGGCCGCCTGCGGGCGTTGGCGGTGACCACCCTGCAGGGCGTGCCGCAGCTGCCCGACGTGCCGTCGCTCAGGGAACTGTCGCTGGCCGATTCCGAGGTCGTCTCGTGGTACGCGCTGATCGCGCCCGCGGGCACGCCGGCGCCGATCGTCGACCGGCTCTACAGGGAATATACCGCCGCCGCGCAGACCGCCGAGGTGCAGAAGCTGCTGTCCGACCAGGGCCTCATCTACCTGCCCAACACGACGGCGCAGTTCCAGACGCGCATCGCCGAGGAGACCGCGCGCTGGGCTCAGCTCATTCGCGAGAACAAGCTCGAGATCGATCAATAGGTATCGAGGCCTTCCAACAAAGACCTCACCCTGAGGAGCGAACGCAGTGAGCGTCTCGAAGGGTGGGCACGAGCACCAACGTTGTTGCCCATCCTTCGAGACGGCTGCTGCGCAGCCTCCTCAGGATGAGGAGGTATGGTTAGCGGCGGCCTTCGGGTCGCCGTTTTCGTTTGCGAAGCTCGCGGGATGACGACGCTTTCGCTCCTCTCCCGCCGCACGCTGCTGGCCGGCGCCGGCCTGAGCCTGGTGGCGGGCCTGCCGGTGCTCGCCGCCGGACTCGTGCCGACTCCCGAGCAGACCGAGGGGCCCTTTTATCCGGCGGGCTTTCCGGCCGATAGCGACAACGACCTCGTGCAGGTCAAGGGGCACGCGGCGCAGGCGCTGGGTCAGGTGCTGCATTTGCAGGGGCGGGTGATCGACCTCGGCGGTGCCGCCCGCAGCGGCGCGATCGTCGAGATCTGGCAGTGCGACGCGCAGGGCCTCTATGATCATCCGCGTCAGCCGGGCCGCGAGCGGCGTGACGCGGCCTTCCAGGGCTATGGTCGCGTTCTGGTCGATGCCGGGGGACACTATAGCTTCCGCACCCTGAAGCCGGTCGCCTATCCCGGCCGCACGCCGCACATCCATCTCAAGGTCGCGACGGCCGACGGGCGGATGGTGACCAGCCAGTTCTACGTCGCCGGCGATCCGCAGAACGAGCGCGACGGCGTGTTCAGCCGGGCGGTTCGTGCGCCCGGCCAGCGCGAGCGCATCGAGATGAAGCTGGAGCCGGCACCGGGGCTGGAGCGCGGCGCGATGGCGACCACGATGGACATCGTGATCGCCTGAAGCGGCGACCTACTGTTCGCCGACGGCGCTCGGGGCGGCACTGCCATCGTGCGGCAGGCCGATTGCGTGATAGCCGGAATCGACGAAATGGACGGTGCCGGTGACGCCGGCGCTGAGGTCCGAGAGGTAGTAGAGCGCGGCGCCGCCGACATCGGTCAGCTCGACGTTACGGCGCAGCGGGGCCGCGTCGCGCGACACGCGATAGACGTAGCGCGCGCCGCCGATCACCGCGCCGGCCAGGGTGCGCATCGGGCCGGGCGAGATCGCGTTCACCCTCACCCCCTGCGGGCCGAGATCGGCCGCGAGATAGCGCACGCTCGCCTCGAGCGCGGCCTTGGCCACGCCCATGACGTTGTACGACGGCATGACTCGCGTGGAGCCTTCGTAGGTCAGGGTGATCATGCTGCCGCCCTCGTTCATCAGGGGCAGCGCGCGGCGCGCGATCTCGGTGAAGGAATAGCAGGAGATGGTGAGACTGCGCTGGAAGTTGGCCTTGGTCGTGTCGACGTAGCGGCCCTTAAGCTCGTCCTTGTCGGAGAAGGCGATGGCATGCACGACGAAGTCGAGGCGACCCCACTCGTTCTTCAGCGTCTCGAACAGCCGGTCGAGACTTGCCTCGTCCTCGACGTCGGCCTCGACGACCACTTTCGAGCCGAGCTTCTGGACCATCGGCAGCACGCGCTTGCCGAAGGCCGCGCCCTGGTAGGTGAAGGCCATCTCGGCGCCGGCGGCATGCAGCGCCTGGGTGATGCCCCAGGCGATCGAATGGCTGTTGGCCACGCCCATGATCAGGCCGCGTTTACCGGCCATGAGTTTGGGGACGTCAGGCAGCGACCTGGCGACGGGATCGTTGGGCATGGAGTCCGCCTCAGTGATCGTAGCGGGAGAACAGGAGGCAGGCGTTGGTGCCGCCGAAGCCGAAGCTGTTCGACATCACGGTCTGGAGACCGGCCTTGTCGATGCGCTCGCGGGCGATGGGATAGCCTTCCGCGCCAGGATCGAGAGTCTCGATGTTGGCGGAGGCGGCGATGAAGTCGTGCTTCATCATCAGCAGCGAATAGATCGCCTCGTGGGCGCCGGTCGCGCCCTGGCTGTGGCCGGTCAACGACTTGGTCGAACTCACCGTCGGCAACTTGTCGGGCTGCTTGTCGCCGAACACGGCGCGGATCGCGTCGAGCTCGGTGATGTCGCCGACCGGGGTCGCCGTGCCATGCGTGTTGATGTAGTCGACCGGGCTGTTGCGCCGGGGGGCGCCCGGAAAGCCGTCGAGCGCCAACTTCATGCAGCGCAGCGCGCCCTCGCCGGAGGGGGCGACCATGTCGGCGCCGTCGGACGTGGCGCCGTAGCCGATCACCTCGGCGTAGATCTTCGCGCCGCGGGCCTTGGCGACCTCGAGCTCTTCGAGCACCAGGACGCCGCCGCCGCCGGCGATCACGAAGCCGTCGCGATCCTTGTCGTAGGCGCGGCTCGCGCGTTGCGGCGTGTCGTTGAACTTGGACGACATGGCGCCCATGGCATCGAACAGAACCGACAGCGTCCATTCGAGCTCCTCGCCGCCGCCCGCGAACATGCGGTCGGCCTTGCCGAGCTGGATGGTTTCCACGGCGTTGCCGATGCAGTGCGCCGAGGTCGAGCAGGCCGAACTGATCGAATAGCTGGGGCCCTTGATCTTGTAGGCGGTGGCGAGGTTGGCGGAGACCGTGCTCGACATGGCGCGCGGCACCTGGAACGGACCGACACGCTTGGGTCCCTTTTCCTTGGCGGTGATCGCCGCCTGCACGATGGCGCCGGTCGTCGGCCCGCCCGAGCCGGCGACGAGGCCGGTCCGGTCGTTCGAGATCTCGGCCTCCGAAAGGCCGGCATCCTCGATCGCCTGCTTCATCGACAGGTAGGCATAGGCCGCGCCGTTGCCCATGAAGCGCATGAGGCGCCGGTCGACCAGTTCCTCGACGTTGAGCTTCAGCGTGCCGGCGACCTGGCTGCGGAAGCCGAGGTCGCGATACTCCGGCATGAACTCGATGCCCGACTTGCCTTCCTTCAGGGACTGCGTGACTTCGGCAGCGTTGTTGCCGATCGGCGAGACGATCCCGAGACCCGTGACGACGACGCGCTTCATCAGACTGCCGCTCCCGCGGGCATCGGGCCGTCCTTGACCAGACCCACCTTCATGTCGTTGGCCTCGTAGACCGGGTTGCCGTCCGCCGTCACGAAGCCGTCGCCCACGCCCATGACGAGGCGGCGCAGGATGAGCCGCTTGGGATGGACGTGATAGGTCAGCTTCTTGACCGTCGGCACGATCATGCCGGTGAGCTTGACCTCGCCGACGCCGATCGCCCGGCCGCGGCCCGGCGCCTTCATCCAGCCGAGGAAAAAGCCCAGCATCTGCCACAGCGCATCGAGGCCGAGGCAGCCCGGCATCACCGGATCGCCCTTGAAATGACAGGCGAAGAACCAGAGATCCGGTTTGACGTCCAGCTCGGCGATGATCTCACCCTTGCCGTACTTGCCCCCGGTCGAATCGATTTTGACGATGCGGTCGAACATCAGCATGGGCGGCAGCGGCAGCTGTGCGTTCCCGGGCCCGAAAAGGTTGCCCTTGGCGCATTCGATCAGGTCTTCGAAAGTATAGCTATTCTTCTGCTCGTGCTCGCTCACATTCACCGTCCCACAGGCCGCCCCGAAGGGGCTTCGGGGTCAGAATAAGGATGCCGGACGCCCGGCGCAAACCGGCGGGTCCGGCCGGTGAAGCCCTTTCCTTGTCTTCTTCTCCTGCTTACATAAGACTGTCACCATGTCAGGCAATAGCCCCGATTTCTCAGTCAGCCTCCGCGCCGCAGGTTTGCGGCCGACGCGCCAGCGCGTGGCCTTGGCGCGGGTACTGTTCGAGAGCGGCCATCGCCATGTCACTGCAGAGAGCCTGCACGCAGAGGTCAAGGCGACCCGCATGCCGGTTTCGCTGGCGACCGTCTACAATACCCTGAACCAGTTTCGAGACGCCGGCCTTCTGCGCGAGGTCGTGGTCGCGCCCGGCAAGTCCTACTTCGACACGAATACCGGGCATCATCATCATTTCTTCGTCGAGACCGATGGCGAACTGCACGATTTCCCGTCCGACGAGGTGACCATCGCCGGCCTGCCGGCACCGCCCGAGGGCACGACCCTCGCCCGGGTCGACGTGATCGTCCGGGTCCGCCGCTAGCGGCAATTGCGAAGCGTTTGCAATAACTTAGAACGGTTCTAAGGTTCTTGACGCCGTCGTAAACGGCCTCCTTAATCGCTCCCGTGAGATCGGCGGATGGCCGATCGCAAAGGGAGTGAGAAGCATGGCGAACCTCAAGGGATCCAAGACCGAAGAAAACCTCAAGGCCGCTTTCGCCGGCGAAAGCCAGGCCAATCGCCGTTACCTGTATTTCGCCCAGAAGGCCGACGTCGAAGGCTACAACGACGTCGCCGTCGTGTTCCGGTCGACCGCCGAGGGTGAGACCGGCCATGCGCACGGCCATCTCGAATTCCTCGAGGTGAGCGGCGATCCGGCCACCGGCCTGCCGATCGGCCCGACCGACAGCAACCTCAAGGCCGCCATCGCCGGCGAGACGCACGAGTACACCGACATGTACCCGGGCATGGCGCGCACGGCGCGCGAGGAAGGTTTCGCCGAGGTCGCCGACTGGTTCGAGACGCTGGCGAAGGCCGAGAAGAGCCACGCCGGCCGCTTCCAGAAGGCTCTCGACTCGATGAGCTGAGCCCTCCGGGCTCGTTCCGAAGGGGACCCCGCGCGGGTCCCCTTTTTCTTCCCGTGCCCCCGTCACGAAGCGAGCGACCATGCGCGAAGGCAGTCTCGAAGCCCCGATCCGCCACGATCTCGACTGGCAGAATCCCTGGTTCTGGGATGAGAAGGCGCTCGAGAAGGAGATGGAGCGCGTCTTCGACATCTGTCACGGCTGCCGCCGCTGCTTCAACCTGTGCGACTCCTTCCCGCGCCTGTTCGACCTGATCGACAACGGACCGACCGGTGAACTCGACGGGGTGAAGAAGGAGGATTACGCCCAGGTCGAGGAAGCCTGCACGCTCTGCGACATGTGCTTCATGACCAAATGCCCCTACGTGCCGCCGCACGAATGGGCTTTGGACTTCCCGCACCTCATGCTGCGCCATCGCGCCGTGCAGGCGCGCAAGAAGGGCATCAACTTCGTCGACAAGGAGCTGGCCGACACCGACCGCAGCGGCCGCTTGGGCACCTTCCTCGCCTCGGCCGTGAACTGGGCCACCGACGAGCACAATACGACGACCCGCCGGAGCATGGAGCGCCTGGCCGGCATCCATCACGGGGCGCGCCTGCCGCGCTATGCCGGCGAGACGTTCGAGATCCGGGCGCGCCGCGAGGGCGCCGTGCTGAACGAGGCGGCGCCGGCCTTCGGCAAGCGCAAGGCCGTCCTCTATGCGACCTGCTTCGTGAACTTCAACAACACCGACATCGGCGCCGCCGCGCGCGCCGTCCTGGCGAAGAATGGCGTCGAGACCGAGGTGGTGCATCCGGCCTGCTGCGGCATGCCCAAGCTCGAGCTGGGCGACATCGAATCGGTGGCCAACGCTGCCAAGGAAGTCTCGGCGGCCCTGCTGCCATGGGTCGACAAGGGCTACGACATCATCGCGCTGACGCCGTCCTGCGCGCTCATGCTCAAATTCGAGTGGCCGCTGATCTGCCCCAAGGATCCGGCGATCGAGCGGCTGTCGAACGCCACCTTCGACCTCTCCGAATACGTCGTCGACATCGCCAAGAAACACGGGCTGGCGCCGGGACTGGAGCCGCTCGAAGGCGGCGTCAGCGTCCATCTCGCCTGCCATGCCCGGGCACAGAACATGGGCGCCAAGGCGGCCGAAATGCTGCGCCTCGTCCCGCAGACGAAGGTCGCCGTGAT
>CAZPOS010000099.1:8404-17266 GCA_964588065.1 uncultured Reyranella sp.
GGTGCCCGGCACGCGCGTGGCGGTGATCGAGCGCTGCAGCGGCCATGGCGGCATCTGGGGCGCGCGGACCGAGAATTTCGAGACCGCGGTCAAGGTGGGCAAGCCCGCCGCACAGGCCGCCCTCAAGAACGACACAAGCTTCGTGGCCTCCGAATGCCCCCTGGCGGCCGATCACCTGATGCAGGTGATGGAGATGACGGCCGGCGACCAGGCGCCCAAGCCCTCGCGTGCCAGCCATCCGATCGAACTTCTGGCGCAGGCCTACGGGCTTGCCGGGACGGACAAGTGATGCCGCGCAAGATCGACGCCTCCGACATCATCCCGATCGCCGAGTACGGCAAGCTGCGGGCGGAGCGCCGCCGGCAGATCGCGGAGATCAAGAAGAACCGCCGCATGGAGGTGGGTCCCTTCGCGACCTTCTATTTCGAGTCCTTCGACACGATGCTGCACCAGGTGCACGAGATGCTGTTCATCGAGAAGGGCGGGGCCGAGCAGCTTCCCGACGAACTCGCGGCCTACAATCCGCTGATTCCCACCGGCAGCGAGCTGGTGGCGACGGTGATGTTCGAGATCGACGATCCGCTGCGCCGGGCGCGCGTGCTGGGCATGCTGGGCGGCGTCGAGCACAAGGCATTCATCCGCGTGGGCGTCGACACGATCCGAGGCGTGCCGGAGGACGACCAGGAGCGGTCACGCGAGGACGGCAAGGCCTCGTCGGTGCAGTTCATCCGCTTTGCCTTCACACCGGCGCAGGTCGCGGCCTTCAAGGGCGGTACCGGCGACGTCGTGGTCGGCTTCGATCACGCCAACTACGGCCACATGGCCGTGATGCCGGCTGCCGTGCGCCAGGCGCTGTCGGCCGACTTCGCCTGAGCGCCGACGCCCATCGTCAGTAGTTCATCGGCAGCACGAGCACGATCGGATCGCCCCGCATGCCCGCCGGCACCGGCGGCAGCGGCATGGCGCGCCGGATCGCCGCCAGCTCGGCATTGTCGATCAGCGGCCAGCCGCTTGACCGGTCGAGCCTCAGGTCGAGCAGTTCGCCGGCGCGGCTGATCGTGACCCGGGTGACGACGCGGCCATGCTGGCGCGCCGCGCGCGCCGCCGCAGGATAGTCGCGATGGGGATCGATGTGGCGATAGACGCGCGACAGATAGTCGTTGCGGGCGCCGCCGTCGCCCATCGCCTGGTCGAAGGAACCGGTCGAGGGTCCGCCGAGGCTCGATGTCTGGGGCGGATAATCCTGCAGCCGCTGCCCGGGGGCCTGGGCCGTGCGTGGCGTGGTCGGGGGACGCGCGGCCGGGCGCGCGGGACGCGGCGGCGGTGGGGTCAGGGACGGCTCGACCGTCACCTGCGGCTTCCACGAGGAAACGTCGGTCTGCCACGTCGTCTCGGTTTCCGCTTCGGCGACGGGCTCGGGCGTGGCCGTTGCCGTCTCGGTCGCCGACGGCTCCGGCGCTGGCGCCGGTGGTGCGGGCGCCACGACCGGCTCGTTCGGTGCCGCCTCGGGCGGAGGCGCAGGCGGGGCGGGTTCGGCGCTCCGGGCTGGCGGTGGCGGCGGAGAGGGCGCCGGCGGTTCCGCCGATGGGGGCGCGGCGGCGGCAACTTCAGTCTCTGCGGCGGGTGGGGATGTGGCTGTCGGTTCGACGCGCTCCGTTGGCGTGGGGCTCGGTTCGGACGGCACCTGTCCAGCCTGGGCGGGGCTGTCCGCCACCGGTCCGCCCGCCGACAGGGGCTGCGGCTCGATCGAGACCATGATCGGCGTTTCCGCATGGTCGAGAGTGCGGAGCGGCGCCGCCCACCACAGCGCCGCGGCGACGAGCCCGTGCAGGCCGATCGCCAGGGCGAGAGCCGCCGGCGACATGCGCCCGGATTGCGACCGGATGAGACTGTCGTGTGTCACGGCGCTGCCAGTTCTACGTCCGCCCGGCACTCACGGCCAGCCGGATCGGCGCCGCACGACCCTCGCTATCGCTGCTCGTTGTAGCGGAAGCTGACGGGAAGCTGGAACGTGTGGCTGTTGCCGGTGATCTCTGCGGGCAGGGGCGGATAGGGGCTCGCCCGCCGGATGGTGTCCATCACGCCGGCATCGAGCGACGGAAGACCGCTCGACTTTTCCATCACCACGTTGAGCAGCTGTCCCTGGCGCGAGATCGTCACCCGGGTGAGCACCGTGCCTTCCTCGCGGATGACGCCCGTACTCTTCGGCACGTAGGGGAACTGCGCGATCCGGCGCATGACCTGCCAGAGATACTGCTCCTGCGCTCGCCTCTCGCCGTAATTGTCGGCCGGGTTGCGGAAGGTCGGCGACGGCTGGGCGGCCGCCTGCGAGCCCTGCGACGAGTGCTGTTGCTGGCCGAGCGGCGACGGGCGGAGCTGCTGCGGAGGCGCGGGCGGCGTCTGTGGGCGGGGCGCCGGCGGTGGCGGCGGGGGAGGCGGCGCCGGGCGTGCGGCCTGCTGCTGGGGCTTGGGCGGCGGCGGGGCCGGTATGGGCTTCGGAATGTCCCGTTCGGTCACCGGCGGTGGCGGGGCTTCCAGGGGCGGCAGCGCCTGCTCGAGCGAGGGCGGCGGTGGAGCCGGGGGCTCCGGCTTTGCGAGGGCCTGCTGCGGGGGCGGCGGCTCCGGCTGGGCAAGGGCCTGCTGCTGGGGTGGCGGCTCGGGCGGCTGTGGCTTCGGCTCCTCCTTCGTGGCCTCCTGCTTGGCTGCCTCCTCCTTTGGGGCTTCCTGCTTGGGCTCGTCCTTGGGGCCGGCCTCCCGCACCGTGTCGGGCGTCGGCATGTCCGTGGCGCGCGGCGACGGCTTTTCCGCGCCGGCGACGTCGCGCGGATCGGTGCTGCGCTCGGCGGGCGGTGGCGGAAGGCCGAGGCGCATCGGTGGCGTCTGGGGCTGTTGCGCGGTGGGTACCGGCGTCGGTGCCGGGGCGGCCGGCGGCGGGCTCGGCGCTGCCGGCTGGGCCACGGGTTCGGGGACCTTCTCGGTCACCGTCGCCGGCGGCGCCTCCATCGAGACCTCGATCGCGTTCTCGAAATGGTCGACCGGCCGCAGCGGCGAAATCCAGAACAGCGCCAGTCCCACGCCGACGTGCAACAGCACCGCCAGCGCCACGGCGGCGGGCGGCATGTGCTCGAAACGGGAGGCGGTGAAGCTGACGTCGTGGGTCACGGTGACCCCCGTTCTACGAGGCGGCCGGGCGGGCCGCTAGTTGATGGGCTCGGATTTGTAGACGCCCCACATGCCGCTCCGTTCGATCCAGCCGCTGACGCCGGAAACCCTGACCCGGCACCAGTCGCCCGAGCAGGAGCGGATCTCGCCCAGGACTTCTGGTTCCAGCTTGGCCACGACCTCCGCCGAGGAGGCCGGGGTCTTGTGAAGGCTGGCGGTCTTCGCGGCCACGATGAAGCTGCGCTTGCCGGTGAGCAGGCTCTGGTGGACCCAGCCGCTGGCCCCCTGCCAGTCGCGGATCTTTCGCCAGTTCTCGTATTCCGCCACGATCTCCACGGGCATGGCCTTGCGCTTGAAGACCCAGTCGACGGGATAGCGCGAGCCCGGCCCGGTGCGGACATTGACTTCGTCGGAGCGCAGCGACGCGAAACGGGGGATCGGGAGGCCGGAGCCCTTGCGCTGGGTGGTGGTCGGCTTGTCGGGGGCGGCGAACGCTGCATTTCCGCCGGCTTGGGGCAGGGAAATTGCCACCAGAGCGACGGACAGGGCGGAAAGCAGGACCGACGATCGAATTCCCATCGCCGCCTATATACCCGAAATCTCCATATCCAGCGACAAGCTCCTGAAAAGGCGCGACTTTTTGGATTGAAAATAGGCAGGGGCGTTTGCTGGACAAAACGCGCGCGGACTTGGTAAGCCGGCTCAGTCACTGTTCGAGCCAGCGCCGGTCCCATTTCGCACATGCCGTCCCCTTCCAAGAAGAAGCCGCTGGTGATCGTCACCCGGAAGCTCCCCGACGCGATCGAGACGCGTCTGATGGAGCTGTTCGAAACGCGTCTCAACGCCGACGACAAGCCGATGACCGGTCCCCAGCTCGTGGAGGCCGTGAAGACGGCCGATGTGCTGGTCCCGACCGTCACCGACCGGATCGACAGCCGCGTGCTGTCGCAGGCCGGCCCGAAGCTGAAGCTGATCGCCTCGTTCGGCACCGGCGTCGACCATATCGACCTCGACACCGCCCGCCAGCGCGGCATCACCGTCACCAACACGCCGGGCGTGCTGACCGAGGACACGGCCGACATGGCGATGGCCCTGGTCCTGGCCACGGCGCGTCGCGTCGGCGAGGGCGAGCGGCTGGTGCGCAGCGGCCAGTGGTCCGGCTGGAGTCCGACCTCGATGCTGGGCGCGCGGCTGCAGGGCAAGCGGCTGGGCATCGTCGGCATGGGCCGCATCGGGCAGGCGCTGGCGCGCCGCGCGCGCGGCTTTGGCCTCGCGATCCACTACCACAACCGCAAGCGCGTCCACGGCGAGATCGAGCGCGAGCTCGAGGCGACCTATTGGGAGAGCCTCGACCAGATGCTGGCGCGCATGGACATCGTGTCGGTGAACTGCCCGCACACGCCGGCGACGTTCCACCTTCTCTCCGCGCGGCGTCTCAAGCTGATGAAGCCGACGGCGATCCTCGTGAACACCGCTCGGGGCGAGGTGATCGACGAGAATGCGATGGTGCGCATGTTGAAGGCCGGCGAGATGGCCAGCGCCGGCCTCGACGTCTACGAGAACGAGCCTCAGGTGAACCCGAAGCTGCTCGAGATGGACCGCGTGGTGCTGCTGCCGCACATGGGCTCGGCCACGCTCGAAGGCCGCATCGAGATGGGCGAGAAGGTCCTGATCAACATCAAGACCTTCGCCGACGGCCACAAGCCGCCGGACCGCGTGCTCGCGACCATGTTCTAGGCGCGCTATGCGCGCCGGCGGGCATTGCGACGACGCGCTATAGATCCCCCTCGACCATCTCGCGGGCGCGATTGTCGATCAGCACGTCGCGGGTCGCGCGCCCGACCTGGGCGCCGATCAGGATGGTGAGCGACGTCCAGTACATCCAGACCATGATGGCGGCGAAGCCGGCGGTGGCGCCGAACGCCGAGGTGAGCTGGGTTACTTCGAAATAGAATACCAGGGCGCGGTTGCCCGCCGCGAACAGCAGCGCGTTCACCGCGCCGCCGATCAGCGCGTAGCGCCAGGGCACGTGGCCCGTCGGCAGCCACTTGTAGATCAGCGTGAAGAAGCCCGAGAGCAGGCCGTAGTGCACCGAGGTCGAGATCGCCGGGCCGATCCAGACGCCCAGGATGGGAAAGCGTTCGAGCGCACCGGCATAGGCCGAGATCAGCACGCTGGCCAGGATCACGGCGATCAGGAGCACGCCCAGCACGATCATCAGCAGCACGGCGAGCAGCCGCGACTTCAGGCTGGCGAGCACCGGATGCACCGTCGGGCCCTTGTTGTCCCGCCAGATCGCATCGATGCCGTCGTCCAGTTCCACGAAGACGCGGGTGCCGGTGTAGAGCAGCACCGCGGCACCGGCGAGGGCGGCGATGCCACCGCCGCGGAACAGGTCCTCCGAGGCGAAGCGGCGGATGGTCCGCAGCTGGTCCTGCGCCACGACGGTGCCCAGCGCATCGAAGATCGCTTCCTGCGCCATGAACCGGCCGACGAAGGGCTCGGCGATGGCGATGGTGAAGATCATGATCGGGCCCAGCGCGAACATGGTGTAGAACGCCATGGCCGCGGCCGAGGTCGAGAGCCGGTTCGCGAAGTAGCCGTAGCCGGCCTCGTAGGCGATCCGCCAGAGCGTGGACATCATGTTCGGTGCGGGTGAGCGAGGGCGATGGGATAGTACGCCCGAAACGGCCGCGCGGTTGCCGATCCTTGCATGGCGGCCGATTCCCTGCCGGTCAGTATTGCCTGAGGCCGAGGCCGGCGATCGCGAGCAGGATCGACGCGATGCCCAGGACCGCCGTCGAGCCCAGGGTTCCCAGCAGGCGACCGCGCGGGATCAGGCCGAGCATGCCGCCGGCGTGAAACACGCGGGCCACCAGCAGCACCACCGACAGGCCCGCGACGAGGCCGAAGCCGTAGAAGTCGCTCGCCATGTAGATCATCAGCAGGGTGAGCGGGGCGAACTCCACCAGATTGCCATGCGCCCGCACCGCGGCCTGCATCTCGGCATCGCCGCCGTCCCCTAGGTTGATCCGCTTGCGGCCCCGCATCAGGCCGACATTCACGGCCAGCGCGACCGCCAGCAGGCCGAGCAGCCCGGCGCAAACGAAGAACACGGGCATGGCTGCCTCCCCCTCTCGATCCGAAGAGGCATTCTATGGTCATCTTGGATCAAGACCAGCGGGCAGACGCCGCTCGAACGCCGAGGCTAGACCGGCCGGGCGGCGTTGTCGTAGCCGAACTCCCGGTCGAGCGCGGCGATCTGGCGGCGGAAGTCGATGCGCATCCGGGTCTTGTCGCTCTCGTCGAGCCACGAGGCCTCGACCGAATTCAGGCTGAACAGCCGCGCCTTGTCGGGCCCCCAGCCGATCGTCTCGAACAGGGTGGTGAAGCCGTGGCCGAGATTGGTGCCGAACATCGCCGGATCGTCGGTGTTGATCGTGACGTTGAGGCCGGCCTCGACCATGCGGCGGATGCGCTGCGGCCGGTGCGGCCGGTTGTGCAGGAGGCTGGTCCAGGCGCAGGGCGTGAAATAGAGCCCGTCCTTGCGCGCCTCGTTCATCACATAGTCCGACGCCAGCATGTTGTAGCCATGGTCGATGCGGTCGCAGCGCAGCACGTCGCGGCAGATCAGGTAGTTGGTCGGCGGCGCTTCGAGCGGCGTGAGATAATCCTCGCAGCAATGCGCGGTGCAGCGCAGCCCGCCCTTGCGCGCCAGCGCATAGGCCTCGGCAAAGGTCGCGGGCGGGCCGACGCTCTCGTTGCCGTCGAGCCCGATGCCGATCACCAGCTCGTGGCGATGGGCGAGCGCCGTCTCCACGATCTCGACCGCCTTCGCCGGCGAGTTGATCGAGCGGTCGATGCAGCAGATCAGCCGGGCGGAGATGCCGAAGGCGCGGCCGACCCGCTCGACGCCGTCCGCCATGCCGGCCACCATCGACGGATAGTCGATGCCGTTGGGATAGAAGTAGTCGGGATTGAAGAAGAATTCGACGTGCCGCAGGTTGCCGTCGCGACTGGCATCCTCGCAATATTCGTAGACCGCGCGGCTGAAATCCTCCGGCGTGCGCAGCACTGAGGCGGTGAGGCGCAGGATTTCCAGGAACCCGTCGAAGTTCGGCCACTGGTAGAGCTGCTCTGCCGGGCGCGGCAGCGGCAGCCCGTATTTCTTCGCGAGTTCGGCCACGGTCGTCGCGCGCAGGGTGCCGGCGATGTGGCAATGCAGCTCGGCCTTGGGAATGCGCCGCAGGTAATCGTCGGCAACCGCTTTCGCCATGGGGCGACCCTCACTTCTTCTCGATGTTGTAGAGCAGCATGACCGGCGACTTCAGCACGCCTTCGAGGTTGTTGCGCCAGGCCGACGGGGTGGTGAACTGGGCGAGCGGCAGATAGAGCACCTGCTCGTAGGCGCGGACCTGGATCTCGGTCGCGGTCGTCTTGCGTGCCGCCTCGTCGGAGGCCGTGGCGAACTTCAGCCGCAGCTCCTCGACCTTCTCGTCCTTCGGCCAGCCCCAGGCCGACGCCGGCGGGCCCGAGGCGACCAGGAACGGGTTGCTGAGCGGATTGCCCTGGTCGGGCACGGAGTTCGTGGTGTGGGCGAGGTTCCAGCCACCCTTGTCGACCGGTCCGGTGTTGAGCCGGCGCGTCGCGAAGGTCTGGAAGTCCATCGACACCATCTCGACCTTGAAGCCGAGATCGACCAGCACCTGGCGTGTGACGTTGCCCAGTGCCGCGATGCCCGGCGCGTTGGCGACGTGCAGCATCACCAGCGGCTTCGAGAAGTCGACGTTTGCCTCCTTCAGCATCGCCTTCGCGGCCGCCATGTCGAAAGACGGAATGCCGGCCTTGCTGTCATAGGGCATGCCGCAGCCGAACATCGCGGCACAGTCGGTGGCGAACTTGGGATCGCCCGCCACGACGGCGGCGTACATCGACCGGTCGACGGCGCGGGCGATCGCCTGCCGCACCTTGAGATTGTCGAACGGCGGCTGCAGATGGTTCATGCGCATGATGGCCTGGAAGCCGTACTTGCTCACGACCTCGGCCTTGGCGCCGGACTTGGCGTCGAACAGCGGCAGCAGGTCGGCCGGCACGCGCTCGAGATAGTCGACCTCGCCCCTGATGAGCGCGCTCACCTGGGTCTGGGCATCGGGCATGCCGAGCATCTCGACCCGGTCCATCTTCGCGATCTTGGCGCCGGAGGCCCAGTTGGGCGGCTCGCTGCGCGGTCTGTAGTCGGCGAACTTGTCGAGGACGATCTTGACCCCGGGTTCATGCAGGTCGGCGCGGAACTTGTAGGGGCCCGAGCCTACGATCTCCTTCACCTGCTCGCTGCCGGGCGTCCTGGCGATGCGCTCCGGCATCATGAAGGGCACGGGTGCGCCGATCTTGGCCAGGCTGTCGAGCACCAGCCCGTAGGGCTCCTTCAGCACCAGCCTGATCGTATTGGCGTCGGCCGCTTCGAGCGAGGCGGTGAACCTGGCCAGCGTCTGGCCCATGCTGTCGCGCGAGGCCCAGCGCTGGATCGAGGCGACGCAGTCCGCCGCGGTGACCGGCTGGCCGGTGTTCCACATGGACGACGTGTACCCGGGGTGGACCGGCCTGGCCGCCTCGGTCGACCTGCTGGCGCTGTGGGTGGTCATGCCGCTGCTCAACGGCGCCGACCCCATCTACTACTGGCACGTGGGCGTGACGGGCATG
>CAZPOS010000100.1:0-17261 GCA_964588065.1 uncultured Reyranella sp.
TTCAAGGACGAGATCGTCCCGGTGACGGTGAAGACCCGCAAGGGCGAGGTCGTGGTCGACAGCGACGAGTTCCCGCGTCACGGCACGACGGTCGAGGCGCTGGGCAAGCTGCGCCCGGCCTTCACCAAGGAAGGCGGTTCGGTCACCGCCGGCAACGCCTCGGGCATCAACGACGGCGCCGCGGCGCTGGTGCTGATGAGCGCCGACGAGGCCAAGAAGCGCGGCATCACCCCGCTCGCCAAGATCGTGTCCTGGGCCACCACCGGCGTCGATCCGTCGATCATGGGCATCGGCCCGGTGACGGCCTCGCAGGCGGCGCTGAAGAAGGCCGGCTGGACGGTGAAGGATCTCGACCTCGTCGAGGCCAATGAAGCCTTCGCCGCCCAGGCGGTCGCCGTGGGCAAGGAACTCGGCCTCGATGCCGAGAAGCTCAACGTCAATGGCGGCGCGATCGCGCTCGGCCATCCGATCGGCGCCTCGGGCGCGCGCGTGCTGACCACGCTGCTCTATGAAATGCAGAAGCGCGACGCCAAGAAGGGCCTCGCGACCCTGTGCATCGGCGGCGGCATGGGCATCGCCATGTGCGTCCAGCGCGACTGATCCTCGCTCGACGCTTCGACGTTCAAACGCCCGAGGGAGAAATCCTTCGGGCGTTTTCTTTTGGAGGCCTCACCCTGAGGAGCATCGCGCAGCGATGCGTCTCGAAGGGTGGGAACGCGCACCACGCCTGTTGCCCATCCTTCGAGACGGCCCTTCGGGCCTCCTCAGATGAGGCCGAACTTCATGCGGCGAGAACTCTAGGGATTGTAGTAGGTGCCGACCTGCGTGCCGGCACGGACGAGGCGGCGGCCGTCTTCCTGCGACAGCCAGGTGAGTTCGGCGTCGTTCGTGCCCTTGGGCTGGGCCAGCAGGAAGCGAGTCTCGCCCGCGACGACGGTGACGATCACCTCGGTGCTCTCGCTGCTGCCGAAGGCCCGCAGGTCGTAGGGGTTCGGCGGCAGATCGAGGCGCATCCAGGTCGAGCCCGTCAGCCCGCCGACGGGATGGCGGCTCATGGAGATCGGGATGCTCGGCGCGTCCGGCGGGGCGGTGTCGCGCACAATGTAGAGCGCCGCCATGCCGTCCTTAGCGACGGGGAAGGACGTCGTGCCATAGGCCTGGTACCAGGGCGACGGCGAGTTCTGGCAAGCGGACAGGAAAAGCGCCAGCAACGCGGCGCCCAGGAACTTCATCATGCAACGACCTCCGCCGGCAAAGTCCGACGGACCGGCCTGCGGGTCAAGCCTCAGCCTGTCGCCGGCGCCGGCAGGACCCGCATCCGGGCGAGAGGTGACAGGACGATGACGAGGGTCGACAGCGCGAAGGCCACGGCGATCATCAGCAGGGCCGCGTGCAGGCCGGCCTGCGCCGCCACGAAGCCGCCCGCCAGCGCCCCCAGCGGACGCACGCCGTAGATCGCGGTCTGGACGGTGGCGTTGACCCGGCCCATGAGCGGCGACGGCGTCACGAGTTGTCGCACCGTGGTCTGACAGATCGCCCATAGCATCGGACCGAAGCCAACGAGGAAGTAGCCGGCGGCCGCGAGGACGAAGCCGCTGCCCGAGGAGGTTGCGAGGAAGAGGAAAGCGGCGACCACCGACACGGCCGGTCCGAAGATCAGGGTCGCGAACGGCGGCAGTCGCCGGGCGCTGATCGGCGCGACCAGCGCGCCCAGGATCAGACCGGCGCCATAGGTCGATTGCGCGAGGCCCATATGGGCGGGATCGAGGCCGAGCGGGCCCAGCGCGAGGGGCGCCCAGATGGCGAGCAGGGCAAAGAAGGCGAAGTTCCAGAAGATCGCGCAGAGGCTGATGCCGCGCAGCAGGTCGTTGCGGACGACGAAGACCGCGCCGATCCGGATGGCGCTGGCGAGGGTCGGACGTTCGCCCTGCGTCGCCGGGGCCGTGCCTTCCGGCAAGGCGAGCACGCAGATCAGCGCCAGGCCCGCGCCGAGGGCTGCGAGCGCATAGCCCCAGGTCGGCGAAAGATGCTGGGCGAGCAGGCCGGCCGCGAACGGCGCGGCGAGACTGACGACGGCCCGCGCCAGTTCGAGGCGCGCGTTGGAGCGGGGCAGGTCGCCCGCGGCCACGAGGCTCGGCAACAGCGACACCGAGGTCAGGACATAGACGACGGTGCCCGAGGCGCCGGCGATGGCGGCGAGGCCCAGCAGGAGCACCTGGCCGGTGGCGGCCGCCGCAACCGCCGCGAGGGATGCGCTGAGACCGAGTGCCAGCGCGACGGTCAGCATGCGACGTCGCGGCAGGCGGTCGATCCAGGCGCCCGCGGGCAAAGAGACCAGCAGCCAGGCAGCGCTTTGCGCGGCGACCAGCAGGCCGAGCAGGTCGGGCCCGGCGCCCAGCACGAGGGTGGCGGTCAGGGGCAGCGTGGCGAGCGCCATCTGGTCGGCGGCATGGGTCCCGGCGGCGGCGCCGAGCAGGGCGGTGAAGGGCTTCATGCCGCCGCTTCTAGAGGCGATGCGTCCGCTCTCTCTATCCGGCGGCGTCGTTCAATTCGAATCGGCGGGCGAGGTCAAACTGCCGCTTGCCCGCGATGGGGGAGAACCGGCTAGACTGGACACGCGTCATCTCCAGGGGAGGAAACAATGGCCGGACGGGTAGCAGTCGTGACGGGTGGAACACGTGGCATCGGCGGGGCCATCTCCCGGATGCTGAAGGACAAGGGTTACAAGGTCGCCGCGACCTATGCCGGCAACGACGAAGCCGCCCAGAAGTTCAAGGCCGAGACCGGCATCGGCGTCTACAAGTTCGACGTGTGCGACTTCGAGGCCTGCCAGAAGGCCGTCGCCGAGATCGAGAAGGATCTCGGGCCGGTCGAGGTGCTGGTGAACAATGCCGGCATCACGCGCGACTCAACGATGCGCCGCCTGACGCGCGACATGTGGGAGGCGGTCATCGACACCAACCTCGGCTCCTGCTTCAACATGAGCAAGGCGGTGTGGGACGGCATGAACGCCCGCGGCTTCGGCCGCATCGTCAACATCGGTTCGATCAACGGCCAGGGCGGCCAGTATGGCCAGGTGAACTACGCCGCCGCCAAGTCGGGCATCCACGGCTTCACCAAGGCGCTGGCGCAGGAGGGCGCGCCGAAGGGCATCACCGTCAACGCCATCGCGCCGGGCTACACCGATACCGACATGGTGTCGGCGGTGCCGGCCAACGTGCTGGAGAAGATCGTGGCCAAGATCCCGGTCGGACGGCTGGGCAAGGCCGAGGAGATCGGTCGCGGCGTGATGTTCCTGGTCGCCGACGATGCCGGCTTCATCACCGGCTCGACCCTGTCGATCAACGGCGGCCAGCACATGTACTGATGCGCGCCTGGCATCAGCTTCATACTGACAAGTGGCGTGAAAACGCCAAGATGGGCCGGCACACTGCCGGCCCTTTTCATTCCTGGAGCAATCACGCATGGCCAAGCTGACCGAGTACGAGGACATGAACCCGCGGGCCAAGGCCGTCGTCGAGGGCATTGCCAAGGCGCGCGGTATCGATCCCGCGGGCATCAACAACGTGTGGAAGGCGCTGGCCCGCCATCCCGACACGATGGAGCGCTTCGCCGCCGAGATGAAGGCGGTGATGGCGCCGGGCGCGCTTGACGGTCTCACCAAGGAGTTGATCTATCTCGCCGTGTCGGTCGCCAACCAGTGCGACTACTGCATCAACTCGCACGGTTACATGGCGCGCCAGAAGGGCATGACCGAGGAGATGTTCGACGAGTTCATGGCGGTGGTGCTGGCCGCGCAGAAGGGCAACAAGATCGCGACGGGCTATCGTGTGCCGATCGACGAGGCCTTCGAGGAGAAATGACGTGAGCGACGCCAAGTCCACGGTGTGGGACGCCAATCTCTACCTGAAGTTCGCCGACCATCGCACACGGCCGGCGCTCGACCTGATGGGCCGGCTCGATCCGGCCAACGGCGCACGGCCGGGCCATGCGATCTACGATCTGGGCTGCGGCGCGGGCAACATCTCGCGCATCCTCGCCGAGCGCTTCCCCGCGGCGCCGGTCATCGGCATCGATTCGTCGGAGGAGATGCTCGCCAAGGCGCGCAGCCAGACGGTCGATGCGCGCGTCACCTTCGCCAAGGGCGACCTCGCACATTTCCAGCCCAGCCTGCCGCCCGGCATCCTCTACAGCAACGCCGCTTATCAATGGCTCGACGGCCATATCGACATGTTTCCGGGCCTGCTGAAGCTTCTGCCGTCGGGGGGGCAGCTTGCGATCCAGATGCCGCGTAACCACGAGGCGCCTTCGCATGCCTCGATGAACGAAGCGGCGCAGGCCGGTCCATGGCGCGACAAGCTCACGAAAGTGCGTCCGATCGTGCGCGTCGAGGAGCCGGAACGCTATTACGACGTGCTGAAGCCGCTCTGTTCGGACCTCGAAGTCTGGGAGACGATCTACCAGCAGCCGCTCACCGGCACCGATCCGGTGGCGCAGTACACTTCGTCGACCGGCCTGCGTCCTTACCTCGAACTGCTGCAGGAGCCGGAGCGCAGCGCATTCTACGAGGCCTATGCGGCGCTGCTGCGCAAGGCCTATCCGACGCGCCCCGACGGCATCACGCTGTTTCCCTTCCGCCGTCTCTTCATCGTGGCGCGCCGCGCATGATGAGGCGCCGCCTGCTCGGGGTTGCGCTGCTGCTGGTCGCGGCCTGTCGCGTGCCGTCCGCGCAGGCGGCGCCCCCGTCGATGGTGGCGGCGGCCCATCCGCTGGCGGTCGAGGCGGGACTGCAGATGCTGCGTCGGGGCGGCACCGCCGTCGACGCGGCCATCGCCGTCCAGATGGTATTGGGCGTCGTCGAGCCGCACGCCTCGGGGATTGGCGGCGGCGGCTTCCTGCTGCACTACGACGGCACGAGCCACGCCATCAGCGTCTATGACGGCCGCGAGACGGCGCCGGCCGGTGCAAGCCCGACCATGTTTATGGCGCCGGACGGCAAGCCACTGGGCTATCGCGAAGCCGTGGTGTCGGGAATGTCGGTCGGCGTTCCCGGTGTCGTGGCGATGCTCGAACTCGCCCACAAGGAGAAGGGCAAGCTGCCGTGGAGCGATCTGTTCGCTCCGGCGATCGCTACGGCCCGCGACGGCTTTGCGGTCTCGTCCCGCCTCGCGGCCTGGCTGCAGCGGATTCCGGCGCTGCGCGAAGAGCAGACGATCCGCGAGATCTATTTCAACCTCGACGGCACGCCGCGCAAGCAGGGCGAGCGCATCGCCAATCCGGCTCTGGCCGAGACGATGGACCTGATCGCCAGGCAGGGCGCGCGCGTGATGTACGAAGGGCCGGTTGCCGCGGAGATGATCGACCGCGTGCGCAGCCATCCCCGCCCGGGCACGCTCTCCGCCGCCGACCTCGCCGACTACAGGCCGGTCAGGCGCGAGCCCGTGTGCGGACCCTATCGCGTCTGGATCGTCTGCGGCATGCCGCCGCCCTCTTCGGGCGGTATCGCGATCCTGCAGGTGCTGGGCCTGCTCCAGCCCTTCGACCTGCAGCGCGATGCGCCCAACGATCTGCGCGCCGTGCATCTGATCGCCGAGGCGAGCCGGCTGGCCTTTGCCGATCGCGACCGCTACGTCGCCGATCCGGCCTTCGTCGACGTGCCAGTGGCCGGTCTTCTGTCGCCCGCCTATCTCGCGGAGCGCCGCACGCTGATGTCGACGGATCGCAGCATGGGCCCGGTCGGTCCCGGCGTGCCGCCCGGCTATGTCGAGCGCGGCACCAGCCATGTCAGCATCGTCGATCGCTGGGGCAATGCCGTCAGCTTCACCACCACGATCGAGGCGCCGTTCGGATCGCATATGATGGTGCGCGGCTTCCTGCTGAACAACGAACTGACCGATTTCTCGCCGCGCCCCGAGGTGGACGGCAAGCCGGTGGCCAACCGGGTGCAGCCCGGCAAGCGGCCGCGCTCGTCGATGTCGCCGACCTTCGTGCTCGACCGCGACGGCCGGCTTGTGGCGGCGGTGGGCTCGGCGGGCGGCTCCAGGATCATCGGCGACACGCTGCAGGCGCTGATCGGCCTGCTCGACTGGGACCTGTCGGCCCAGGCCGCCGTCGACCTGCCGCGGGTGACCAATCTGAACGGCCCGACCGAACTGGAGGAGGGGACGCCGATCGCCGACCAGGCGGCCGCCTTGCGCGCGCTGGGCCATGAAGTACAAGTCCGCCGGCATGAAGGCGGCCTGACCGCCCTCCGGCGCAGTGGCGACGGATGGGAGGGGGGCGCCGATCCGCGGCGCGATGGCGTCGCCCGAGGAGAATAGATTTGGCCGTGAAGAAACTCCCCTCCGTCATCCTGCGCGCCGGCGAGGATCGCCGCGTGCGCGGCGGCCATCCCTGGGCCTTCTCCAACGAGATCCTGATGGACGCCGACGCGAAGGCGATTCCGGTGGGCAGCCTGGCCACCCTGCGCGCGCCGGGTGGCGAGGCGCTGGGTCTCTGCACATTCAATCCGCATTCGCTGATCGCGGCGCGCGTTCTCAGCACCAATCCCGAAGCGCAGGTCGACGCCCTGTTCTTCGGCCGCCTCCTGACGCGTGCGGCCGCCTTGCGCGACCGGCTGGTCGGCGTGCCCTATTACCGGCTGATCCATGCCGAAGCCGACGGCCTGCCGGGCGTGATCATCGACCGCTTCGGCGATGCCTTCGTGGTGCAGGTCAACACCGCCGGCATGGATGCGTTGACGCCGATTCTGCTGGAGGCCCTGGAAGCCGAGTTCTCGCCCACGACGATCGTTCTCAAGAACGATTCGCCGGTGCGCGAGCTGGAAGGGCTGAAGCGCGAGGTCGTGGTCGCCAAGGGCGAGGCCGGCAGCATCGAGCTGATCGAGAACGATGCCCGCTTCGTCGCCGACCTTTCGGAAGGGCAGAAGACCGGCTGGTTCTACGACCAGCGCGACAATCGCCGCTTCATGGCGGGCCTGGCGAAGGATGCGCGCGTCCTCGACGCCTATTGCTACAGCGGCGGCTTCGGCGTGCTGGCGGCGACGCGCGGCGCGGCGTCCGTGCTCTGCCTCGACCGTTCGCAGCCCGCCCTCAATGCCGCCCGGCAGGCGGCGGCGCTGAACGCCGTCGACAAGATCGTCTCCTTCGAGAAGAGCGAGGTGTTCGAGGCGCTCGAGAAGCAGAAGCCGCGCAGCCACGAGGTCGTGATCTGCGATCCGCCGGCCTTCGTGAAGAGCCGCAAGGATCTCAAGACCGGCGCGCAGGGTTATCGCAAGCTGGTGCGTCTGGCGGCGCCGCTGGTCACCAGGGGCGGCTTCTTCTTCGTGGCGTCGTGTTCGCATCTCGTCGATCCGCCGCTGTTCGCCGAGCAGGTCCGCCGCGGTCTGCGCGACGCCCAGCGCACCGGGCGCATCCTGCTGAGCAGCGGCGCGGCGCTCGATCATCCGGTTCATCCGAACCTGCCGGAAACGGCCTATCTGAAAGCCATGGTGCTGCAACTGGACTGACCACGGGAGTCGGGGGGAGAGGGGATGTCGACGATCACAATGGGCAGGCGCGGCCTTCTGGCCGTTGCCGCGATCTGCCTCATCGCAACGGGCTGCTCGATTCCCGACCGCGGCGACGCGGTGCCCCGGGGCGATACGGACCGGGCGCAGCCGCTCGGCATTCCCAACGCCCGCTTCTACGCCGATGGCGATGCCAGGCTGATGGTGGAAGAGGGTGTGAAGTCCGGCGCGCGGGAAGCCGCCGCACTGCGTGCCGCGGGCGCCTTGCCGACGCAGATTCCACCCGCCTATTTTCTTGCCGTTTCCGGCGGCGGAGACAATGGCGCGTTCGGGGCCGGGATCATCAACGGATGGACCGCCATCGGGACGCGGCCGACGTTCAAGATGGTCACCGGGGTCAGCACCGGCGCGCTGATCGCACCCTTCGCCTTCCTCGGCTCCGACTACGATGCGCAATTGCGCGAGGTCTATACGACCATGACGCCGGACAAGGTGTTCCGCCAGCGCGGGATCAGCGCGGCGCTGTTCGACGACGCCATGGCGGATACGACGCCGTTGGCCGACGTGATCGCGAAGTATGCCGACCAGAAGATGCTCGAGGTGATCGCCGCCGAGTACAACAAGGGGCGGCTGCTGATGATCGGCACGACCGATCTCGACGCCCAGCGGCCGGTGATCTGGAACATCGGGGCCATCGCGGCCAGCGGCCACCCGGGCGCGCTCGATCTCTTCCGCAAGATCCTGCGGGCCTCGGCCGCCATTCCGGGACTCTTCCAGCCGGTCCTGATCGACGTCGAACTCGACGGCAAGAAGTACCAGGAACTGCACGTCGATGGCGGCGCCATCGCCCAGCTCTTCCTCTATCCGCCGTCGATCGACATGTCCGTCAGCAACATCAAGCGCGAGCGCCGCGCCTACATCATCCGCAATGCCCGTCTCGATCCCGACTATGCGATGGCGGAGCGGCGCACCATCACGATCGCCGGCCGCGCGATCGTGGCGATGCTGGCGGCCAGCGGCGTCAACGACGTGCTGCGGACCTACTTCGTCTCCCAGCGCGACAAGGTCGACTACAACCTCGCCTATATCGGGCGGGACTTCGACGCGCCCAAGAAGGGCGAGTTCGACCAGGCCTACATGAACGCGCTCTACGAATACGGTGTGCGGCAGATCGTCGAGGGGCGCGCCTGGCACAAGCACCCGCCGGGTCTGGCCACGCCGGCGGGCGTGCCCACGCGCTGAGCTTCGATCAGCGCGTCACCAGAAGCACCGGACTCTGCAGTTCCTGGAGGAGGGAAAGCGCGCCGGAACTCAGGAACTTGCCATCGCCGTGCCGGAGCGTCGTGCCGATCACGATCAGGTCGTAGCGCCCTCTGCCGGCAGCCCGGCGGATTTCCGTTTCAGGATGATGGTTGGTCGCGGTGAGTCCGCGAACCGGCACGCCGGCCCGTTTGCCCATGCGGTGAATCCCGACCAGGACGGATATGCCTGCCCGTCGCGCGCGGCCGCGCAGCAGGAGCGTGTCGTCGCTTGGGTCGAAGACATGAAGCGCCGTCAGCTTGCCGTGGCTGGCGGCCGCCAGGGCCAGCGCGATCTCGGTGGCGAGGCGGGCATCGGGACTGCCGCCGGTGGGCACGAGGATGTCGAGGGGGCCGGTCGCCGTGTCCGCCCTCTCACCGTTCACCATGATCGCGAGCGGCCCGTCGAAGGCACCGACCAGTCTCTGCAGCCTGTCCTCGAAGCGCGCCGCCTCGGACGACAGCGGCTGATCGATGCCCACGAACGCGATGCTGTAGCCCTTGGCGGCCTCCTTCTCCAGGCCATCCGCTGCCGTCGCGGTCCGTGATTGCACCAGCTGTTCCACGGGCAGCTTCGCCCCCGGTGCGGCAGGCTGAGCGGCCGCAGGCGCGCCGCGCTCGAGCGTCGTGCGCATCGCTCCCGTAAGTCGATCCTTTGCCGAAGACCTGTCCGTGGCTCCGTCGGGAGGCGGATGGTGCAGGACCGTCGTCAGCAGCCGGAGGCTGCCCGTGAAGAGACCTGCGAGCGACGTGGTCCAGTGACCGTTCGCGCCATCATCGGCAAGGACCAGGGCACGCTCCATCCTGGGCACCGATTGGTTCTGCTCGGCCTCCTCCTTGTCGAGCCGCTTCGACTCCTCCTCGCGCAGGGGCACCCGCGCCATCATGTATCGCAGGGTGGGCGGCATGATCATGGTCGTCACGACCGCCATCGCGACGATCATCGTGTAGAGCTGGTTGCTGAGCGCGCCCATCGACAGGCCGATGCTGGCGATGATCACTTCGGTCGATCCGCGGGCGTTGAGGCCGGTGGCGAGGGCAAGCGATTCAAGGCCGGTCAGTCCGCCCAGCTTGCCGCCGACCAGGGCTCCCAGGAACTTGCCGAGGCTGGCGACCACGATGATCGCGAGCGTGAAGAGAGCCAGTGTCGGATCGAAGAGCGTCCGCAGGTCCATGCCGAGGCCGGCGACGGCGAAGAAGACCGGGCTGAAGAAGGCGATGATGAAGCCACGCAGTTCGCCCTCGATATGCTCTGTCAGGATCGGCGACTGACCGATCAGCATACCGGCGATGAACGCTCCCAGCGCGGTGTGAACGCCGATCAGCTCGGTCATCAGCGCCATCGAGAGCAGGATCACCAGGATGGCGCTGATGACCGGCATCTCGATGGTCATGTTGTCGTTGCACCACAGGATGATGCGCGCGACCAGGCGGCGGCCGACGGTCAGGCTCGCCGCCAGGAAGATGGCGGTCAGGGCGAGGCTGGACCCGACGTCGGCCAGGCTGACGGAGCCATGGGCGGCGATGCCGGAGATCACGGCAATGATGATCCAGGCCAGCGTGTCGTCCAGGATCGCCGTCGCCAGGATGAGCTGGCCGAGATCCCGCCGGATGGCGCCCACTTCCATCAGCACCATGGCGACGATCTTCACCGACGAAATCGACAGGGCCGTGCCGAGGAAGAGTGCGGTGACCAGCCGTCCGGTGGGCGATGGAATGAGCTCCGCCGGCAGCAGGTAGGCCAGCGCCACGCCGCAGGCGAAGGGAATGGCGATGCCCGTCAGCGAGGTGGAGACGACCGCTCTCCGCTTGCGTGTGACCAGCGCGAGATTGGTTTCCATGCCGGTGAGCAGGAGGAGGAGCAGGATGCCGATCTGCGACACCGCATCGATCATGCTCTTGAGCGCGGGCGTGTTGGGAAAAACGATTGCCCGGATTTCGGGCAGGAGCAGGCCGAACACGGAAGGCCCGAGCAGGACGCCGGCCAGCAACTGACCGAAAATTGCCGGCTGCCCGATCCGCGTCATCGCTTCGCCGATCAGACGGCCGAAGAAAAGCAGCAGAATCAGCTGGGCAATGAAGATTGCCGTCGTATGGTCTGCAGCCAAGCCGTCCCCCGGTCACCAAGAGCAATTCATCTGCCACGGATGGACGGTCGGCACGACTCGTGCTGACCTCCGATAGGTCGAAGGAGGCATGATCGCTTGGATAAGGAAACGATTGAAGTGCTCGCGCGTCGCAGCGGCCTCACCCGCGCACTGACGGCGTTCCCCGAAGATGTGACCGCGGCTGCAAGACAAGCTGCAGATGTCGCGCAGAAGATCAGGCGTCCGGCCGATCCGGTGGCCGAGCCGTGGCCGCCGATGAAGGCGGGGACGACGCTATGAGCGACCTGCACTGGATGACGGTGGAGACGGCCGCGCGCGCCATCGCCGCGAAGGAACTCTCGCCCGTCGATCTCACCAGGGCACTGCTCGACCGGGTCGAGCGGCTCGACCCCAAACTCAATGCCTTCATCCGCGTCGATGGCGAGGCCGCGATGGCCGCCGCGCTCGCCGCCGAGACCGAGGCGCAGTCGGGCCGGCTGCGCGGACCGCTGCATGGCGTGCCGGTCGGCATCAAGGACATCATCGACGTCGCCGGCCTGCCGACGACGTGCCATTCGAAGGTCCGGCAGGACCATATGGCGACCGCCGACGCGGTCTGCGTCGAGAAGCTGCGCGGTGCCGGCGCCATCGTGCTGGGCAAACTCTCGACCCATGAGTTCGCGATCGGCGGGCCGAGCTTCGACCTTCCCTGGCCGCCGGCGCGCAATCCCTGGAACACGGATCATCACCCCGGCGGCTCCTCGTCCGGCTCGGGCTCGGGCGTGGCGGCGGGCCTGTTCCCGATGGCGCTGGGCACCGACACCGGCGGCAGCGTGCGCAATCCCGCGAGTTGCTGCGGTATCGTCGGCCTGAAGCCGACCTACGGGCTGGTCTCGCGGCGCGGCGTCTTCCCGCTCTCCTTCACGCTCGACCATGTCGGGCCGATGACGCGCACGGTGGCGGACAATGCGTTGATGCTGCAGGCGATCGCCGGGCACGATCCGCTCGATCCCGGCAGCGCGGCGGCGGCCCAGGGTCACTATGCGGCGGCGCTCGACCGCAGCCTGCGCGGTCTGCGCGTGGGCTTCGTGCGCCACTTCCACGAGATCGACACGCCCGCCCATCCCGAGGTCACGGCGGGCCTGGAGCACGTCGCGCGCAGCCTGCAGGCCGAGGGGGCCGAGGTGCGCGACATCAGGCTTCCGTCGCTCGTCGAGTTCGGCGCGGTGAATCGCGTGATCCTGCAGAGCGAGGCCTGGTCGATCCATGAACCCTGGCTGAAGGAACGTCCCGGCGACTACGGCAGGCTGGGGCGCCAGCGCCTGATGGCCGGCGCCTTCATGAGCGCCGGCGACTACATGCTGGCCAGCCGCCGTCGCCTGCAGATGATCGCCGAGGTCGAGGCCGCTTTCCGCGAGGTCGACGTGCTGCTCTGCGCCAGCTCCATGGACCCGGCCTGCCGCATCGAGGATACAGCCGAGGTCGAGCGGACCTATCCGCGCCAGGCCCGCACGCCGTTCAACGTCACCGGCCATCCGGCGCTGGCGATGATGGCCGGCCTCTCGGTCGGCGGCCTGCCGGTCTCGGTCCAGTTCGTCGGCCGCTACTTCGACGAGGCCACGGTCTTCCAGGTCGCACGCGCCTGGGAAAGGGTGGCCGGCACGGACAAAAAGCACCCGCCGATACTGTGACCGGCAGAAACTTTTCGTCGAATTAGTTCTTGTCGTCCGAGCGGGCCTTGCCGGTCCGCTCGGCGGGCGCAACATAGCGCCCATGACCCAGAAGAAGCTTCGCCTCGGCGCCTTCATGCGCCCCGTCAGCATCCACACCGCGGCGTGGCGCTATCCCGGCGGCACGCCGGACGCCAACTTCAATCTCAAGGCCCTGGTGACGTACGCGCAGACCTTGGAGCGCGGCAAGTTCGATGCCTTCTTCATGGCCGATCATCTCGCGGTGCTGAACATGCCGATGGAGGCGCTGAAGCGCAGCGCCACGGTGACCTCGTTCGATCCGCTGACGCTGCTGCCGGCGCTCGCCATGGCGACGAAGCATCTCGGCCTGATCGCCACCGCCTCGACCACGTTCGAGCCTGCCTACACGATCGCGCGGCGGTTCGCCTCGCTCGACCATATCAGCGAGGGCCGCGCCGGCTGGAACCTGGTGACGACCGCAAATCCCGATGCCGCGCTGAACTTCGGGATGGACGACCAGATGCCCCATGCCGAACGCTACGCCCGCGCCCGCGAATTCTTCGACGTGGTCACGGGCCTGTGGGATTCCTGGGCCGACGATGCCTTCGTCCGGGACGTCGAGAACGGCCTCTACTTCGATCCGGCGCGACTGCACGTGCTCGACCACAAGGGCAAGTACCTGAAGGTGCGCGGGCCGCTGAACATCGCCCGGCCGGTGCAGGGCTGGCCGGTGGTCGTGCAGGCTGGCGCCTCGGATGCCGGGCGCCAGCTCGCAGCCGAGACGGCGGAGATGGTGTTCGCCGCCGGCGGCCCGATCGCCGACGCCCGCGCCTTCTATGCCGACGTGAAGGGCCGCGCCAAAAAGATCGGGCGCAATCCCGATCACATCAAGATCCTGCCCGGCGCCTTCGTGGTGGTGGGCGATACACTGGACGAGGCGAAGGAGAAGAGGGCGCGGCTCGACGGCCTCGTGAACTACGACAGCTCGATTGCCGCGGTCTCGATGGCGCTGGGCGTCGACGCGCGCAAGTTCGATCCCGACAAGCCGCTTCCCGACGACATTCCCGAGACCGAGGCCAGCAAGAGCGGACGCGAGCGGGTGATCCAGCTCGGCAAGCGCGAGAACCTGACGGTGCGCCAGATCGCCGGCCGCCTGGGCGGCTATGGCGGGCTCGGCATGCTGGGCACGCCGGCGATGATCGCCGACCAGATGGAGGAGTGGCTGCTGACCGAAGCCTGCGACGGCTTCAACGTCATGTTCCCCTACCTGCCGGGCGGGCTGGACGATTTCGTCGACAAGGTCGTGCCCGAACTGCAGCGCCGCGGCCTGTTCCGCACCGAGTACGAGGGCACGACGCTGCGTGAAAACCTCGGCCTGCCGCGGCCGGAGAATCGTTTTTTCGCGGCGACGGCCAAGGCCGCGGAGTAAGCTCCGCGCCCATGAGCTTCGAGATCGCGGTCGGCAGCGCCGACGATGTGCAACGCATGGCCGCCTGGGCCAACGACGAAGGCTGGAACCCCGGCCGGACGGACGCCCATGCCTTCTTCGCCGCAGACCCCGGCGCTTTTCTGATCGGCCGGCTCAACGGCGAGCCGCAGGCCTGCATCTCGGTGGTGAAGTACGGAACGGGCTTCGGCTTCCTGGGCTTCTACATCGCCCGGCCGCCGGTGCGCGGGAAGGGTTATGGCATCCAGGTCTGGAATGCCGGCATGGCGCGGCTTGCCGGTCGCAATGTGGGGCTCGACGGTGTCGTGGCGCAGCAGGGCAACTACCGAAAGTCGGGCTTTCGCCTCGCCTGGAACAACATCCGCCACGAAGGCCCGCCGCCGGCGGGCAAGCCGCCGGCCGGCGTCACCCTGGTCGATGCGCGCAGCGTCGGCTTCGACCGGCTCGCCGCCTACGACCGTCGCTTCTTTCCCGAGGCGCGGGACTCGTTTCTCGCCTCCTGGATCTCGCTGCCCGAGCGCGCCGCGATGGTCGCCCTGCGCGACGGCGAGATCGCGGGCTTCGCGGTGATGCGGGCTTGCGCGGCCGCCTCGCGCGTCGGGCCGCTCTACGGCGCGACGCCTGAGATCGCGTCGGCGCTGGTGGGCGCGCTCGCAACGACGCTCGGTGCGACGGCCGTCGCGATCGACGTCCCCGATCGCAACAAGCCGGCGGTGAAGCTCGCGGAACGGATCGGCCTCAAACCCTCCTTCGAGACCGCCCGCATGTACACGGGCGCCGATCCCGACGTCGACTATGCCGGCCTGTTCGGCGTGACCAGCCTGGAACTGGGGTAGACTCTTAGCGCTTCGAGCTATTCACGCCTCATCCTGAGGAGCACGCCGTAGGCGTGCGTCTCGAAGGATGGGCAGCAAACGCGGTGCTCGTGCCCACCCTTCGAGACGCGCTCCTGCGGAGCGCTCCTCAGGGTGAGGCTATGGGCCTACTGGCTCTTCTTGATGTTCCAGAAGACCGGGGCCGGCGAGGTGAGACTGCCCGTGATGTTCTTGCGGATCGCCATCGGGACGTTGAACTGGCCGAGTTGCGCGAAGGTCGGATACTCGGACTCGCGAACCTGAACGGCGGTCGCCAGTTCCTTGCGCTTGGCCGGATCGGTCGTCTTGGCGAAGGCGTCGCGCAACTCCTCGATCTTCGCGTCGCACGGCCAGCCGATCGCGGCCTTGTCGCAGGCGGCGCCGACGAAGGCCGAGACGATGGGATTGAGCAGGTCGGCCGACACCCAGGAGGTCATGAACGCACTCCAGCCGCCGGCATTCAGCGGCTCCTTGCGGGCGCGGCGCGACAGCACGGTCTGCCAGTCCATCGCCTGCATGTCGACGGTGAAGCCGCCGCGCTCCAGCAGCGACTTCACGATCGGCGTCAGGCGACCGGTCTGGGTGTCGGTAGCGAACAGCAGCACGACGGGCGTGCCGTCATAGCCTTCCTGCTTCAGGATCTCCTTCGACTTGGCGAAGTTGGAGTTGAGCTTGTCCTCGAAGCCCGCGTCCGTCGCATAGGGCGTCCCGCAGATGAAGAGCGCCTTGCACTCCTTGAAGTATCGCGGGTCGTTGATGGCGGCCAGCAGGAAGTCCTTCTGGTTCAGCGCATAGAGCGCGGCCTGGCGGATCTTGGCATTGTCGAACGGCTTGTGCAGCACGTTGAAGCGCAGGCTGTACTGGCTGCCCAGCGGATTGAGGTCCTTGACCTCGATGTCCTTGTCCTTCTCGATCAGCGGCAGCATTTCGATCAGGGGCTGCTCGAGAATGTCGATCTCGCCGGTCATCAGCGCATTGGCTGCGGTCTGCGGATCGGTGATGTTGATCCACTCGACCCGGTCGACATAGACGTTCTTGCCGCCCGATAGCGCCGACGGCGGCTCGGCGCGCGGCTTGTAGTCCTTGAACTTGTCGTAGACCGTCTTTTCGCCCGGCCGCCACAGGTCGGCGCGGAACACGAACGGGCCGGAGCCGATGAACTCCTTGATCTGGGTATTGCCCGGCGTCTCGGCGATGCGCTTGGGCATGATGAACGGCACGTTGGAGCTCGGCTTGCCGAGCGAATCGATCACGAGGCCGTAGGGCTCCTTGAGGGTGAGGGTGAAGGTCTTGTCGTCGACCTTGGCCAGGTCCTTGGTGAAGCTCATCAGCTTCTGGCCCATCGCGTCGCGCGACGCCCAGCGCTTGATCGAGGCGATGCAGTCCTCGGCGGTGACCGGCGCGCCGTCGTGGAACTTCAGCCCGTCGCGCAAGGTGAAGGTGTAGGTGAGCGTGTCGTCGCTGACCTTCCAGCTCTCCAGCATCTGCGGCTTGACCTCGAGCTTGTCGTCGACCGCCAGCAGCGTGTCGTAGACCATGTAGCCGTAGTTTCGGACGATGTAGGCGGTGGTCCAGATCGGGTCGACGATCTTCACGTCCGAGTGCATCACGACCTTCAGCGTCTGCGCCTCGGCCGTGGCCGAGAACAGCGCCGTCGTCGCGGCGGCCAGAGCCGCCCATTTCATCTTCCGCATCGCCTGCCTCCTTGTTCTCTCGTTGGCCCGATTCTATCGTCCCGTTGCGGTGCCTATGCAACAGGCATGCCTTTACAGGAGCAGAATTCATGTCGATGCGGCCCGATTCGATCCGGAACGTCTCCTGGGCCGTGGTCCGGGACGGTGCCGAGAAGCGCCACGCCTATCGTCGCGAGGTCGATCTTCACCTGAAGGATGGGCGCATCGTCGAGATTACGCCCGCTGGCGCGCGCCCGACCGGGCCTGCCGAGGTCGTGTTCGACGGCAAGGGGCTGCTGGCGCTGCCGGGCCTGATCAACATCCATTCCCATCCTTCCACGGAGCCCGGCTATCGCGGCGTGCGCGAGGATCATGGCGTGCCCGAGCAGCAGATGACCGGCCTGATGGAGCGGCTGCAGGCGTTTCGCCTGGGCGACGACGGCCGCCAGGGCGCGGCGACGATGGCCTATTCCGAAATGCTGCGCGCCGGCACGACGACCGCCTGCGACGTCACCGTGCCGTTCGACGGCTGGCTGGAGACGATGGCGCTAAGTGGCATGCGTTTCTATGCGGCGCCGACCTTCGCGTCGGCGCGCTGGGGCATGTCCTCGCCGCAGACCGTGACCTGGAAATGGGACGAGGCGGCCGGTCTCTCCCAGTTCGAGAAGGCGCGGCGGGTCATGGATGAGGCGGAGGCACACAAT
>CAZPOS010000101.1:0-2904 GCA_964588065.1 uncultured Reyranella sp.
AACCATCCGCGCCGGCACGCCTGCGCGCCTGAAATACTTCTGCGCGAGAACATCCGAGGCGACCTGCGACCACTCGGCCGGCACGTCGATGTTCTTCAGCTGGAAAACGATGGAACCGTCGGGGTTGCGGATCTCTGAATCGGTCGCGCGAAACGCCAATCCCGTGAACGGCGACTTTCCTGCCTGCGTATACCGACGCTCGAAGCGCATCGACGATCCCCCGTGCCCAATCCCGTCAATCTGCTTCCCTGTCGCGGGGGTGTTCGATCCCGATCGAACACGCACATATGGGCACGAAGAGATGGTAAATTACAAAATCTTGTGGACGCAACTATATTTTGTAGACCCACCTGTTGATGGTACTAGATGATGCAAGAAGGCAACACTCGAACCGATCGCGGCATTAATCGCCCGTTCAACATGTGAACGTCAGATCCTTTACGTTGCGTTGCACGCGATGAAGCGCCCGCGTACAAGCGCGCATCACCCTACGAAGTGGTTGGTTCATGATCATCGGTACCTGGCTCTTCACCAAGATGCGCGGCGAACTGGTCGGCACGGATGCCGAAGGCAACCGCTATTTCCAGGACAAGCGCATCGTTCCCGGAATGCGGCGCAAGCGCTGGGTCATGTACAACGGCGTCGCTGAAGCCTCGCGCGTTCCTCCGGAATGGCACGGTTGGCTTCATCACACGCTCGCCGACCCGCCGCCCGCCGGCGGTCTGCCGCGCCGGCCGTGGCAGAAGGAACACGTGCCGAACCTCACGGGCACCGATCACGCCTATCGCCCGCCGGGCCATTCGCTCTCGGCTGGCGAGAAGCCGAAGCCGCCTTATGAGGCGTGGCGTCCGGGCTGAGGCCGCGGTCGCGGGGGGATGAGCGTGGGCCGTAACGTCGTCGAAACGATCGTGGGCGCGTTGGTGCTGGTGGTGGCCGGCGTCTTCGTGGTCTATGCCTTCTCGAAATCCGACCGGGCCGGACCCGATGGCTACGAACTGGTGGCGCGCTTCGGGCGCATCGACGGTTTGAAGCGCGGGGCCGACGTGACCTTGAGCGGCGTGAAGGTCGGCAGCGTGACCGGCTTCAGCCTCGATCCCAAGACCTATCAGGCGGTGGTGCGTCTCGGCGTGGCGTCGAACGTCGACCTGCCGACCGACACGCATGCCAAGATCGTCGGCGAATCGCTGCTGGGCGGCATGGTCGTCGTGCTGGAGCCGGGCGGCGACAAGCAGATGCTGAAGAACGGCGGCGAGATCGAGCATACGCAGGATGCGATCCCCCTGACGGAACTGATCGCGAAGTTCATGTTCGGAAGCACGGGAAGCAAATGATGGGCGCTCAAACCCCGAAGGAGCCGCCGGTCTGGCGGCAGCCCGACGGCAAGCCGGTGTCGTGCCTCGAAAAGATCAAAGTCCTGAACCAGAACATCCAGGAGATCGAATCCCTCTGCGCCGACGCGCTGGAGGATGGAGTTCTGATGGGATGCGACGCCACGCAGATAAAGCAGGCGCTTCACGACTTGATCGACGGGTTGACACCGCCCCACGCCAAGGGGTGAGCATGCGTGGCTTGATGGCGCTCGCCGTTCTGGCGGCCGGTATCGGTGCGGCCTCGGCGCAGACACCCCCGCAACAACAACAGCCGCCGCAACGTCCGGGAAACGCCAACCTGCGTCCGGTGCCCGATGGGCCCGGCGTCCGGTCGGCCGAACTGCAGGGGCTCGACAAGGTGACGGCGCGCACGCAGCGCTTCTATGCGCCGGTCGGGAAGTCGACCCGTTTCGGCACGCTCGAGATCACGGTCGGCGACTGCCTCGTGAACGTCCCGGAGGCACCGCCGGAGTCGGTGGCCTATCTCACCATCATCGATCACAAGCCGGGGCAGGCGGAAGAGAAGCTGTTCGCCGGCTGGATGTTCGCCTCGACGCCCTCGCTGTCGGCGCTCGACCACGGCGTCTACGACCTGCGGGTGCTCTCCTGCACGATGGCACAGGGATCCTCGCCGCCCAGCTCGCGCTGAAAGCCGGCAGGCCGGTCGATCGCCCCGGCCAGCCGCTCCTTGAAGGCCTCGCGGGGAATTTCGATCGCGCCGAAGCTGCGCAGATGCTCGGTCATGAACTGGCAGTCGAGCAGGATGAATCCCCCTCTGATCAGCCGGGCGACGAGATGGACGAGGGCGACCTTGGACGCATCGCGCTCGCGGCTGAACATGCTCTCGCCAAAGAAGGCGGCGCCGACGGTGACGCCATACAGACCTCCGACCAGCCTCCCGTCGATGCGGCATTCAATGCTGTGGGCATGGCCGCGCGCATGGAGCTCCGTATAGAGCGCAACGATCGGCTCATTGATCCAGCTCTCGGGATGACCGGGCCGCGGTTCGGCACAGGCGCGCACCGTCTCGGCAAAGGCGGTGTCGGCGGTGACCTCGAAGCGACCGCTGCGGACCGTGCGCGCGAGGCGATGCGACAGGTGGAAGGCGTCGAGCGGGAGTACCGCGCGCATGCGCGGATCGAGCCAGTAGAGCTTGGGATCGTCGCGGCTTTCCCCCATGGGAAAGACGCCGATGCGATAGGCCTGGAGCAGGAGGTCGGGGGTGATCTCCAGCATGCGGGCCCTATTTCTTGAGGCCGACCAGCTTCTCCAGCCAGTGGATGTCGTAGTCTCCGTCGATGAATTCCGGCTCGCCGATGATGCGGCGGTGCAGCGGGACGGTCGTGT
The DNA here is from genome assembly GCA_964588065.1 of uncultured Reyranella sp. Taxonomy (GTDB): domain Bacteria; phylum Pseudomonadota; class Alphaproteobacteria; order Reyranellales; family Reyranellaceae; genus Reyranella. Next base: position 2,718 of record CAZPOS010000101.1, read on the forward strand.
CGATGCCGCCGATCACGAACTCCTCGAGCGAGCGTCGCAGGCGCATCAGGCACTCGTTGCGGGTGGTGCCGTGGACGACCAGCTTGGCGATCAGGCTGTCATAGTGCGACGGCACGCGGTAACCGTCATACAGCGCCGAATCGACGCGCACGCCCATCGAGCTTATCTCCAGCGCGCAGTCGAGCTC
>CAZPOS010000101.1:2914-17244 GCA_964588065.1 uncultured Reyranella sp.
CTGCCGTTGACGATCAGCTTGGCGACCATCGAATCGTAGAAGGGCGGGATCGAATAGCCGGCATAGAGCCCGGAATCGACCCGCACGCCCAGCCCACCGGGCGCGTGGTAGTCGGTCACGACGCCGGGGCAGGGCACGAAGGTTTCCGGGTTTTCGGCATTGATCCGGCACTCGATCGCGTGTCCCTGGATCACGATGTCTTTCTGGGTGAGCGTCAGGGGAGAACCGGCGGCGATACGGATCTGCTCGCGCACCAGGTCGATGCCGGTCACCGCCTCGGTGATCGGATGCTCGACCTGCAGGCGCGTGTTCATCTCGATGAAGTAGAATTCGCCGTCCTGGAACAGGAACTCCATCGTGCCGGCGCCGCGATACTTGAGCTTGCGCACGGCGGCAGCGGCCAGTTCGCCGATCCTGTTGCGCTGCTCGGCGTTCAGCGCGGGCGAGGGGGCTTCCTCGAGCACTTTCTGATGGCGCCGCTGCAACGAGCAGTCGCGCTCGCCGAGATGGATGCCGGCGCCCAGCCCGTCTCCCAGGACCTGGATTTCGATGTGGCGCGGGCGCGCCAGGTACTTCTCCAGATAGACCGCGTCGTTGCTGAACGCCGCCTTGGCCTCGGCACGCGCCAGCGAGAAGGCCTCGGCGGCGGCTTCGCCATTCACGACCACCTTCATGCCGCGCCCGCCGCCGCCCGCCACCGCCTTGATGAGGACCGGCCAGCCGATCTTCGAGCCCAGTTCGACGACCTCGTCGATCGAGTCGACGGGCCCGGGCGAGCCCGGGACCAGTGGCAGGCCGAGTTCCTTGGCCGTCTGCTTGGCGACGATCTTGTCGCCCATCATGGAAATGTGCTGCGGCGTCGGGCCGATGAACGTGAAGCCGTGCGCCTCGACGGCTTCCGCGAAGCGGGCGTTCTCCGACAGGAAACCGTAGCCGGGGTGGATGGCATCGGCGCCGGCGATCGTCGCGGCCGACAGGATGGCGGGAATATTGAGGTAGCTGTCGCGCGCCGGCGGCGGGCCGATGCACACGGATTCGTCGGCCAACCGGACATGCATCGCATCGCTGTCGGCGGTCGAATGGACCGCGACGGTCTGGATCCCCATCTCGCGGCAGGCGCGATGGATGCGGAGCGCGATCTCGCCGCGATTGGCGATCAGGACCTTGTCGAACATCGGCGAGGCCGCCGTCACTCGACGATCATCAGCGGTTCGCCGAACTCCACCGGCAGGGCGTTCTCGATCAGGATCTGCGTGACCGTCCCGCCCTTGGGCGCCTTGATCGGATTGAAGGTCTTCATGGCCTCGATGATCAGCAGGGTCTGCCCCGCGGTGATCTTGTCTCCGACGGAGACGAAATTGGGCTTGCCGGGCTCGGGCGCCAGGTAGGCGGTGCCGACCATCGGGGACTTAACGACGCCCGGATGCTTCGAGAGGTCTCCGGCAGGGGCCGCGGCCGGCGCTGCGGCGGCCGGCGCGGTGGCCGCTGCCGGCGCGGGTGCCATCACCACCGGGGTTGCCGAGGTGACAGGTGCGGTCGGACGGGCGACGCGGATGCGCCGTTCGCCGTCGGCCAACTCGATTTCGCCGAGTTTGGTTTCCTCGAGGATCGCCGCCAGTTTGCGGACGAACTCGGTATCCAGCTCGAACTTTGCCATGGAGATTGCTCCCGGTGTTGGTCAGCGTGCCAGCAGGCGCGCCAGCGCCTGGAGGGCAAGGAGATAGCCTTGAGTGCCGAGACCCGCGATCACCCCGACCGCGGCCGGGCTGATATAGGAATGATGGCGGAAGCGCTCACGCTTGTAGATGTTGGACAGGTGGACTTCGACGGTCGGCAGCTCGGCGGCATTCAGCGCGTCGAGCAGGGCCACCGACGTGTGGGTGTAGGCGCCGGCATTGATGACGATCCCGGAATTGCCCTCGCGGGCAGCCTGGATGCGGTCGACCAGCACGCCCTCGTGGTTGCTCTGGGCGAATTCGACGTCCAGTCCGAGGCGCGCGGCCTCGCTCCGGCACGCCGCCTCGACGTCCGCCAGCGTCTCGTGGCCGTAGATTTCCGGCTGACGCTTGCCCAGCATGTTGAGATTGGGCCCGTTGAGCACCAGCACCGGCTTCGCCGGTGGGCGCCGGGCGGCCTTAGCGGCCAATCCTGCCTCCCAGAATCACGAGTGGCGGGCGTTATACCATGGCGCCTAGACGCCACAAGGCGGGCTCAGGGTCGGTTTCTCAACAGTTTGGCGTGGGAGAACAGGCGGTCACACAAGCCGTTGAGGGTCCGGCGCTCCTCCGGGGAGAGGGCCTCGTAAAGGTCGGCCTCGTATTTCAGGGCCAGGGGCACGATCCGGTCATGCATCGTGCGCCCTTTGGCCGTCAGCCTGAGCGGTTCCCGCCGGCGGTCCTCCCGGTCGGTCGCCCGCTCCACCAGGCCGCGCTTCATCAGGCCGGCGACGGCCCGACTGACAGCCACCTTGTCCATGACGATGCGCAGGCCCACCTCGGTGGCGGTGAGGGGGGCGAAGCGTCCCAGGGCCGCCATGACCCGCCACTGCGTGACGGAGAGGCCGAACGGCTCGGCATAGCGATCGTGCAACGATTCGCTCACCAGCTGGGCGAGCACGGAAAGCCGGTAGGGGAGGAAATTCTCCAGTTCGAGGGCTTGCGCGGCGGTCGACATAATAGTTACATTTGAAACTAATCCACCCGGGAGGTCAAACATGGCAAGTGTCAGCGAAGCCAACGTCCTGGAGATCGACACCGTGAACCCGATGGGCACGGACGGGTTCGAGTTCGTCGAATATACCGCCCCGGATCCGGCGGCGCTGGGTGCCCTGTTCGAGAGCATGGGCTTCACCAAGGTGGCCAGGCATCGCTCCAAGGACGTCTCGCTCTATCGTCAGGGCGACGTGAACTTCATCGTAAACGCCGAGAAGGAGAGCTTCGCCCAAGGCTTCGCGAGGGTGCACGGTCCCAGCGTCTGCGCCATCGCGTTCCGGGTGAAGAACGCCGGTGCTGCCTACAAGCGCGCGCTGTCGCTGGGCGCCTGGGGAGTCGAGGGCAAGGTCGGCCCGATGGAGCTCAACATTCCGGCGATCAAGGGCATCGGCGATTCGCTGCTCTATCTCGTCGACCGCTACGGCGATCGCGGCTCGATCTACGACGTCGACTTCGAGTATCTGCCGGGCGTCGATCGCCATCCCACCGGAGTCGGCCTGACCTACATCGACCACCTGACCCACAACGTTCATCGCGGCCGCATGGCCGAGTGGGCCGACTTCTACGAGCGGCTCTTCAATTTCCGCGAGATCCGCTACTTCGACATCGAGGGCAAGCTCACCGGCCTCAAGTCCAAGGCGATGACGAGCCCGTGCGGCAAGATCCGCATCCCGATCAACGAAAGCTCCGACGACAAATCGCAGATCCAGGAATATCTGTCCGCCTATCACGGCGAGGGCATCCAGCACATCGCGCTCGGCACCGGCGACATCTATGAATCGGTCGAATCGCTCAAGCTCAAGGGCGTGCCGTTCCAGGACGTGCCGGACACCTATTACGAGCAGGTCGACGAGCGCCTGCCGGGTCATGGCGAGAATCTCCAGCGGATGTGCGCCGACCGTATCCTGATCGACGGTGCGCCGACCAAGGGTGGCGGCCTTCTGCTGCAGATCTTCACCCAGACGGTGATCGGCCCCATCTTCTTCGAGATCATCCAGCGTCGCGGCAACGAAGGCTTCGGCGAGGGCAATTTTCGCGCCCTGTTCGAATCGATCGAACTCGACCAGATCCGCCGCGGCGTGTTGAAGGCTTAGAAGAACAAACGAAAAGACGGAGGAAACCATGGCCAAGAACTGGATTCCGCTGCGCCAGGTCGAGGGCAATGCCTCGCGCCAGGCGCATGTCCGGCTGCCGGAAGGGACCTACGAACGCGAGATCAGCAAGGAGGGCTTTTTCGGGCCCTCCGCGCAGTTCCACCACAAGCACAAGCCGACGGACTGGATCGAGTTCGATGGTCCGATCCGGCCGCGGGCGCTCGATCTCAACAAGCTGGCGACCGCCCGGAGCAATCCGTGGGAAGCCGAACTCGTCATGGACAACAGCCACATGCAGATGCGCATCTGGCGCCTCGACGAGCCGATGCGGGAGCTGGCGCGCAACAGCGACGGCGACCAGCTGCTCTTCATCCACGAGGGCCGCGGCGCGCTCTTCTGCGACTACGGGCATCTCGACTATGCCGAGGGCGACTATCTGGTCATCCCGCGCGGGACGATGTGGCGGCTGGAGCCGGTAAAGGCCACTCTGTCGCTGATGATCGAGGCGACCAACGATCACTTCACCCTGCCGGAGAAGGGGCTGGTCGGCCGGCACGCGATCTTCGATCCGGCGATGCTCGACACCCCGCGCCTCGATGAGGCTTTCCGCGCCCAGCAGGATGAGCGCACCTGGAAGGTCTCGGTGAAACGGCGCAACACGCTGTCGACGGTGACCTATCCGTTCAATCCGCTCGATGCAGTGGGCTGGCATGGCGATCTCAGCGTCGTGCGCATCAACTGGCGCGACCTGCGGCCGCTGATGAGCCATCGCGCGCATCTGCCGCCGTCGGCGCACACGACCTGGGCGACCGGCCGGTTCGTCGTCTGCACCTTCGTTCCGCGGCCGTTCGAGAGCGACCCGGAGGCGCTGCGCCTGCCGTTCTTCCACAACAACGACGATTTCGAGGAAGTGATCTTCTATCACAAGGGCAGCTTCTTCAGCCGCGACAACATCCATCCCGGCATGATGACGGTTCATCCGAGCGGCTTTACGCACGGGCCGCATCCGAAGGCGTTCAATGCCGCCACCAAGGGCGGAAAGATGGAGACCGACGAAGTGGCGGTGATGATCGACACGCGCGACGCGGTCGATGTGGCGGCGATGCCGGCCGGCGTCGAATTCGAGGGATACGTGAAGTCCTGGCGGCCGCCGGACATGAAGCAGGCTGCGGAATAGGGGCGGGTCGCGATGAAGCTGGGATCGCTGAAAGAGGGCGGCCGAGACGGCACGCTGATCCTGGTCAACCGTGACCTGACGCGCGGAGTTCGCGCCACCACCGTGGCGCCGACCCTGCAGAAGGCACTCGACGACTGGGCGACGAACGCGCCGAAACTCCGCGAGCTGGCCGAGCAGCTCGAGGACGACAAGGCGGTGGGATCGTTCGAACTCGACCCGACCGCGCTGGCAGCGCCCCTGCCGCGCGCCTATCAGTGGGCCGACGGCTCGGCCTACGTCGTCCACGTCGAACTGGTGCGCAAGGCGCGGGGCGTGGAAATGCCACCATCCTTCTGGGCCGATCCGCTGATGTACCAGGGAGGATCGGACTCCTTCCTCGGACCCAACGACGAGATCGAAATGGCCGACGAGGCCTGGGGCATCGATTTCGAGGGCGAGATCGCGGTGATCGTGGACGACGTGCCGATGGGCATATCGCCGGAAGCGGCGAGGAAGCACATCAAGCTCGTCACCATCCTGAACGACGTGTCGCTGCGCAACGTCATCGTGGGCGAACTGGCCAAGGGCTTCGGATTTTTCCACGGCAAGCCGGCGACGGCCTTCGCCCCGGTGGCCGTGACGCCCGACGAGCTGGGTGACGACTGGAACGGGGCGCGGCTGGACCGGCCGCTGATCTCGACGCTGAACGGCAAGGAGTTCGGGCATCCGAACGCCGCGACCGACCTGACGTTCGATTTCGGCCAGCTGATCGCGCACGCCGCACGCACGCGGCATCTGGAGGCAGGCACGATCGTCGGCTCGGGGACGGTGGCGAACCGTGATGCCGCGGTCGGTTGCTCCTGCATCGCCGAGCGCCGCGTCCGCGAGACGATCGACGGCGGCAAGCCGGTAACGCCGTTCATGAGCTTCGGCGATCACATCCGCATCGAGATGTTCGATCGGGGCGGCAAGTCCATCTTCGGGGCCATCGACCAGAAGGTCGTGCGCTACACGCCGCCCGGCTGAGCCGTGCTACAGTGACCGCGGAGGCGGTCATGAAGCTCATCGGCTATTTTCGATCCTCGGCGGCCTATCGCGTGCGCATTGCCCTGAACTTCAAGGGCATTGCGGTCGAGCATGCGTCGCGGCATCTGCGCAGGGGCGAGCAGTTCTCGACGGACTACACCGCCCTCAATCCGCAGAAGCTGGTTCCGTCGCTCGTCCTCGACGACGGGACGGTGCTGACCCAGTCGCTGGCGATCATGGAATATCTCGAGGAAACCTGTCCCGAGCCGCCGCTGCTCCCGCGCGATCCGGTCGGCCGTGCCCGGGTGCGGGCACTGTCGCTGATCGTGAGTGCCGACATTCATCCGATCCAGAACCTGCGCGTCATGGCCTACCTCCGCCAGAAGTTCGATCAGACGGAGGAGAGCGCTTTCACGTGGTCGCGGCACTGGATCGAGACCGGCTTCGACGCTTACGAGGCGATGCTGCTCCAAGGAAGCGCCAAGGGAGCCTTCAGCCATGGCGACGCTCCCACGATGGCCGACACGTGCCTGGTGCCGCAGGTCTTCAACGCGACGCGCTTCAAGGTCGACATGAAGCGGTACCCGACGATCCAGGGCATATACGATGCCTGCATGAAGCTTCCCGCGTTCGACGCGGCCCAACCCTCGAAGCAGCCGGACGCTGAACCGTGAGAAAATCCATTGTCGTTCTCGGCGCCGTCCTGGGCGTTGTCGCCCTCGGTGCCGCAGCTCTTCCGTTTGCCGAGGAGTTCGCTGCCGCGCGCCTCAAGGGCGGACTCGCGCAGCAGGGCGTGAAAGTCGAAACGGTGCAGGTGGGCCTTCTCGCCCGCAGCGTCCGTCTCGGCAACGTGGTTGGGGGACCGAACGGGGAATTGAAGGTCGACAGCTGGGAGGCGTCGGGCCTCGCCTGGCCGTTGGACGAACTGCTCAAGGGACGCCTGCCTTTCGGCGGGCTGAACTGGGGCGACCCACTCCATGTGGCGCGTCTGCATCTGCGCAATTTGCGTTTGGCCACGCCGGATGCCGGCAACACCTGGACGATCGGCGAACTCACCGGCACCGGCATCGACCTGCCGCGCTACGATGCGGCCTACGATGGTCCATTCCGCAACCAAGTGATGGTGGCCCGGCTGCTGGGGGCCTTGTCGGTGGAGCGCCTGGAGCAACGGGATTTCACCTACGTGTCGCTCGAGCAGATGAGCCAGGGCGCTTCGAATCTTTCCCTCTCGGGCTACCGGCACGGCCTGATCGATACGTTGGAGATCAAGGACTTTCAGGTGAAACCCGCCGACGCGCGGATGGCCGGGCTCACCGTCGCGGATATCGCGGCCCGCAGGGTCGACCTTCGCCGGCCGATCGCCATCGCCTCGTCGATCGACTGGGAACCGGGTACGCCGATCGGCCGTGTGCCGGTGGCCGAAGGCCGCATGTCCGGCTTCGGCGGCGATCTCATGGCCCGCTACGGCCTGTCGCTGGGCAGCGTTTCGACCGAAACGGTGCGCGAGGGCGAATTCAGCCGCTCGCGCTTTCGCGTCGAGGATTTCGTGCTCGCGCCTTCCCTGCGCAGCGTGGAGGCGCTGGGCATGCTCATGGTCATGCAGTCCATGAGTCTGAAGGAGGTCCGGCTGGGCTTCGATTGCACCACGCTGGAGGACCGGCCGCGCCACGTGCTGAGGATCGAGGCCTGTAAGCTGAGCGGCCAGGATCTTGCCGAGGTCTCATTGGATGCCCAGGTGATCGACACCGACGACGAGTTCTGGCGGGCGATCGACGAGGCCGACCCGATCGGTGTGCTTGGCACGAAGGCCGCGCTTGCATCGGCCCGTCTCGTGATCGCCGACAAGAGCCTCCTGCAGCGCAGCCTGCAGGCCAAGGCACGTCTGAGCGGCCAGCCTGCGGCGACGGAGCGTGCGGCACTCGCGGCCGAGGTCCGTCGTTTCCAGCCGCCGGGCGTGCTGATCACGCAGGACATGTCGAAGGTGCTGGACGGGGTCGCGCGCTTCGTGGAGCAGGGCGGCACGCTCACGCTCGATGCGATGCCGCAACCCGCCCTCGGCCTCGAGAAGCTCGATTATCTCCTGAAGCCGGGCGCCGATCTGGTGAACGCACTCGGCCTGACCGCGACGGTGTCGCGCTAGCTCTTGCGGGCGTCGGCGATCAGCGCCTTCAGCGACTCGGCATCCACCGCCCCCGGCACGAACTGCTTGCCGATGACGAAGGCCGGCGTGCCGCGCACGCCGAGCGCGCCGGCGAGCGCCATGTTGCGGTCGATGATCTGCTTCAGCTTGGGATCTTCCATGTCCTTTTCGAGCTGGGCGACGTCGATGCCGACCGAGGCGGCGATTTCGAGGATCTTGGCCCGGTCGAGCTTGCCGTTGAACTCCATCAGCGCGTTGTGGAGCGGCTGGTGCTTGCCCTGCTTCATCGAGGCCAGAGCGGCCAGCGCAGCGATGCGCGACGGTTCGCCGAGGATCGGCAGGTCCTTGTAGATGATCTTGACCTTGCCGTCGGCACCGGTGACCGACTTGACGGCCTGGTATGCGCGCTTGCAGTAGGGGCACTGGTAATCGTTGAACTCGACGATGGTGACGTCGCCCGCGGGGTTGCCGGCCACCGGGCTGTCGGCATCGCGAAACAACTCCGCCTCGTTCTGGCCGATCGCCTTCAGCGCCATCGCGTCACGCTGCGTGTCCTGCTTGCGCTCGAGTTCCTGCATCGCATCGACCAGGACCTCGGGATTGGCCATGAGATAGGCCCTGATGCTCTTGCCCAGATCGGCCGGGACGGAGGCCGTCGCGCCGGGGAGCGGAGCGGCGGGGCTCGCCGGGGTCATCACCGCGGGCACGCCTGTGCGGGTCGCCGCCACGGCGCCGATGACGATCAGGCCGGCCGTTGCAGCCATCAGTAGGGTACGCATTGCTTGTCTCCAGGGCCGGTTATTTGCGGGGCCGGCTGTTGATGTAGGCCTTCAAGTCCTGTGCGCGTTGCCACGCCGGCGTGCCGGGCGTGAGCTGCCGTGACGCCGTCTCCGCATGGGACTGGGCTTCGGCACGCTGCCCCCGCAGGGCCGCCATCTCGGCTCGGGCGAGGGAGGTCATACCCTGATTGCCGAGCTTGGAGTAGCCCGAGGCCATGAGACGCCAGAGCTCGAAGCTGTCGGCCTCCTGCTGCATCGCCAGGTCGAGGTTGCGCATCGCCTCGCGATCGTTGTCGGGCGTATTCACGTCCAGCAGGGCGCGCGCAAAGTCGATCTTCAGGATCGCCGCGGAGGGAGCGAGCTGCACGGCGCGACGGTAAGAGGGAATCGACTCGGCGGCGCGCCCGTTCTCATAGAGCATCTGCGCCCGCACCTCGTGGAAGTACGGATCGTTGGGATATTCCTTCAGCAGCCCGTCGATCGTCAGCAATGCCGATCCCAGCGCACCCTTGCGATAGAGTGCAATGGCTCGCGCGTATCGTGCCGGCAGCGAGCGGTCGGCTTCGGCATAGCGTTGCAGGGCGATGTCAGGCGCCACGAAACCATAGAGCTTCGCCACCATGCGCTGGTGCAGCATCAGGAACTGCGGCGTGTCGGGCGTATTGGCGTAGGGCGAGTTCGCGGCAGCCTGTTCGAAGGCGGAGATGCGCTCCGGCGTGAGCGGATGCGTCGTCAGGTACGGATCGCGGCGGTTGATCGCGAGCTTTTCCTCGCGCTGCAGGTAGCGCAGGAATTCGATCGTGCCCTTGGGCGACTGGCCGGTCCGCTGCAGGTAGGTGATCGCCGCCTGGTCGGCCGCGCTCTCCTGGGTCTGCGTGTACTTGAGGAACGACATCAGCGACCCTGGCGCCATCGGCCGGCTGGTGCCGCCGCCATGACCGCCGCCGCTGCCGCCGGCACCCGCGCCGCCTGCCACGCCGCCCGCCATCGCACCACCGGCCAGGATGGTCTCGAGGATCTGCAGGGTGGACAGGCTGCGGAGTTCCTCCTGCATGCGCGCGAGATGACCGCCCGCGATGTGTCCGCTTTCATGGGCCATGACACCGATCAGCTGATTGGGCCGTTCGGTCCGCATGATGAGGCCGGTGTTGATGAAGATGCGCTGGCCACCGGCGACGAAGGCGTTGAGCGACCCATCCTGGACGAGCATGATCTCGACGCCATTGGGGTCGAGGCCGGCGGCCTTCCAGATCGGGATCGTGAAGGTGCGGATCGTGCTCTCGATCTCGGCGTCACGGATCAGATTGAGGCGTTGACCTTGCTGAGCCGTCGCGGCACGAAACGGTGCCAGCGCGAAGAGCGTCAGACATACGAGGGTGGTGATGCGTTTGAACAAGGTCGGCACGGGGCTAAGGCAGGCTAGAAACGGGTGGCGGCCGCGTCAATTGTGCAACGCGGCCCTTGTCGGCGCCCTCTTGCTTTCCGGTTGTGGCTTTAGTGAGACGGACCGCGCACGCGATCGCGCGGAAAATGCCGAGAATCCCGCCGGTTTGCCTCAGAACAAGCGGACCTTTTCGCCGATCAGCAAGGGCAGCAGCTTTGCCGCGACCACCGCCGAGGAGAGCCGCGCCGCAGAGGTCGGGCGCGAAATTCTCGAGGCCGGTGGCAATGCCACCGATGCCGCCGTCGCCATGTATTTTGCACTCTCCGTGACATTGCCGTCGGCGGCGTCGCTCGGCGCATCCGGCGCGTGCATCGTCCACAACGACAAGACGAAGAAGGCCGAAGCGTTTGTATTTCCGCCCGTCGCGGCGCCGGGCGCCGTCAAGGGCACGCCCTTTTCGGTGCCGGCTGGCGTGCGCGCCATTACCCTGATGCATGTCCGTCATGGACAGTTGCGCTGGGAACAGACTGTCTCGCCTGCCGAGCGCATGGCGCGCTTCGGCTTCCAGGTGTCGCGGGCGCTGGCGCGCGATCTTCAGGCGGGCGGAGCTCTGCTGGGGGCGGACGCCGAAGCCCGGCGGATTTTCGGCAGCGTCTCGGAGGGCGCACTTCTCACCCAGCCGGACCTCGCGGCGGTGCTGGGCAGCATCCGCCAGCGCGGCGGGGCGGAGTTCTTTCAGGGTGCCCTGGCGCGCACCTTCTCCGAGCAGGTTTCCCAGGCGGGCGGCAGCCTGCCCGTCGATGCGTTGCGCGCGGCGGTGCCGATCGCCTCGGAGCCGATGTCCGTCAGTCACTATCGCCGCCGCGTCTATGTCGCGCCTGCGCCGGCGGCCGGGCCGTCGGTCCTTGCCGGCTGGAACGGACAGCAGCCGGGCGGCGGAACGCCGGTGGATTCCGGCGGCTTCGCAGGCTTCGCCGCCGTCGACAGCAAGGGCGGCGCGGCGGCGTGCGCGGTGTCGATGGGCCAGCTCTTCGGGGCGCGCGTCGTCGTTCCCGGTAGCGGCATCATGCTCGGCTCGCCCAGTCCGGAGGCAGCATCGGTCAGTCCGATGATCATCGCGAACCCCGGCAATGGCGAGTTCACATTTGCGGGAGCGGGCGGCGGCGGGCCGACCGCAGCCCAGGCCGTGGGATTCGTGGCGCGAGAAGTCATCGACAACGACCGCAATCTGGCGAGCGTCCTGGCGAACCGGCGTGCCCAGGGCGGCTTCGTGAATGCGATCGCCTGCCCCTCGGGCCTGCGCGGCAGCCCCGAATCCTGCCGAACGGGCGCCGACCCCGCAGGCGCCGGCCTCTCGACGATCGCGCGTTAGCATCGCCATGTCGGGCAAACTTTCGCGCCGCTCGGCCGGCGTCGACCCCTTCATCGTCATGGACGTGATGGCCGCCGCCGCAGAGAAGGAAGCGGCGGGCGAGACGGTCATCCATCTCGAGGTCGGACAGCCGAGCACGCCGGCTCCGAAGGGGGCGCTGCAAGCGGCGCACGCGGCACTCGACGCGGACCGGATCGGCTATGTCGCCGCGCTGGGCATGCCGGCGCTGCGCGAGCGCATCGCGCGGCACTATCGGGAAACCTACGGCACCGCAGTCGCGCCGGACCAGGTCATCGTCACGACAGGCTCCTCCGGCGGGTTTCCGCTGGCCTTCCTCGCGAGCTTCGACGCCGGCGATCGGGTGGCGCTCGCGGCGCCGGGCTATCCGGCCTACCGCAACATCCTGTCGGCGCTCAATCTCCAGGCCGTCGACCTGCCGACCTCTGCGGAAGATCGCTTCCAGCCGACGGTCGCGGCGCTGGAGAAGGCCGGCCCTCTCGACGGGCTGATCGTGGCCAGTCCCTCCAATCCCACCGGCACGATGGTGACGCACGGCGAACTGAAGGCTCTGGCCGACTGGTGCAATGCCAACGGCGTGCGCCTCATCTCGGACGAGATCTACCACGGCATCGTCTACGAGGGCGAAACCCACTCGGCGGTAGAGGTGTCCGACACGGCGATCGTGGTGAACAGCTTCTCCAAGTATTTCTCGATGACCGGATGGCGGGTGGGCTGGCTGGTCGTGCCCCCCGCCATGGTGCGAACGATCGAGCGGCTGACGCAGAATTTCTTCATCTCGGTGCCGACGCTAAGCCAGCACGCGGCGCTTGCCGCCTTCGAGTGCCGCGACGAACTCGACGGACATGTGAAGCGCTACCGCACCAACCGCGACCTGTTGATGGCCGGCCTGCCGGCGGCCGGGCTCGACCGGCTCACGCCCGCGCAGGGCGCCTTCTACATCTATGCCGACGTTTCGCACCTCACCAACGACAGCCGCGACTTCTGCAGCCGCATGCTCCGCGAAGCCGGTGTGGCGACGACGCCGGGTGTCGACTTCGACCGCGCACGCGGCGCGGGCACCCTGCGCATATCCTTTGCCGGCTCGACCGCGGAGATGGAGGAGGCGGTGCGCCGCCTCAAGCATTGGAGGCGGATATGAGGGCACTCGCGGCCGCAGCGCTGTTTGCCTTCGTTCCGATTGCTGCCTTCGCCCAGAGCGGCCCGAGCTTCGACTGTGCAAAAGCGTCGAACGGGGCGGAGCGGGCAATCTGCAAGGACGCTGCCCTGACGAAAGCAGATCGCGAATTGTCGGGCCTCTATGTGGCTCTGCTGGCCAAGCTGAGCGGGCCCGCCAAGGAGAGCCTGGAGAAGAGCCAGGTCCGCTGGATCGTCGGCCGCAACAGAGCCTGTGTGCCGAACGACGATCCGGACGTCATCCAGCGCTGCCTCAGGACCCGATATGCCGATCGAATCGCCGACCTCAAGGCGCTGTCCTCGGGCCCGTATCCCTTCGTCGAGGACCAGTCCATCGAGCGCGGCGGGAAGGTCGGCAAGGTGAGTTACACAATCGATCTGCGCTATCCGCGCTTCGCCGGCACGAGCGCCGACTTCACCGCGATCAATCGCGCCTTCGCCGAGGCGGCAGCCAAGGCCGCACGCGAAACAACGCCGACGGCCGATGCCGGCCTCGACCGGGAGCAGGAATGGCAGGCCGAGCAGGGCTTTGCCCTTTATCGCCCCGATCCGAACGTGATCACCGTGGCGATGACTTTCTGGGCATTCACCGGCGGTGCGCATGGCTATGGCAGCATGAGCTGCACGCTGGTCGATCTGCGCAGCGGCAAGGCCGTTTCACCGGCAGACGTCTTCGCGCCAGGCACGCCATGGCTCCAGGAAGTGGTCGCGATCGTCGGTGCCGATCTCAAGAAGCAGTTCGTCGAGAATCCCGGCTTCGAGGACGCGTTGCAGCCCACCAAGCTGACCAAGACGGTAAACGGCAGCGAGCATTTCTGCTGGCAGGCCGACAAGCTTCAGATCTATTTCAACCAGTACGAGGTCGGGCCTTATTCGGCCGGCCCATATACGGTCGACATTCCCTACAGCCGGCTGAAGCCGCTGCTGCGCTCCGGCGGGCCCATCTCCCGCTAGTGGAGCCGGCGGCGGTCGCGCACTGCAACCGCTGAAGCGGCTGGCGTCGCGCGCTCTGTCGCAACCGGCGGCACGGGGCCGGAATGGTGGCTCGCCATGTGCCAGCCGTCGGCCAGGCGTACATAGAGGTTGCTCGCCATGAGTTGACCGTTGGGCAGCACCTCGCGGCAGATGACGAGGGCCAGGCCCGGCCGGCCGACCACCCATTCCTCGGTGCAGCGTACGCGCGGCGCCTCGGGATGCTTCATGATGGCGCGCCAGCTCGCCATGATCTCCGCGCGCTCGTGCAGGGCGGCCTGGCCGGGATGCAGGCAGATCACCGAGCCGGTCGGCGCCCAGATCCGGTCCATGGCCTCCGCATCGCGCTCGTTGAAGGCCTTGTAGAAGGCGCGGTTGGCGGCCAGGACGGCGTCGCGTTCGTCATCGTCGAATTCCGCCAAGAGTGGCGGCAGGCGGGGGGCACGGCGGGGCATTCGACCCTCGAAACTCACGGGTTGCGCGGCACAGGATTAGCCGACAC
>CAZPOS010000102.1:0-9367 GCA_964588065.1 uncultured Reyranella sp.
CTCCGAGGTGAACATCAACTCGCGCGCCCGCATCGGGCCCACGGTGCGGGTCAGCAGCCAGGAGATACCGTAGTCGCCCGACAGGCCGATCTTGGCATAGCCGGTGGTGCAGAAGGCCGACCTCGCGGCGATGCGGATGTCGCAGGCGAGCGCGATGGCGAGGCCCGCACCGGCCGCGGCGCCGGGCAGCGCGGCGATGGTCGGCTTGCGCACGGCGACCAGCGCGCCGGTGAGATGTGTTTGGCGCCAGCGCAGGTCGGCCAGCCGCTCCTCGTAGCTCATCTGGCCGCGCGGACCGCGGCCGCCCATGCCCTTCACGTCGCCGCCGCTGCAGAAGGCGGTGCCGGCGCCGGTGATCAGCAGCGCGCCCACGCCATCGTCGTCGCCACGCGCCTTGATCTGGTTGCGCAGCGCTTCGGTGAGGTCGGGCGACATCGCATTGCGCGCCTCGGGGCGGTTCAGCGTGATCAGCGCGACGCCGTCGCGGACGCTGCACAAGAGTTCGGTTGTGCCGGTATCGATTTCCATGTGACCTTCTCCTTGCCATGACATTCCCGGTCACCGAACACACCGTCAAGACCGCCCGCCACACGACGGGCTTTCTCGCCTGCGGAGCGAAAGACGCGCCGCTGCTGATCTTCGTTCACGGTTGGCCCGAACTGTCGCTGTCGTGGCGGCATCAGCTTCCGGCGTTTGCAGCCCTTGGCTTCCGCTGCGTCGCGCCGGACATGCGCGGCTACGGCCGGTCCAGCACCTACACGCGGCACGAGGATTTCGCGCAGGAAGAGATCGTGGCCGACATGACCGAGCTGCTGGCGGCGCTCGGCCGCGACAAGGCGGTGTGGATCGGCCACGACTGGGGCAGTCCTGTCGTGTGGAACATGGCGGCGCATCATCCCGACAAGACGGTCGGTGTCGCGAGCCTCTGCGTGCCCTATCTCCCGACCGGCTTCACGCTCGACACCGTCGTGCCGCTGGTCGATCGCGCGCTCTATCCCGAGGCGCAGTTCCCGGCGGGGCAGTGGGACTATCAGTTCTTCTACGAAGAGAGCTTCGACAAGGCCTGTGCGGGCTTCGACGCGCACCCGCTCAGCGTGGTGAAGGCGCTGTTCCGCAAGGGCGACCCGTTACGCGTCGGCAAGCCGGCGCCGACCTCGATGGTGCGGAAGGCTGGTGGCTGGTTCGGTGGCGGCGCCTGTCCCGACGTGCCGCGCGATCCCGATGTGCTGACCGAGCAGGACATGGAGGCCTATGCCGCCGCGTTGACGAAGAACGGCTTCTTCGGCCCCGACTCTTGGTACATGAACCACGAGGCCAATGGCGCCTATGCGAAGCGCGCGCCGAACGGCGGCCGGCTCGCCATGCCGGTGCTGTTCCTGCACGGCGCCTATGACACGACCTGCGAAACGATGACCTCGAGGCTCGCCGAGCCGATGCGGGAGAGTTGCGCCGATCTGACCGAACTCGTGGTGCCGTCCGGTCACTGGATGGCGCAGGAGAAGCCCGTCGCGGTGAATGCCGCTCTTGCGAAATGGCTGGCTGCGAAGCTGCCGGGCTACTGGACCTAGGCCTGGGACGCGCTCTTCGCTCTCAAGGCCGCGAACCGGTCGAGGCTGTCCTGCGGCCAGAGTTCATTGCGGTCGTAGTACTCCTCGACGGCCGGCACGCCGGCGGGAAGGGCGACCCAGGGCTGCTTGCTCATGGTGAAGATGTGGACGTCCGGCGGCAGGCGGTCGGGCTCGTCGAGCGTGCCGACCCGGACGAAGTGCACCGTGGGGCCGGCGCCGGAGTAGTTGCTCCACACTGCAATGCGGCATTTCGGACAGCGGGCGATCTTCTGACCCTTGCCGCTCAAGGTCGGCGTGTCGATCACCTCGACCTCTCCGCCGAGCTTCTCGACCCGGTCGGCCTCGATCATCGCGTTCATCGCGAAGGCCGTTCCCGAATCGCGCTGGCACCAGCGACAATGGCAGCAATGCACGAACAGCGGCTTCGAGGTCAGCCTGTATCGAACATGCCGGCAGGTGCAGCCGCCTTCGTACGTCTCGGTCTTGCTGGTCATCGCCTTCGTCTCCCGGCTAAGGTCGCGCCTGAAATCATCTGGGCGGAGAGTAGACATGGCCGGGCGGCTGCAGGCGACGGTGCAGCGCATGGTGACCTGGAACGCGGCCGGGCGGCTGCAGGGCAAGGTGGCGGTGGTGACGGGGGCGGCGCCGCGCGGCGAGGGTGTTGGGAACGGCATGGCGACGGCCATCCTGTTCGCCAGGGAAGGTGCCAAGGTCGTGCTGGTCAATCGCAGCGCCGAGCGCGCCGAGGCATTGGCTGCGCAGATCAAGGCCGAGGGCGGCGAGGCGTCGGTGTTCGCGGGCGACGTGGCGAAGGCCGACGAGGCCGAGGCGATGGCCGACTTCGCCATGAAGACCTACGGCCGCCTCGACATCCTCCACAACAATGTCGGCATCGGCGGGCCGGGCACCCCGGAGACGGTGACGCTCGAGACCTGGAATAAGGTGCTGGAGACCAACCTCACCACGACGATGCTCTGCACCAAGTCGTGCCTGCCGCGCATGAAGGAAGGCGGCGGCGGCTCGATCATCATGGTGTCGTCGATCGCCGGCGCCGTCGGGCTAATGGGCAGCGCCGGCGCGGTCGCCTATGCGACCGCCAAGGCGGGCCTGCACGGTTTCACCCTGTCGGTCGCGGCCGATTATGCGACGCAGAACATCCGGGCCAACTGCATCATCGTGGGCTCGGTGCACACGCCGATGGTGGCGCATCTCGGCGCCGAGGCGCGCGACCGGCGCAAGAAGATGGTGCCGATGCAGGTCGAGGGCACGGCCTGGGACATCGCCCACGGCGCGGTCTATCTCGCCTCCGACGAATCGCGCTGGGTGACGGGCGTGATGCTGCCGATCGATGGCGGCCTCGTCGCGCTGCGGGCGTGGCCGCGATGATCCGGCGGCTGGTCTCGCTTCTCGCGGTGGTCGTTGCGCTGCCTGCCGTGGGCTTTGCGCAAAGCCAGATGGAACTCAACCAGCAGGCCGGTACGACGCTGCAGGATGCCGACCGGCAGCTCAACGCCGTCTATACGAAGCTGCGGGCGAAACTCGGACCCGAAAGTCGTGCGCGGCTGCAGGCGGCCGAAGAAGCGTGGATCCGCTTTCGAGATAAGGAATGCGCCTTCATCGGCGGGCCGACGACGGGTGGATCGATCAACGGGATGATCATCGCCCAGTGCCAGGCGCGCCTCACCCTGGTGCGCGTAAAGGACCTCGAAACCCAGCTCAACTGCCAGGAAGGCGACCTGTCCTGCGTCAGCAACTAAGAGGTCCTGGCTGCCGCGCGTCGCTCGTGATGCCAGGTGTAGAGGCCTGAGGCCACGATCACGGCAGCGCCGGCCAGGGTCCAGCGGTCGGGAATGTCGCCGAAAACGATCGCGCCGAGGATCGTGACGAAAACCAGCAGCGTATAACTGTAGGGTTGGACAGCGCCGGCCTCGGCATGGTCGAGCGCCTTGATCAGCGAATAGTGCGCCAGCGCGCCCAGCAAGGCGATGGCGAACAGCAGCGCCCAGCCTTTCGCGTCGGGCCAGATCCAGTGCCATGGTCCGATCAGAGTCGTCGCGCCGAAGGCCACGAAGGCCGACCAGACGAGGGTGGTGTCGGGCGTGTCGGTGCGCGAGCACAGGCGGACCAGGATCTGGTAGCCGCCCCACAGGAGGGCGCCCGCCACGGGAAGCAGCAGGGGCCAGTCGAGCGTGCGGAAGCCCGGCCGCACGATCAGCAGGACGCCGACGAAGCCCGCGGCCACCGCCGCCCAGCGTGCCGGTCCGGCACGCTCGCCGAGGAACAGGACGCCGAGCGCGATCACGATCAGCGGCGAGGTGGCGGCGATCGCATGGGTGTCGGCCAGCGGCAGATAACGAAAGGCGAGCACGAACACCGCGCTCTCGATCGCCGCCAGCAGGGCGCGGCCGAATTGCAGCCATGGCCGGCTCGATCGTGCGGCCGCGCGCAGGCCGCGCCGGCGCACGACCGCCCAGGCGAACAGGCAGAAGACGCCGTAGCGCACCCACATCATCTGGCCGATCGAATAGTCGGCCACCATCCACTTGCTGATCGTGTCCATGCTGGCGAAGCCCAGCATGGCCAGCATGGTGAAGATCGCGCCGCGCGAATTGTTGCTGCGGCCGACGGCGGCCGCTCTCGGTGTCATTCGGCGGCGAACTCCATGCCTTTGTCCGGCATCCTATTCGAGTTTGATGCCCGTATCCTTCACGACCTTCGCCCAGTTCTCGACCTCGCGGGCGCGCCAGGTATCGCTCTGTGCCGGCTTGTAGAGGACGGGATCGGCGCCGAGTTCCTTCAGCCGTGCGGCCACCTCGGGGATCTTCGTGGTCTTGTCGATCTCGACATAGAGACGGTCGAGCACGTCCGGCGGGGTGCCTTTGGCGGCCAGGAAGCCCTGCCAGCTTCCGGTGACGAAATCCTTGATGCCGGCGGCTTCGATCACGGTCGGAAGATCGGGCGCCAGCTCGTTGCGGGTGGCGCTCGACACGGCGAGCCCGCGCAGCTTGCCGCTCTTCACGTGCGGCAGGGTGGCGATCATGCCGTTGAACAGCGCGTCGGCATGACCTCCCGCGACCTGCTGGATCGCCTCGGCGCCGCCCTTCATCGGGATGAAGGTGATCTTGAGGCCGAGCGAATGAGCGAACAGGGCGCCGGCCAGATGCGGCGCGCTGCCCAGGCCGGCGGTCGCGTAGTTGAGCTTGTCCGGATTGGCCTTCGCGAAGGCGATCAGTTCTCCGACGGTCTTGTAGGGGCGATCGGGTGTGGCGGCGAGCAGGTGCGGCGTGTAGGCGAGCACCGTGACCGCGTTGAAGTCCTTGGCGACATCGAACGGCAGTTTCATCACCGACGGCGAAATCGTGAGATTGCCGAGGTCGGTCAGCACCAGCGTGTAGCCGTCGGGCGCCGACTTCGCGACCATGTCGACGGCGATGTTGCCGTTGGCGCCGACGCGATTCTCGACGACCACCGACTGACCGAGGGCGGCCTGAAGGTGCGGTTGCATGAGGCGGGCGAGAATGTCGGACGTACCGCCGGGCGCGTAGGGGATCAGGATCCGGATCGGCTTGTTCGGAAAGCCCTGGGCCCGGCTGCTGGTGGCGATCGTCGGGGCGGCGAGCGTGGCGGCGGTGGCCATGAAAAGCTGTCTGCGGCGCATGATTCACTCCCTATGTGTTTGTTTTGCCGACACTCTAGGGAGGGGGCTGCGGGAAAGCCAGCAATCCGCTTGACTCCGCTGCGCTGCAGCATCATATACGCGCCAGCCCGCAACTGCTGCGGGCGTCCAAGATTTCTCGCGATCGCGCGACGCGCCCCATGGTTTGTGACGGCGCCTCATCCCGAGACAATCCCCAAAGACAAGAGCCGTCCCAGCCGCGCGCGGGAACGGGCCTAACGCCGCCACAGATGCGCGTGCCCGGATGGCATGCCGGCGGCAAGTAAGGATTTTCAGTGAGTGAAGTTACGTTTGCGGATCTCGGTCTGGCCGAGCCGCTGCTGCGTGCGTTGAATGCAGCGAACTACACCGTGCCGACGCCCATCCAGGCGCGCACGATTCCCGCCCTGCTGCAGGGCCGTGACGTGCTGGGCATCGCCCAGACCGGCACCGGCAAGACGGCGGCCTTCGCGCTGCCCGTTCTGCAGCACCTCTTCGAGTCCAAGGAACGCGCCCAGCCTAAGAGCCCTCGCGCCCTCGTGCTGGCGCCGACCCGCGAACTCGCGGTCCAGATCGCCCGCAGCTTCGACACCTACGGTCGCGGTCTCGGCCTGCGCCTGTGCACCGTCGTCGGCGGCCTGGGCTATGGCCGCCAGATCGAGACCCTGTCGCGCGGCGTCGACATCCTGATCGCCACGCCCGGCCGCCTGCTCGACCTGGTCGAGCGCGGCAGCGTGAAGCTCGGCCACGTGACCTTCTTCGTCCTCGACGAAGCCGATCGCATGTTCGACATGGGCTTCGTCCGTGACGTGCGCCGCATCGCCTCGTCGGTCTCGAAGAACCGCCAGACCCTGCTGTTCTCGGCCACCATGCCGAACGACATCGCCAAGCTCGCCTCGGAGATTCTCAAGAATCCCGAGAAGGTCGAGATCGCGCCGCAGGGCCGTACGGTCGAGCGCATCGACCAGCGCGTCTACTTCGTGAACGCCGCCAACAAGCGCACCCTGCTCAACCATCTCCTGTCCGACGAGGCCCTGGAGCGGGTGATCGTCTTCACCCGCACCAAGCGCGGCGCCAACCGTGTCGCTGAGGCGCTCGAGGATCGTGGCGTGCGCTCCGAGGCGATCCACGGCAACAAGTCGCAGAACGCCCGCCAGAAGGCGCTCGACAACTTCGCCCGCGGCAAGGCCCGCGTGCTGGTGGCGACCGACCTCGCCTCGCGCGGCATCGACGTGCAGGGCGTGACCCACGTCATCAACTTCGAGCTGCCGGCCGATGCCGAGAGCTACGTCCATCGCATCGGCCGCACCGCGCGCGCCGGCACCTCGGGCATCGCGATCTCGTTCTGCGACGGCAGCGAGCGTGGCCAGCTGAAGGGCATCGAGCGCCTGACCAACCAGCGTATCCCCGTCGTGTCGACGCCGGCCAACGAGGACATGCCGCAGTTGCCGGCCCCCAAGGCTCGTGCCGAGAACGATGACCGGGATGACCGTCGTGACGAGCGTCCGCGCGAGGGCCGTGGTGGTCCGCGTGGTGGTGGCCCGCGCGGTGGCAGCCGGAACGGTGGCGGTGGCCGTCAGCGCTCCTTCGGCGATCGGCCGAACTACGATCAGGCGCGTGGTGACCGCGTGCCGGCGCACGCCGATCAGCAGTTCCGCGGCGGCGATTATCGCGACGCTCCGCAGGCTGAGCGTTCGTTCGGCGATCGCCCGCACGGCGATCGTCCTCGCGGTGATCATCCCCGGGGAGACCGCCCGCGCGGCGATCGTCCTCACGGTGATCGTCCCCACGGCGACCGGCCGCATCACGGCCGCCCGCAGGGTGAGCGCTCGTTTGGTGACCGCCCGCGCGGCGACCGCTTCGATCAGGCCCAGCGCGACCGTCCGCACGGCGATCGCCCGAACCACGAGGGCGGTCATCACGCCCGCCCGCATGGCGACCGGCCGCATGGTGACCGGCCCCATGGTGATCGCCCGCAGGGCGAACGCCCGTACGGCGATCGTCCCCAGGGGCCGCGTCCCCAGTGGAAAGGCCGCCGCTTCGGTGGTGGCCGCGGCCGCGCCGCCTAGCGGATAATTCCTTCCTCGCGGAAGATCTCCAGGCACTTTGAAAGAGCGCGCTCGTACCGGGCGCGCTCTTTTGCCATCGAGGCCTCGTCCCAGTCGAAGAATCCGCCCTTTGTCTTGAAGCCGATGCGGCCCCGGTCGACGTTGTGCTGCAGGACCGGCGGCGGGCCGTCGGCATTGCTGAGATCGGGCCAGATGATCTTGGCCACGGCGCAGGTCGTATCCCAGCCCGAATGCTCCTTCTGCGTGATCGGACCGGCGGCGGCATAGCGGAAGCCGAAGGAGAGACGCACGGTGGCGTCGATGTCCTCCGGCGAGGCCACGCCCTGTTCGAGCAGCCACAGCGCCTCGCGCATCAGCGCGCCCTGGATGCGGTTGCCCAGGAAGCCGATCACGTCCTTCTTCACTTGCACCGGGCGCTTGCCCAGCTCGCTCATCGTCGCGCCGACCTTCTCGGCCAGGGCCACGTCGGTTTGGACCGAGCGCACCACTTCGACCAGCGGGATCAGGTGCGCCGGCATGAAGAAGTGGAGCCCCATCATGCGGTGCTGGCTGGCCAGGCCCTTGCCGATCTCGCTGATCGGGAAGCTCGACGAGTTCGAGGTGAGCGGCACGCCGGGACGCGACAGCCGCTCCAGTTCGGCGAAGATCTGTCGCTTCAGCGCGAGATCCTCGGTGACCGTCTCGACGACGATGTCGATCTTCGCCCAGGGCGCCTCCTCGAGCGTCGCATAGGTCGCCAGGCCCGAAACGTCGTCCGGCTTGCCCATGGCCACCAGAGCGCGGGATGTCGCCGCAGGCAGGCCGTCGCGGGTCGAGGCGGAGCGCGACACGACGTCCACCTTCCAGCCGCCGCCCAGGAACATGGCGATGATTCCGACCCCCATGGTGCCGCCTCCCAGCACCAGGGCGTGTCGTTCGCTTTGCGGCATACCTGTTTCTCCCATATCGACGCGTGACCCCTCCCGGGGCAGTATCCCGGCCAAGTTAACCGGATTTTCAACGCGGGAGAAAACAGATGAGCGCCACCTTCAAGGATCTCGGTATCAGCACCGAAGGCGCGGTCGGAATCGTCGAGATTCAGCGGCCGCCGCACAACTTCTTCGACAATTCGCTGATCAACCAGATCGCCGACGCCTTCGAGGCGTTCGACCGCGACGACAAGATCCGCGCCTATGTCCTGTGCGCGCAGGGCAAGTCGTTCTGCGCCGGCGCCGATTTCGCCAACCGCCCGCAGACTGGCGCGAACGAGAGCGGCAAGCATCTCTACAAGGAAGCGACCCGCATCTTCCGGGCGAAGAAGCCCAGCGTCGGCGCCATCCAGGGACCGGCGATCGGCGGTGGCCTCGGTCTCGCGCTGGCCACCGATTTCCGTGTGGCCGCCCCGGAAGCCCGCTTCGCCGCGAACTTCACGCGGCTGGGCTTCCATCCCGGTTTCTCGCTGACGTTCACGCTGCCGCGCCTGATCGGCCAGCAGAAGGCCAACCTCATGTTCTATACGGGTCGTCGCATCGGCGGCGAGGAGGCCGTGCAATGGGGGCTGGCCGATGCGCTCGCGCCGCTCGCCGACGTGCGCAAGGAGGCACTCAAGCTGGCGCAGGAAATCGCCGAGTCGGCGCCGCTTGCGTTGATGTCGACCCGCGAGACGATGCGCCGTGGCTTCGCCGATGCGGCGGAAGCGGCCACCGAGCGCGAGCTCACCGAGCAGGAATGGACCCGTAAGACCGAGGACTTCAAGGAGGGCGTCAAGTCCTACGCCGAGAAGCGCCCCGGCAACTGGAAGAACCGCTAAGGAGAGCGTTCCATGGCTCAGGTCTCGGGCAAGGTCGCCATCGTCACGGGCGGTGCTTCCGGCATCGGCGAGGCCTGTGCCGAAACGCTGGCGCGCGAAGGCGCGTCGGTTCTCATCACCGACATCGACGACACCCTGGGCAAGGGTGTCGTCGAGCGCATCACCAAGGCGGGCGGCAAGGCCCACTATCTGCGTCACGACGTGCGCGACGAGGCGGCCTGGCCCGGCATCGTCGCCGAGGCCGAGAAGCGCTACGGCCGTCTCGACATCATGGTGGCCAATGCCG
>CAZPOS010000102.1:9377-17188 GCA_964588065.1 uncultured Reyranella sp.
ATCAACCTCGACGGCGTATTCCTCTCGATCAAGCATTCGATCCCGGCGATGAAGCGCGCGGGCGGCGGCTCGATCGTGCTGATGTCTTCGGTGGCCGGCCTGCGTGGCGCGCCGGGCCTCGCGGCCTACTCGGCGACCAAGGGCGGCGTGCGTCTGCTGGCCAAGTCGGTGGCGCTCGAACATGCGGCCGACAACATCCGCTGCAACTCCGTCCATCCCGGCATCATCGCCACGCCGATCTGGGAGAAGATCCCGACCGGTGCCGAGGGCAATCGCCGCAACGCCCCGATCGATCCGAAGGAGCGCGCGGCCGCCACGGTACCGCTGCCGCGGGTCGGCGAGGCGCAGGACATCGCCAACGGCGTGCTCTTCCTGTGCACCGACGCCGGCAACTACATCACCGGCCAGGAGCTGGTGATCGACGGCGGCATGACGGCGGGCGGGCGACCGACCCGACCGCTGCAATAGCCGTGGGCGAGGCCGCGCGGCTCTGGATCGTCGTCGCGGCGCTGAGCGGCGCGATCTCGGTCATCGTCGGCGCCTTCGCGGCACACGGTCTCGATCTGCGCACGGAAGCCGGGCTGAAGGCACGCGACTGGCTGCAGACCGGCAGCCACTATCAGATGTTCCATGCGCTCGCGATGCTGGGGGTCTGTGCCCTGGCAGGGGCGGGCCTGCTGAACGTGCGCCTCGCCACGCTCGCGCTGTGGCTGTTCCTCGCCGGCAGCATCCTATTTCCCGGCGCGCTCTATTCCCTGTCGTTCGGCGGCCCGCGATGGTTCGGCGCCGTGGCGCCGGTCGGCGGTCTCGCCTTCATCGCGGGCTGGGTGTTCCTGGCGATCGCCGCGTTCAGGGGGCGTGGCGTCTGACGGAGCAACTAGGCCTTCTGAATGAGGCCGGGATACTGCAGGACCTGTTTATCTGCGGTCAGGAGCGTGAACCCCTCTACCCGGGATTGAGCGAGAAGCATCCTGTCAAAAGGATCCTTATGGAGCGGCGGTAAGTCGTCGAGAGCCAAGGCATGGGTACTCGTGACCAAAAGCTCATTGTAGCCGTTGTCCAATAACCCCCGCCGCAATTGTCGCGCATTCACATCGAAATCATCCCGACCCAAGCTCTGCTTGATGACGATCTCCCAGAGGCTGGCTGCGCTGAAGACGAGCGTGTTGTCCGAATCGTCGAATAGTCGGAGGGTTTTGCGGGAAAGCTTTTCGGGACGTGCAGCCGCCCAGAGCAGGATGTGTGTATCTAGGAGTAGGTTCAAGGCGCAGTCCCGAACAGGCGGCCGATCTGCTCGTCGCCCATCCGGTCGAAGTCATCAGGTACCTTGAGTTGCCCGGACAGGAAACCCACGCGACGCTTCTCCCCCGAAGAAGGGGCGTCGAGAGCGACGACCTTAACAAGGGGTTTGCCGGCTTTTGCAATCACGAATGACTCCCCGCGTGCAGCATCAGCCACCAGCTTGGAGAGGTTGGTTTTGGCTTCGTGAATATTGACGGATTTCATGGGCTATTGATTGAACTAAGTCATCTTAGTTTAGTTCTATGAGAACGTCAAATGGACCGGGCGTCTGGCTACGAAAGCTGCTCGTCCAGAAGCTTGAGCGCTTCGGCCGCGAAGGCACGCATGTTGGCGACGCGGTCGTCGGAGCCGGTGCGCAGGGTGCGCGCCACGCTGCCATGGGGACCGACGACCGCCACGCAGGTATGTCCCGCGGGATCGCCGTAGGAATTGCCGGTCGGACCAGACGCACCGGTTTCGGCGAGACCCCAGGTCGTCTTCAGGCGTCCGCGGACATGCTCGGCGGCGAGTAGGGCCCAGGGCTCGGAGGAGGAGCGCCCGCCGGCGCGCCTCTCGCGCGGTACCGCGAGGAAGGCATCGCCGGCCGGTCGCGTGTAGACCACGGCGCCGCCCATGAAATAGGCCGAGGCGCCCGGCACCGCGAGCAGCGCGGCGGAGATCAATCCGCCGGCCGACGATTCGGAAATGCCGACGGTCTCCTTGCGGGCTTTCAGTTTTTCGCCGACGCGCTGGGCGAGCGGGAGCAGGGTGTCCATCGGGTCAGTCCTTCTTCGTGAAGATGTCGAGAACCAGCGGCACCTGCTGGCCCATCCAGATCGCGCGGTCGCGATGGTCCTCCAGATCGTGCCCGGTATTGGGATGAATGAACACCGTAAGTTCGCCGCGGTTCAGGGTCAGCCATGACAGGAAGGGCGCGAACTGGTCGTTCTTCAGGGCGACCTGGTAGCTGAAGCGCGGATGCGGTCCGACCGGCCTCTCGTGGAAGCGGCCCATCTCGATCGGGAAGGTCTTCTCGATCCGCGCGCGCAACGCCCATGCCGCATCGCGCGACGCTTCGTCGAAGTAGACGTGGGCATGCCAGTCCCTGATTTGGTCAATGTTCATGACGTTTCCCATATCGTTGCACAACCCGCCTGTCGGAACCCAGAACCGTTCCCCGAGCGGAGAAGGCTTGCTAGGGTCGGGCATCATGAACTTCGATTTCTCCGACGACCAGAAGCTGCTCAAGGAGCAGGTTCGCAAATTCCTCGCCGACAAGTGCCCCACCAAAGTGGTGCGGCGCGTGCTCGACGGCACCGAAACCCACGCGGACGATGTCTGGAAAGGCCTCGTCGATCTCGGCGTGCCGGCCCTTGGCATTCCCGAAGAGCATGGCGGCATGGGCCTGTCGCCGCTCGAGGTCTGCGTCGTCGCCGAGGAGATCGGCCGCGCCGCGGCGCCGGTGCCCTTCGACACCTCGGTCGTGCTGGCGACCGAAGCGCTGAAGCTCGCGGGCTCGGAGGCGCAGAAGAAGAAGTGGCTGCCCGAGCTGGCCGCCGGCAAGGCGATCGGCACCGTGGCCATCGCCGAGGGCGCGCAGTCGCCGAAGCCGCGCAACATCCGCACCACCTTCGGTGGTGGCCGTCTGAACGGCAAGAAGCTGCCGGTGACCGACGGCGAAGCCGCGACCTTCGCCATCGTGCTCGCCAATACCGGCGGCTCCGGTGATCGCGCCGTGTCGCTGGTGCTGGTCGATCTCACGCAGGCGGCCGTTTCGAAGAAGCGCATCGAGACGATCGATCCGGCGCGCAAGCATGCCGAGCTCATCTTCAGCGACGCCCCGGCCGAGCTGCTGGGCGCCGAGGGCGAGGGCTGGCGCCTGCTCGAGCGGCTCTACGATGCGGCGGCGGTCTACTTCGCCTTCGCCCAGGTGGGCGGCGCGGAAGCCGCGATGTGGATGGCGCGCGACTATGCGTTACAGCGCAACGCCTTCGGCCGTCCCATCGGCTCCTACCAGGCGATCAAGCACAAGCTGGCGGACTGCTACGTGAAGCTCGAGCTGGCCCGCTCCAACGCCTATTACGGCGCCATGATGCTGACCGAGGACGGCGCCGACCTGCCGCTGGCCGCGGCGGCGGCGCGCATCGCCGCGACCGATGCCTACGACTTCGCGGCCAAGGAGAACATCCAGACCCATGGTGGCATCGGCTTCACCTGGGAGGCCGACACGCAGTTCCATTACCGGCGCTCGCGCCTGATGGCGCTGTCGCTCGGCGGACCGATGGCCTGGAAGGACAAGCTGGTGACCCGTCTCGAACAGAAGAACGCGGCCTAGGAGGGAACGATGGACTTCAACGACACCCCAGAAGAAGCCGCCTTCCGTCAGGAAGTGCGCGCCTGGCTCGACGCCAACGCCACGCGCAAGAGCGACGACACGCAGAGCAACCGCGCGCGCAACGACGATCCCGAACTGCTCGCCAAAGCCAAGGCGTGGCAGGACAAGAAGGCCACCGCCGGCTATGCGCGCATGACCTGGCCCAAGGAGTTCGGCGGTCGCGGCGCCTCGCCGATCCTGCAGGTGATCTACCAGCAGGAGGAATCGAACTACCTGGTTCCGCTGGGCTTCTTCGACATCGGGCTGGGCATGTGCATCCCGACGATGATGGCCTATGCGACGCCCGAACAGCTGAAGCGCTACGTGAAGCCGGCGCTGCACGGTCAGGAGATCTGGTGTCAGCTCTTCTCCGAGCCGGCCGCCGGTTCCGACGTGGCGGGCATCCGCACCAAGGCCGAGCGCGACGGCGACGACTGGATCATCAACGGCCAGAAGGTCTGGACGTCGGGCGCCCACTATTGCGACTTCGGCATCGTGATCACGCGCACCGATCCGAACGTGCCCAAGCATGCCGGCCTCACCATGTTCTTCCTCGACATGAAGAGCCCCGGTGTCGAAGTGCGTCCGATCAAGCAGATGTCGGGCGGCGCCAACTTCAACGAGGTGTTCTTCACCAACGTGCGCATTCCCGACAGCCAGCGGTTGGGCAAGGTCGGCGAGGGCTGGAAGGCCGCGCTCACGACCCTGATGAACGAGCGCCTGGCCGTCGGCCTGCCGTCGGGCGGCCTCGACATCGACGAGTTGATGGAGCTGGCGCGCGAGACCGAGCTGGAAGACGGCGCGGCGATCCGCAACCAGCAGGTCCGGTCGAAGATCGCCGACTGGTACGTCCAGCAGCAGGGCCTGAAGCTCACCCGCTACCGCACGCTGACGGCGCTCTCCAAGGGCCAGACGCCCGGCCCGGAATCCTCGATCATCAAGATCGTGGCCGCGCCCAAGATGCAGGACATGGGCGCCTTCGCGATGGAGCTGATGGGCCATGCCGGCATCATGAAGGAGGAGGTGCCCTTCGCGGCCGGCTTCCAGGCGCAGTGGATCGGCGGCGCGGGCTTCCGCATCGCCGGCGGCACCGACGAGATTCTGCGCAACATCGTGGCGGAGCGCGTGCTGGGCCTGCCCGCCGACATCCGGGTGGACAAGGATATCCCCTTCAATCAGCTCGGGAAGAAGTAGGCTGTTCGCCCACCTCCCCTTCGCGTACTCGCGAAGGGGAGTTTTCTCTGGCTTGCGAGGTCAGGACCACGCCTCGGTCGAGCGCTCTCGGCTCTAGCCTTCCGCGCGATCCAGCGTGCGCTCGACGCGCTCATGCAGGTTCTTGACCTCACCCCGCTGCTTGCGCGCCCGTTCCTTGATTTGCCGCTTGGCGCGGCGGAAGGCGTCATTCACCGCGAAAGTCGGATCGGAGAACCGCTCGTCGTCATGCGACGTATGATCGATGTTCACGTCGATATGGCCCGGCAAGGCGATGTGGATGTTGACGCTGAAAAGGTTGCTCGTGCGGTGATGACGGTCCGGAACCCGAACCACCACCTGACAGGACGTCAGCCGCCCATGGAGCTTCTCGAGCGTGTCGATATGTTCGCCGATCAGCGTGTTCAACGCTTCGCTCGGCGTGCCGCCCTGATAGCTGATCCGTACGGGTGTTTCCATTCGAGCCTCCGCTACTGTTCGCTCCCCCGCAAAAACGTAGCATGTCGGGAAGGGGTTGCGCTTCTGGGAGGGCGTCCCGGCCACCCTCATTTCATGACATAGGTCGCCCGTGTCGCGTGCCCTAGGGGCCTCGCGAAAATAAATCCGCCAGGAAGCGCACCTGACGGGGGCAGACAATCATGGAATGGTTCGAACGACACGCGGCCGGACAGGCAGCTTCGTCCTTAATCTCGTCAAGATCGCGCGACTTACGCGCCATCACGGACGACTGGTAGCGAGAGGCGCTTCCCGAGCGTCGGAAGCGCCGCTGGGAAACGGCGAGCGCCGAGAGTTCTGCTACTCCGCTGCGACGACGACGGCCTCGTCCTTCGCCGGCCGCACCACCCGATGGCTCACCATGCGATGATGGAGCGTGCGCACGGTGTCGCTGCCGCGGGTCAGGCACAACCATGGAAAGAGGCCGTGGACGAAGCAGGCCAGCGAGCCGATCAGCATCCTGGCGCCGAACCCGAAGGCCATGCCCATGTGCTGGAAGTAGGTCTCGTTGACCGAGGCGGGGTGTTCGGTGAAGCGGCGGATCATGGAGACGAATTCTACCGGTGCGGCCCGGAAACGGCTTGCTACCTTTGCGCCGGCGCGGCCAAACTTGAGAACGTCATTCTCAGGAAGGCAAATGGCCGGAAAATTCGTACTCGATTCCTTCGACAAGAAGATCCTGGATTGCCTTCAGGACAATTCGGACATGCCTCTCGCCGAGGTTGCAAAGCGCGTCGGCCTGTCGACGACACCCTGCTGGCGCCGGATCAACCGCCTGCAGGAGGAAGGCATCGTGCGCTCGCGCGTGGCGTTGCTGAACCGCAAGGCCGTCAATGCGGGGGTCACCGTCTTCGTCGCCGTCCGCACCGCCCAGCACAGCGCCCAGTGGCTGACCCGCTTCGCCAAGGCCATCGCCTCGTTCCCCGAGGTCATGGATTGCTATCGCATGAGTGGTGAAATCGACTACCTCATCCGGCTCGCTCTGCCCGACATCGAAGCCTACGACGCCTTCTACAAGCGGCTCATCGCCAAGATCGAGCTATCCGACGTGACCTCGATGTTCGCGATGGAGGAGATCAAGTCGACCACGCGGCTGCCGCTGAACTACCTCCCCTAGCGACGGGCTCCCGGTCAGGGGCTCTGGTTTCCCGCGTCGGCGGGCCTTAGGATCGCGCCCGTTCGAATGGCAAGACTCCAGGGGAAACGATGAACACGGGCCCGAATACAGGCAAGAATCGCAAGAAGGTGCTGATCGTCGGACGCATGCCGGAGGCGGGAATCGCCGTCCTCAAGGCGCGCGACGATGTCGACTACGAGATCCTGACGGATGATCGCGTCCCGTCGCTGCACCCGAAGCTCGCGGACGCCAATGCGGTGACGCTGGGCGCCACGCCATTCCGCCAGGCCGAGCTCGACGCCGCGCCCGGCATGATGGTGGTGGCCCGCCTCGGCGTCGGCTTCGATGCCGTCGAGATCCCGGCGCTGAACAAGCGCAAGATCCCGCTGATGACCACCGGTATCGCCAACTCGGTGTCGGTGGCCGAGCATGCGATGTACATGCTGCTGGCTTCGGCGCGACTGGTGAAGAAGTACGACCGTTTCGTGCGTGAGCAGGGCTGGCTGCAGCGTCTCACGGACCTGCCGGCCGATCTCGCGGGCAAGAGCATCCTGGTCGTCGGCATGGGCCGCATCGGATCGCGCACGGTGAAGCGCTGCGTCGCCTTCGACATGGACGTCTTCGTGCTCGATCCGAACATCTCCGAGGCCGATATCCAGAAGGCCGGCGCCACCAAGGTCTCCGACCTCAA
Source organism: uncultured Reyranella sp. (assembly GCA_964588065.1). Classification (GTDB taxonomy): domain Bacteria; phylum Pseudomonadota; class Alphaproteobacteria; order Reyranellales; family Reyranellaceae; genus Reyranella. The sequence goes on from CAZPOS010000102.1 coordinate 16,548, forward strand.
GGCGATCCTGCCCAAAGTCGATTTCGTGTCGATTCATTGCCCGAAGGCGCCCGAGACGATCGACCTCTTCAACAGGGAGACGCTGGGGCTGATGAAGCCGGAAGCGTTCCTGGTGAACACGGCGCGCGGCGGCATCGTGAACGAGGAGGCGCTGTACGAGGCGCTGAGCACCGGCAAGCTGCGGGGTGCCGGCCTCGATGTGCTCGACAAGGAGCCGCCGGATCCGGCCAACAAGCTCTTCACCCTGGAGAACGTGATCTTCAGCCCGCATATGGCCGGCGTCACCAAGGAAGCCAGCGACCGCATGGCCGTGACGGCCGTCGAGAACATTCTGAGCGTGTTCGACGGGCGGCCCAACGCTGCGAACGTCGTGAACAAGGAAGTGCTCGGCTGAAGGCCTGAACGAGGACCGAACGTGGATGTGCGGCATCGGTCGACGGCGACCGATGCCGCAGCTTTTTTGAGGGGGTATCGATGAAGTATGGACCGCTCGGCCGCTCGGGCCTGATCGTCAGCCGGATCTGCCTCGGCGGAAACTCGTGGGGCGCCAAGGGGCGGCGGGGCTGGGGCAAGTTCGACGAGTCCGAGGCGCCGGCCTATTTCAAACGCGCGCTCGACGTCGGCATCACCTTCTTCGATAC
>CAZPOS010000103.1:0-16996 GCA_964588065.1 uncultured Reyranella sp.
TGCCCGACGTCGAGTTCCTGCGCACGCGCGGCTTCGTCATCGTGAAGGAGCGCGGACAGGTCGAGATCGACGGCCGTCCGTTCACCGCGGACGAGGTGCGGGCCAAGGCTGCGCGCGAGCGCCGTGTCGCGGGCGTGCCGGAACCGTCGCCGGTCCGGCATGTCGCGCGGACGGCCTCCGGGCTCGGGGTCGGCGACGCCGTCTCGCTGAAGGCAAAGCGCTCGGCCGCCGCCCAGGCGCCGCTGTCGGCGGCCAAGGAAAAGCTGTCGGGCGCCGCGCTCGCGGCAAAGACCAAGGCGGAGCAGGCCTCGACCGATCTCGGCCCGACGCCACGCCTGGAATGGCTGCCGCTCGACCAGCTCGCCGTCGATCGGCGCTACCAGCGCGAGATGGGCGAGAAGAACTGGGCCCATGTGAACAGGATCCTGCGCGAGTGGACCTGGCTGCACTATCAGCCGATCGTCGTGGCGCCGAAGGACGGGGGCCAGGGATACGTCGTCGTCGACGGGCAGCACCGGCTCGAGGCGGCCCGCAAGCATCCGTCGATCGACCGGCTGCCCTGCTACGTCGTCGAGGCGACGGACGTCGCGCAGCAGGCCAAGGCGTTCGTGGCGCTCAATGCGCGGCGCATCGGCGTCACCCGCCTGCAGCGCTTCTGGGCGGCCCATGCGGCCGGCGAGAAGAAGGCGACGCGCATCCACCGGATCTGCAGCGCCGCCGGCGTCACCATCACCAGGTCGGGCGGTCTGCTGCCGCCCCGGACGACCTTCGCCACCTTCACGCTCGAGAAGCTGCTGCCCTTGGGCGACGGGCCTGTCACGACGGCGCTGAAGGTCCTCGTCGAGACGCAGGGCGACAAGCCCGACCTGTTCAAGTCGTCGGTGATCTTCGCCGTGACGCAGCTCGCGGCCGACAAGGGGGTCGATCGCGCCCGCCTGGTCGCGATGCTGCGCGGCCTCGACATGGAAGAAGCGATCGGCGCCGCGAAGACCTGGCGTGCCCAGAACCGCGGCAGCCTCGAGCTCGCGCTGACGCGGCATCTCAAGATCCTCGTCGAGGCCGAGCGGCTGAAGACGGTGAAGAGGGTCGCATGAACCGCTGTCGTTGCCGGTTCCATATGGGTTGCACCGTCCACGACGACGATGGGCGGCGTTGGGACTCCTACACCGCCGAGGAAGTGGCGCGGCTTGATCGCCAGGAGGTTGAGCCGGCACAGGCGGAATGGAGCTGCTACTGCGGCCGGCACGAAGCCACCCACGATGAGCTGCCCGAAGGGACGCCCTGCATCTGGCGGCGAACCAGCTGGGAATACGACGAGTGGGAGTGCGAGTGCATCGAGTCGTATCGCGACCGCTGGCTGAGCGTCGTGTCGATCGACTGGGACCGCCTCGGCCGCGCTTCGGAGCGACGGTGGCGGATCCAGCAGCGGCTGCGGCGCTGGCGATGGATCCTGGTCGATCTCGGACGGCGATCCTGGCGGCGGGCCGCCAGGCTCTGGTTGGCGTAGCGAACGGCGTTCGGGGAGACGATGTCAGAACAAGAACAAGACGACGACTTCGCCATCGACAGCGAGGACCCGCAGCGCGACGACGATCGCCCGGGCCCGCCTGACGACTGGCCGCTGCCGACCTGGTACAGCGCGCCAGACAAGGACTGGTGGCGTCTCGGCCCCTATGGCTGGCGGCGCGATCCGTGCCCGGTGCGGCCGCTCGGCGGCGTCGAAGGCCAGTATGTGTTCGTCACCGCTTTCGGCGAAATTCGGCGCTTCACGTCCGGACAGCTTCACGGCCGCGGCGGCCTGCCGGACCTGTTCGGCGGCTCGATGTGGTGGCCGCTGCAGCATTTCCGCAAGTTCAACCACGAGAAGAAGGTGCTGACCGGCGGCCTGCAGCAGCAGGCCTGCGCCTCGCGGCTGATGCGCTGGTGCCTCGAGGTCGGTGGCTATTACGACGAATCGCGGCCGGCGCGCTCGATCGGCACGTGGCGAGACGACGACGGCCGGCCGATCGTGCACACCGGCGATCGCATCTTTCATGCCGGCCAGGTCTTCGACCCCGGCGCGAAGATCGACGATGCCGTGTTCGTCATCGGACCGGCGCGCGAGGCGCCGGCGCATGTCGAGACCGATCGCGGATTCGCTTGGGATCCGGGCGGCGCCGAGCTCGGCCGCGCGATCGCAGGGCATCTCCGCGAATGGGGGTGGGCCACGCCGGAGTCGCAGGACCTGTTCCACGGCGCGCTTCACTGCAACATGCTGGGCTCGTGGATCGCCTGGCTACCGCACATTTTCGTCGAGGCGCCCTACAGCTCCGGCAAGACGCTACTGCTGAAGTACGCACGCACGGTACTCGGCGGGGCCAGCCACGACATTCAGCGCAACTACACGCGCGCCCATTTCGAGCAGAATTTCGAGGGCACGGCCCTGTGCTTCCCGGTCGATGAGACAGAGAACGACAGCGAGCCCGACCGCATACGCAAGATCATCGAATTCGTGCGCCTGTTGTCCGATGATGGCGCGACGGGTGGCCGCGGCACGGCATCGGGCAAGGGGCGCAAGATTGACGTGCATGGCGCCATGCTGATGGCGGCGACAATGACCGAGGAATGGCTGCCGCAGGACCGGTCGCGCATCACCTTGCTCGAGCTGCGATCGTTCCGGGATCGCCCGGACCATCCCCCCGTGCCCCCGGAGACCATCGCGGCCATGTTCAAGGCGGCCGCGTCGATGTCGCCGCGATTGCGGGCGCGGGCGCTCGCGACGGCCGAGCTCTTCCAGCAGAATCTTCGGGTCGCCCGCGAAGCCATCCTCAAGATGGGCGGCATCCCGCGCGACGCCGACCAGCTCGGGCACCTGATCGCCGGATGGCGCACCATGACCAGCGACGAGCCGCTCGATCCCGAGCGGTATGAGGAGCTGACGCGCTTCCGGCCCTACATCGTCTCGCTGCAGGAAGTCGAGGACGGCGAGGACGAGCCGAACGAGCTGCTGAACCTGATCTACGGCCTGGCGCCCAATGCCTGGGAGAGCGGGAGTCGGCCGACGGTCGGCCAGATGATCGCCGACGCGCGCGAGGACAATGGCAGCATCGCGCGGGAGAAGCTGTTGCGCTTCGGGCTGCGACTCGAGCGCCGGCAGGGCGAGGGCTGGAACGAGGCGTGGCTGCTGATCGCCAACAAGCATCCCGGCCTCGACGAGCTGCTGCACAAGTACCCGCGCTACCAGGGGAAGAAGCGCGCCACAGTGCTGAAGCAGCTGCGCAAGATGGTGCACGGCGTCGAATGGCGCGCCGTGCCCAGTCAGGGCGAGCAGTCTCGCCTGCGGTTCGCCGGAATGCAGTCGCGCTACCTGCAAATCCCGCCGGTGTTCCTGCCCAGCAAGGACGAGGAAAAGCTGTGATGTCCCGCCTGAGTCCCAGCGGAGTCCCGCCCGGTGTCCCGCCCTTCGATGCCGATGGGATCGGCATCGAAGGGCAATCCGGGACAACGGGACGGAAAATTGAGGGGAGGACTCGTGCGCGCGCACGCGCACGTGAGAAAGGCCACCTTTCTCTGTCCCATCGTCCCATTTCTTGAATAGATAAAGGAAATCAAATGGTTGAGGTGGGACAAACGCCGGGACAAGGCCGGGACGAGCCGGGACGGACCGAAGAGCCGGTCGTCACGGTGCCCTGGCGGCCGCGCACCGACGGCAAGACCGCGCTGCTGGTCAGCGAGCGCGCGACGGTGTTCGACCGGAAGGCGAAGTTCGTGACCGATCCTGTCGATCCGGTCGCTGAAGTGCGCGATCCGATCTTCGATCATCAGGGCGGTGCGCGCTGGTCGCCCGAGCTGGTGCATTGTCGGCTGGTCGAGGCGGGCCGCATCTACCTGCGACTGCCGGAGAGGCTGCGCACCGGCAACCTGCGTTCCTTCCTCGGCAATGTCGCCTTGGTGCCGCGGGAGGGTCAGCGTCGTGTGCCGCCGTCGCCGATGGAGATCAGCCTTGCGGACTGGACGTTCGAGCGGATCTACGAACTGCCCGCAAAGAGCCTCGTCCTGGTGCAGAGCCGGGCCTGCGGCGCGTCGTTCGACACGATTGCCACCCACATGAAGGCGAAGTATCCGGACGTGAAGAAGCGCACCCTGATCAACTGGTATCAGGACATTCGACGCGTGCTGGCGGCCGACTGGCAGCAGCGCAAGCAGCCGATCGACTCCGCCACTTTCCGGGCTTGGCAGGAGGCCTTCGCGAAGCGTCTAAAATAGTTGTTCCACGTTGCCCGGATTTCAGGTAGTTTTTTGATATACTAGGCGCACAACGCGTCCAGAGAGCCCGCAGGCACCCGCCGCGGGCTTTTTTGTCGGAGGGGGCGGCGTGCGCATTCGTGTCGCCTCGGATGTCGAGCGCTTCACGACCGGCATGGACGATGCTGCTCGTCGGCATCTGCCGTTCGCGATCGCGCGGGCGCTGACCTGGACCGCGCAGGATGCGCAGACCGAAGTCCGCGAGGACCTGCCGAAGCGCTACACGCTTCGGAACAACTGGGTGAAGAACGGGATCAGGATCACGCCCGCGAAGAAGGACGATCTTCGTTCGGTCGTTGGTTCGCTCGAACCGTTCATGAAGCGGCAAGAGACCGGCGGCACGAAGAAGGCACGCGATCACTCGCGTGTCGCCGTGCCGGTCAACGCTCGCCGCAACAAGCGGGCGGCGATCCCGAAGGGGCAAAGGCCCGCGGCGCTCAAGGGCAAGCCGAAGATCTTCACGATCACGACGGCGTCCGGTACCGGCATCATGCGCCGCGTCGGGAAGAAGCGATATCCGCTGCAGCTGCTCTACTGGCTGAAGCGCGGCGTCCAGGTGAAGCCGTCGTTCGGCTTCAAGGTGACGACCTCGACCACGGTTCGCGACCGCTTCGGCCCGAACTTCGTCGAGAGCCTCAGCCGCGCGATGGGCGAAGGAGGCTGAGCAAGATTGTTGCGCGGCCGGCGCGACGCAACAAAATTGCGCCCAAACGCAACAAAATTGCGGGTCCTTCCCGGCCAGCCCGCTTTAGCGGGTAACGCGCACCGCTTTGGATTTGTAGTAAGTGTCTGAAAATATTGATGAAACGCGGTGTTTCTCCGATGGGAAACGGAAACGATTCCACGGAAACCGCCGACTTGCTGGGCGTGTCGGCCCTTGCGGCAAAGCTTGGCATCGGCAAGAGCACGATCAGCAAGCACGCGGCGGCCGGGAAAATCCCGATCGCCAAGCGTGATGAGAAGGACCGTCCGCTTTTCGACCTCGCGGCCGTGTTGAAGGCGCGAGAGGATTTGAACGACCTCATGCGCCGGAACGGTGGCGCCTCGCGTGCGCCTGCGGGGCCGCCGGACGACGAAGGGTCGGACGATCTGCTCGAACGCCGTTCGGCTGAGGCGTCCCGCGCGCCGTCGGCGCTGCAGGTCGCGGCCCTGACGGAAAAGCAACTGAAGGGGCGGAAGCTCCTAGGAGAGCTCGCCAATCGCGAAGGCCTGATGGTCCTGCGGAGCATCGTCGAGCTCGATCAGACCACCCTGGCGCGACGCACGCGCGACGCCGTCACCAACGGCATGGCCGACAAGGCCTCATCGGCCTACGCCTTCGCCGGCACTCCGCGGACGGAAGCCGACTGGCGGGTATGGCTCGCCGAGCGCGTGCGCGAGGTCTTCAACGCCTTCGAGGCCACGCTGGCTCTAGAGGATGACGACGAGTTCACCGATGAACCAGCCGTCGATCGAAACGCTGGCGAGCCTGACACCGGGGGAGATTCGTAAACTTCTTCCTGGCCTCGGCTCGGCCCGCCGCGCCGTTCGGGCGGCCTGGCGTCGCGGCCTGCGCAAGGATCCCGACATCAAGCCGAGTGCCTGGGCGGACCGGTATCGCATCGTCGCGGAAGGGACGAGCGCCCACCCGGGCAAATGGGACAATCGCCGCACGCCGTTCCTGGTCGAGATCATGGACCGGATGGCGCCCGCCGATCCGGCGCGCCGCATCACGGTCATGAAGAGCGTCCAGGTCTCCGGCTCGGAAGGCATCTCGAACATCATCTGCTGGATGATCGATGCGGCACCGGGCCCGACGCTCATCGTGCATCCCACGGTCGAGGCCGCGCGCGACTGGACGGTCGAGAAGCTGGAGCCGACGCTCGAGGCGACGAACCGCGCCGGCCGCCATGTCCGCAACGTCGTCATCCGGGGGCGTGACGGGAGCACGCTCAAGCGCAAGCTCTTCCCGGGTGGCAGCGTGGTCATGACCGGCGCGAACTCCGGCGCCGGCCTGCGCCAGAAGTCGATCCGTAACCTGTTCTGCGACGACGTCGACGAGTTCCCGCTCACGGTGCCGGGCCAGGGCGACCCGCTCGAGCTGGCGCGCGGACGCCTCACCTCGTTCGAGAAGACGGGACAGGACAAGGAACTCGACGTCTCGACGCCGACCCTGAAGTCGACGTCGCGCATTGCCCGGCAGTACGAAGCCGGCACGCGCGGGCAGTGGCACGTGCCCTGCCCGCATTGTGGCCTCGAACAGGTCCTGGAGTTTGGCGGCAAGGAGGTGCCGTGGGGCCTGAAGTTCAACACCGAGGCGCCGCACCGCGCCCACTACGTCTGCAAGAGCGGCAACGGGTGCGTGATCGAGCACTGGCAGCTCGAGGGCATGAACGCCCGCGGCCGCTGGATCCATGCGATGCCGTTCCCGGGCCGCCAGCCGAGCTACCATCTCAACTCGCTGATCAGTCCCTTCACGACATGGGACCATATCGTCGCGAAGTGGATGGCGGCGCAGGGCGATCCGGAGAAGCTGAAGGCCTTCGTCAACCTGCAGCTCGGGCTGCCGTGGGACGAAACGGGCGACCGACCGAAGGCCGAAGAGTTGCTCGCCCGTCGCGAGACCTGGGAAGCCGGCACCGTGCCGCTCGGCGTGCTGATGATCACTCTGTCGGCCGACGTGCAGGGCGACGGCATCTGGTACAGCTTCATCGGCCACGGTCGCGATCGGCAGACCTGGGCGCTCGAGCATGGCTTCCTCGAGGGGGAGACCGGGACCGAGACCGGCGTCGCGTTCAAGAAGCTCGATAAGCTTCGCGGGAAGAAGTTCCGCGACGCCTTCGGCAACGATCGAACGACCGACGTTACCGGCGTCGACGCGAACTTCGAGACCGAAGTGGTGGTCAACTGGTGTCGCTCGCGCCTGGAATGCTACCCGTTGCGCGGCGAAGACGGGTGGCGTCATCCGGCCTTTCCGGGCAAGGCCACGCCGCGGTCCTTCAGCGAGCGCGGCAAGGCGCGGCGCAAGGGGCCGAAGACCTATCCGGTCGGCACCTGGCAGCTGAAGTCGCGCCATTTCGGCGCGCTCAAGGTGAAGCGGGAGCCCGACCAGGTCGACTTCCCGGGCAGCTATTGCCACTTCAACCAGGACTGGAGCGAGGGCGACTTCAAACAGCTCCTCTCCGAAGTCTTCGCCACCATGCGCAACCGCAAGACCGGCAAGGTCACGCAGGGTTGGCACCAGATCGAGTTCGACAACCACTTGCTCGATTGCCGGGTCTACGGCCTGGCACTGGCCGAGAAGCTCGGCATGAGCACGAAATCGCCGGCGGAGTGGGAGTGGCTGGAGCGCAAATGGCAGCGGATGTCCGAACAGCGCTCGCTGTTCGACACGCCCGAACTGCCGGACGACGCACTGGCCTCTCTGCCGCCGTCCGCTCCGCCGGCGAGCCTGCCGAACGCCGTTCGGCCGGTCGAACACTTCGGGCCGGCGGACGAGATCATGGAACTGGGGTGAGGCGATGGCGACCGAGCAGCAGCTGCAGACCTGGCTCGCCCAGGCCGAACAGGCGCGTCACGAGCTGCTGATCGGGGCCCGTGCCGTCAGCGTCACGACGGGCAGCGGCAAGTCGGTCAGCTATACGGAAAGCGACCTCGGCCGGCTCGATCTCTACATCGCCGATCTCAAGCGGCAGCTCGGACAGGATCCGGGCGGCCGCCCCTTCGTGCCCTGCTTTTGAGGTGACCATGGCGCGCTCGATCTTGGTCGCCGCGGACGGCGTCACGCCGCTGCGCGCGGTCGCGGCGCCGTACCGCGCCGGCGACCGGCTCAGCCAGGAGCTGAGCGGCTGGGAGCCTGCGCTGCAATCGCACGACGCGGCCCTCTGGGGGGTGCGTGACGACGTCGTGGCGCGCGGTACCGACCTCGCCCGCAACAATGCTTTCGTCGCCGGCGCCCGGCAGTCGCTGATCGACAATGTGATCGGCGCCAACTGGATGCTGGCGGTGGATCCGAACTGGCACGTACTCGGCCTCGGCTCGATGTCCGACGAGGAGCGCGATGCCTGGGAAGAGAGCGTCGAGGAGAAGTTTGACGCCTGGGCGAACGATGGCGGCTTCTGGATCGATGCCGGACGCCGCGTGTCGTTCCCCGGGCTGCTGCGCCAGGCCTTCGCGTCCTGGTTCGAATCGGGGGAGTTCCTGGCCGCGGTTCACTGGCTGAAGGACCGGATCGGCCCCGGGCGGGCCCGGTACGCGACGGCGTTGCAGATGTTGAGCGCCGATCGGCTCAGCAATCCGAACGGCGCGCCCGATACGACCGAGCTTCGCAACGGGGTCCAGCTCGGGCCTCATGGCGAGCCGCTGGGTTACCACGTCCAGAAGGCCCACCCCACGGATCCGTGGCTGGATGCCAGGGCCTGCGAGTGGGAGTATCTCGAGCGCGAGGACTCCCACGGCCGGCTGAATGTGCTGCACGGCTTCGTGGTCGAGGGCGACGGCATGACCCGCGGGGCCTCGCCGTTGGCGCCGGTGATCGAGGCGTTCCGCCTCCATGACATCTATGATCGTGCCGTCGCCAAGGCGTCGCTGATCAACACGCTGGTCGCCGCGACGGTGCAGACGCAGAGCGGCCTCAGTGACGAGGCGCTGGAGACGATCTTCGCTGCCTCCGAGCCCGGCCCGGGCGGCAAAGCACAGTACGCGATCGGCGGGCCGACCATGCGGCTCGACCGCACGATCATCCCCAAGATGCCGGTGGGAACGGAGCTCAAGTTCACGAACCCGGTGCAGCCCGCCGGCGCCGCCTACCAGCAGTACACGGACGCGATCCTTCGGCGAGAGGCCGCGGGACTTGGCATCAGCTTCGAGGAGCTGAGCCGCGACTACTCGAAGACCAACTATTCGAGTGCGCGGGCTTCTCTCCTCGGTTCCTGGAAGGCGATCACCGGGCGCAGCGCGTTCCTGGAGCGCACCTTCGCGGCCCCGATCTTCGGCCTCTGGTTCGAGGAGGCCGTCGACCGCGGGGAGATCGAGCTCCCCAGCCTGCGCAACGGGCGCAGCCTGGGCTTCTACGACGGCCGCTCGGCCTGGCTGCGCCACGCCTGGATCGGGCCGGGGCGCGGGCATGTCGATCCCGTGAAGGAGCGGCAGGCGTACCAGATCGGCATCGACGTCGGCACCGACACCCTGCAGTCGGCGAACGCCGAACAGGGCCAGGACTGGCGCCGGACGGTCCGGCAGCGGGCGCGCGAGAAGCGCGTCCTCGATCGGCTGGGCTTTGCGCTGACGACAACCGCGTCGCTGATGGGTCCGACCGGCACCAGCGAGAATGAAAGGCCGGCCGCATGAGGTTCGCACATGTTTCGGCGCGCGCGTTCGGGCGGCCGCTTCTCCTCGAGCCACGCCGGGGCCTGTCGTTCCTGCGCGGCCTGGCCAGCGAGCTCGGGCAGCGTGAGCTGTCGGCCGGTCACGTGCCGATGGGCGCCTATGACGACGACGATGAGGGTGGCGAGCGTGTCCGCTACGCGTCGCTCCCGGTCGGCCTCGTCGAGCGTGGCCGCAAGGCGTTCCCGCAGCTCGGCAGTGTCGCCGTACTCGAGCTCTCGGGCACGCTGGTGAACCAGCTTGGATCCGTCGATCCCTGGTGCGGCATGACGGGCTACGACGGGCTGCGCACGCAGCTCGTGTCGGCGCTGCAGGACGAGTCGATCAAGGCCATCGCCTGTTATGTCGACAGTCCGGGCGGTGAAGTGACCGGGTGCTTCGATCTCGCCGACCAGTTCCGCGAGGCCGCGGGCGAGAAACCCGTCTGGGCAATCGTCGACGGGTGCTGCTGCTCCGCGGCCTATGCCCTCATGTCGGGGGCGACGCGCATCAGCGTCTCGTCTACCGGCTACGTGGGCTCGATCGGCGTGATCGCCGCCCACTGGGACATGTCGAAGTTCCTGGAGAAGGCGGGCGTGAACGTCTCGCTGATCTTCGCCGGCGCCCACAAGGCGGACGGCAACGAATATGGGCCGCTGCCCGAGGCGGTCCGGGCCGACTTCCAGTCGGAAATCGACGCGGTTTACGCCCAGTTTGCCGACCTGGTCGGCCGCGGTGGCCGCATCGATGCCAAGGGCGCCCGCGCTACCGAGGCCCGCGCGTTCCTGGCGGCCGACGCTGTCGATCAGAAGCTGGCCGACGTCATCCAGTCGCCGAGCGATTCGCTCGCCGAGCTCATCCAGACCGTCTCGTAGCAAGGGAGCCAATCATGGGCCGCAGCATGTTCTTCAATCTCTGGGGCCAGAAGGCCGAGAGCGACCCGAAGGAAGACGACACAAACAAGAAGACCGAGGGCGCCGCCGGCGGCGCCGCCGACGACGAAGAGGAGGAGGAGACCGCTGCCGAGGGCGACGCTCCCAAGGAGGACGAGGCCTCGAGCGCGTTCGACGATGAAGACGACGACGAGGAAGAGGACGACGAAGCCACCAAGGCGGAGGTCGCCAAGGTGTCCCCGAAGGCCCGGGCCTCGATCCGTCGTGCCGAGCGCCGGCGAGTCCACGCGATCGTGAAGGCGGCGGGGGCTGCGCGCGTCGAGGCCGGTCTCAGCCTGGCGCTCGGCACCGGCATCGGCGTCGCTGCCGCACGGGCGGCGCTGGCCGCCACCGGCGGAGAGGTCCCAAGGGGCGGGCGCCTCGGCCTGGCGGGCGACATGGACGGCCGTCGCCAGCCCCAGCTCGGCAGCGATGCCGGTTCACGGACGCCGGGCGACAAGTCCGACGTCGACAAGGCGGCGGCCTTCATCCTCGGCGCCGGCAAGCGCTGAGCCTTCCGCCGAACGACGTTCGGCAGCGTCAACCCGTCAATCGCTTCGAGAGGAACTGAACCATGACCACCGCTGCGGGTGTCACGTCCGAGGGCACCTACACTCCCGACAAGCTGTTCGCCGGGGATTTCCCGGTGTCGACCCGCAAGGTCACGATCGCATCCGGCGCCAACCTGCTCCGCGGTGCCGTGCTCGGCCTGATCACGGCCAGCGGCAAGTACAAGCTGTCCGCCTCGGCGTCCAACGATGGCAGCGAGGCACCCGACTGTGTCCTGCTGACCGATGCGGCCGCCGCCGGCGGCGACAAGGAAGCGCTGGTCGCCTTCACCGGCGAGTTCAACGAGGCGGGCGTCATCCTCGGCGCCGGACATTCGATCGCCTCGATCCGCCAGGGCCTGCGCCAGCGCAGCCTGTTCCTGAAGAAGGTCCTGCCGGCCTAGCCGGCACCTCGCGCACCTCAACCCGCACTCCAGCCACGAGGGGTTCAAGCCCATGGACATCTACGCAACGCAGGTTCTGAACCGGGTCGTCGAGCAGAAGCCGGCGCCGTCTTCGTTCCTGCTCGACAAGTTCTTTCCCGCTGTCCAGACGAGCGATTCCGAAGAAATCTGGTTCGACGTCGACAAGTCGAAGCCGCGCATCACGCCGTTCGTCCATCCGACGGTTGCCGGCAAGATCGTCGCCGATCGCGGAGTCGAGACCAAGTCCTTCAAGCCCGCCTATGCGAAGGACAAGCGCCTGCTGCTGCCGAACCAGCCGCTGAAGCGCCGCGCCGGCGAGACGATCGGCGGGGCACTTTCACCATCGGAGCGCCGGGCCCGCCAGCTGAACGATTCGATCGACGATCAGCTCGACATGCTGACCCGTCGGGAAGAGGTCATGGCGTCGGAAGCGATGCGCCTCGGCCAGGTCACCGTTGCCGGCGAGAACTATCCCACCGTCGTCGTGAACTTTGGCCGCGATGCCGGGCTGACGGTGGCGCTGGCGGGCGGGAGCCGCTGGGGCGAGGCCGGGGTCTCGGTGGTCGACAGCCTCGAGACCTGGGCCGGCTCGGTCCAGTCCAAGTCCGGCGCGGCGCCGCGGGAGGTCGTCATGGATCCGCTGGCCTGGGGCATCTTCCGCAAGGATGCCGAGGTCAAGGACCTGCTGGACCGCCAGAAGCGCTCGGCGAACGAGGGCGGTGCGCCGGCGCTCGACCGAGGCCCGATGAGCCGGGGCGACGGCACCGATCGTGCCCGCTTCGTCGGCCAGGTCGGCGACTTCGAGATCTGGGTTTACTCGGACGTCTATGTCGACGAGGACGGCAACGATCAGAAGATCATGCCGGACTACACGGTCCTGCTCGGCGCCGGCAATGGCGGCCGCAAGGGCGGCCTGGAGGGCGTGCGGGCCTACGGCACCATCCTGGACGAGAAGTCCGGGTACAAGTCGCAGCGTTACTTCACGAAGTCCTGGCTCGAGGAGGATCCGGCGAATCGCTACCTGCTCCTGCAAAGCGCGCCGCTCGTCGTGCCGTACCGGCCGAACGCCAGCTTCTGCGCGACCGTCCGCTAACGGTCCGGTGCGATTGCCGGCAGCGTCGCGTAGCGGTTGATACCGTCGGCAGTCCGCCTCGAATCCCTCTCACGTCACAGCTACGGAGCAAGCTCCATGTCCAAGATCTCGCGCACGCTCGTCGCGCTCATGACGGTCCAGTACGGCACGGCGGCCGAGCCCAAGACGGCTGCCCCGGGCGAGGAGTTCGAGGCCGAGGGTACCGAACCGGAAATCAACAGCCTGATCGATCGCGGCATCGCGAGAGCGGTGAAGGGCAAGAACGCCAAGCCCGCCGCTGCGTCCTCGAGCGACGTCGGGATTCCCGATGGGTGGGAGTCGCTCAAGGCCGACGAGCTCGTCGACCTGGCCCGCCGGCTCGGCGCCGCCCGGGACGTGAACACGAAGGCCGAGGCGCTTGAATACGTCGGCAAGGTCGTGGCGGAGCGCGCCAAGCCGGCCGCCTGATGGGCTGGTGCGACCTGGCGGCGGCGGTCGATCGAATCGCCGTGCACACCTTCGATCACGGCGGCATCCTGTTCCAGAAGGTGGATGCCGCCGGCGATCCGGCAGGCGATCCGCTCCCCATCCCGGCGGAATTCGACGGCGCCTTCAAGGAAGTCGCCGTAGGCGACGGGGTCCAGGCGACGACGATGCAGCCGGTCGCCTGGATCCACTTCGGCGACTTCCCGAACGGCGTTCGGCCCGAGGATGACGACCGGCTCGTCGTGTCGGACGGCCAGTATGCCGGCACCTACGTCGTCGCGTCCGTCGAAGCGAACGACGATGGCAGCGGCGCCATCTTGCGCCTGGTGCGCCGCTCGAAACCCTGACGATCGGATCGCGCCATGTCGCTGCCGGTGCTGAAGATCCACGCGATCAAGGACTTGGCGGTGGCGCTGCTGCGCGCCGAGGTCGCGCGCGCGAACGAGCAGGGGGCGCCGGAATCCGCCTTCAAGGGGCTCTACATCGCGAAGCATCGCTGGGAGAGTCTGGCGTCGACCAAGAAGTGGCCGGCGTTGGTGGTGCACGCGAAGAGCACTGGGGGCGACGGACTGTCCGACCAGGTGCCCCTCGTCGCGGCGAACGGATCGCTGCACTTCCATGGCCTGATCGGCGTCGGCCGCGACCAGGCGCGCGATCTCGACCGGATGGGCAACGAACTGGCATCGGCGATCTGCGATGTCCTGCTCGAGAACCCGTCCTTCCTGCGCGAGTTCGCCTATCTCGAACGGCTCAGCATCGACTTCGAGGACGGCAGCGTCGGCGCAGACGGCGTCGAGTACGACGTCCTGATGTTCCTGATCGAGATGGACCTGGCGCTTGGCCATATCGAATTCCTGCCCAACGTCGATGCGCCGGACGTGAGCTCGATCGACATGACCGGCGATCTCGGGGCCGTCGTCGGCGACCCGGACGGCAGCCGCCACACCGTCAAACAGTCCTTCAAGCCGGAGTAACGGATGACCGACCGCAAATGGTTCACGCCCGCGCCGGGCATGACGATCCCCGATCCGCATACCCGGGCCATCTGCCCGCCCGAGGGCATGTGGGTGGCGGCCGACGACGCGTACTGGATCCGCCGCTCGCTCGATGGCGGCGGTGCCCTCTCGGATGGGCCGCCGCTCGCGGCCGGGCCCAGCAAATAGCCTCCCGTGTCGCGCGACCCTGTCTCGCGCGGCGCAGCCGGCCGGATCACCCCGCCCCGGGTCCGGCCGGCCCTTCCGTTCCACCCGCTGAATCCGCGAGGCTGCGATGGTTGTTCCGTTCAACAAGATCCCCGCAAACTATCGCTTGCCGGGCGTCGTCATCGAGGTCGATGCTTCGAAGGCCGGGCGCACGGACGATCCCGGTCGCCTGCTGTTCATTGGCCAGAAGCTGGCCTCGGGCACCGCCGTCGCCAATGTCCCGGCGCCGGTCGTCTCCGTAGCCGACGCGAAGGCGCAGTTCGGCGTCGGGTCGATGCTCGCCGAGATGATTGCCGCTGCCCGCGAGGCCGATCCCTTCGGCCTGATCTGGGCCTTGCCGCTCGCCGATGCTGGCGGCGCGGTGGCGGCGTCGGGGACCATAACCGTTTCCGCCGCGCCCACTGCGGCGGGTGTCATTCCGCTCTACGTTGCCGGTGTATCCGTCCCGGTGCCGGTCGCCGGTACCGAGACGATCAACCAGACGGCCACGGCGATCGCGGCGGCGGTGAATGCGAACCTCGATCTTCCGGTCACCGCGGCAGCGCTGAACGCCGTGGTCACCCTGACCGCCCGTCATGGCGGCACCTTGGGGAATGATATCGACGTCCGGTATGCCTGGCTCGGCAACGCGGGCGGAGAGGCGCTGCCGGCCTCCTATGCCGGGGCGATCGTCGCCATGGCAGGGGGCACGACCGATCCCGCGATCACCACGGGCATGGCGAACCTGGGCGAGCAGACCTTCGACTACATCTGCATGCCCTATACCGACGCGACGAACCTGGCGGCTGCCAGATCGGCCATGAACGACACGACGGGGCGCTGGGCCTACAATCGCATGGTCTGGGGCCACTTCTTCACCGCCAAGCGCGCCACGGCGTCGGCCGCCGTCACCTTCGGCCTGACGCAGAACGATCCGCACCTCTCGGTGCTGCCGGTCAGCCTCTCGCCGACGGCAATCTGGCGATGGGCCGCGGCCTATGCCGCGGCCGCTGCCGTCGTCCTGCGCAACGACCCGGCCCGGCCGGTTCAGGGGATCGAGATCCCGGGCGTCCTGGCGCCGCCGCTTGGCAGCGCCGGCCGCTTCAGCATGTCCGAGCGGCAGACCCTGCTCTTCTCCGGCATGAGCACCTTCGTGGCCGCGGCGGATGGCACGGTTCGGATCGAGCGCATCATCTCGACCTACCAGCTGAACGGCTTCGGCCAGATCGACGAGGCTTGGCTATCGGTCGAGAAGACCTTCACCCTGATGATGGTGCAGCGCCGGCTGCGCGGCAGCCTCGAGAGCAACTTCCCGCGCCACAAGCTGGCGCACGACGGCACGCGGGTGGCGCCGGGCGCCACCATCCTCACACCGTCGATCGCCCGCGCCTTCGTCATCGCCGAGATGCGCAAGATGGAATTCGATGGGCTGCTCGACAATGTCGATGCCATCATCGGCCAGGTGCGCTGCGAGGTGAACGGCAACAACAACGACCGGCTCGACATCCTCTTCCCGCCGCCGCTGATCGGCCAGCTGCGCACGCTCGCCGTGCTCAGCCAGTTCCACGTCCTCAACTAGTCGCCCGAACGCCGTTCGCCGGTCCCAGGAGGATCCATGTCCCGCACCAAGCCCATCGGCGGCTATGCCGAAGTCCGCGTGAACGGCGATGCGATGCTGTTCCGCGGCGACATGACGTTCAACTTCCAGACCCAGATCAAGGAAGGCGTCGTCGGCCGGGATGCCCGGCATCACGGCTTCACCGTGAAGCCGAACGTGCCCTTCATCGAGGGCGACTACACGTTCGACGGCAAATACACGACCGCGCAGCTCGAGGCGATCGTCGATGCGACCGTGACGGCGCGCCTCGCCGACGGCCGCGTGCTGGTGCTGCGCGGCGCCTACATCGCCGGTGAGATGCCGGTCAATGTCGACGAGGCCAAAGGCAAGATCCGCTTCGAAGGGGAGGCCGGCGAGGAACTGCCGGCCCAGGGCTAGGAGGAGGAACCATGGACGATCTCATGACCCAGCTGAAGGCAGGCGCGGCCTGGCTGCAGGACCTGGCCGTCGGCACCGACGCGACGATGCCGAACGGCGCCACGCTGGAGGCGATGGCCCGGGCGCTGGTACTCAATGTCGTGGGCGACGCGCAGCGCGACGCGAAGGCACCGGTTCCGGACAACGTGGTCGTGCCGCTGAAGAATCCGCACACGCTTCTCGCGGGCGGCGGGTCCACCCTGTCGAGCCTGAGTTTCCGCACCCCGTCCTTCGCCGAGATCAAGAAGCTGAAGGCCTTCAGCGAGCGCCGCGGCGAGGCCGAGGGTGTCACCGAAATGCTGGCGATGCTCAGCGAGGACAAGATGACCTCTGCCGACGTCGACAAGCTGAAGGCAATCGACGTGGGCCGCTGCGCCGAGGCCCTGGAGCCTTTTTTGGTCTTGCAGCCGCGGACCCGGCTGGACTGACGGAGAAGATCTACAATCTCGCGCACTTCTGGAAGGTGCCCCCGCGGATTGTGATGGAGACGCCGCTCTCCGAGCTCTGGCAATGGCTGGTCCAGGCGGAGCGCATTGACGAAGAGATCGCCGAGAAATTGCGGCAAGCCGGAGGATGAGCGATGGGCGCTGCCTCCTTTTCCGTCTTTACGCGGATCATCGGTGAAGATCGGGCGACGGAGGTCTTTCGGAAAGTCGGTGGTGCGGCAAAGGGATTGCTGTCGCCGCTCAA
>CAZPOS010000104.1:0-16953 GCA_964588065.1 uncultured Reyranella sp.
CGGTCTCGACGCCCAGGGCAATATCGTCGGCCTGCAGATCCGCATCTCGGGCCAGTCGATCCTGGCGTCGCTGCTGCCCCAGAACCTGGTGAACGGCATGGATCCCATCGCCTTCCAGGGGCTGATGCAGTCCGGAGTCGAGGCCGCCTATGGCTACGACATCCCCAACCTGATGATCGACCACGCCATGCGCAATCCGCACATCACGGCGGGCTTCTGGCGCGGTGTGAACGTCAACCAGAATGCCGTGTACATGGAATGCTTCATGGACGAGCTGGCGGCGGCGGCGGGTCAGGATCCGCTGGCCTATCGCCTCAAGTATCTGAAGCCCAAGTGGGCCGCGGTGCTCAAGGCCGCCTGCGACAAGGCCGGCTACGGCAAGCCCCTGCCCGAGGGCCGCTTCCATGGCATCTCGCAGGTTATGGGCTATGGCAGCTACGTAGCCGGCGTCGCCGAGGTCTCGGTTAGCCCCGACGGGCAGCTCAAGATCCACAAGATCACGGCAGCTACCAATCCCGGCCACGTGGTCAATCCGGCCCAGATCGACCGGCAGGTCGCGGGCTCGTTCGTCTACGGCCTGTCGGCCGCCCTGTACGGCGAGATCACGGTGAAGGACGGGGCGGTCGAGCAGACCAACTTCGACAGCTACAACGTGATGCGCATCGACGAGATGCCCGACGTCGAGACGGTTCTCGTGCCGACCCACGATTTCTGGGGCGGCGTCGGTGAGCCGACCATCGCCGTTGCGGCGCCCGCCGTGCTGAACGCGATTGCAAAGGCGACGGGCAAGCGGGTGCGCAATCTGCCGCTGATGAACAACGATCTGAAGAAGGGCGCCTGATGCATCGCTCGCTGCTGCCGGGCCTGGCCAGCATGATCCTGCTGGCCGGCCCGGCAACGGCGGCCGATGCGCCGCCGGGCGCCAGCTCCTGCACCGGCTGTCACGCCCCGAAGAAGGTGGCGGATTCCGTGATTCCGCGCCTTGCCGGCCGCAGGGCCGAAGAGGTCGTCACCTTCATGCGCAACTATCGCAGCGGCGCCTGGCCGTCGAGCGTGATGGGGCGCATCGCCAAGGGGTTCGACGATCAGCAGACCGAGGCCATCGCGGCCTGGTTCGCCGCGCAGCCGGAGTAAGGACTTAGCAGGCATGGCGACGCGCCGTCACTTACTGAAGCTCACCGCCGCGACAGGCCTCGCACCGGCCATCGTCTCGGCGCAAGGCAAGGCCAGGGTGGTCGTGATCGGCGGCGGTTTCGGCGGTGCCACGGCGGCGCGGACGCTGAAGGCGCTGCAACCGTCGCTCGACGTCACCCTGGTCGAGCCGAATCCCGTCTACACCTCCTGCCCCTTCAGTAACTCGGTGCTAGCGAACCTGCGTGAGATCGACCAGCAGCAGTTCCGCTATGACGGCATCAGGGGCGCCGGCGTTACGGTTGCCGCGACAAGTGCGATGGCGGTCGATGCCGATGCAAAGACGGTAACGCTCGCCGACGGCAACAGGCTTGCCTACGACCGGCTGGTCATGTCTCCCGGCATCGATTTCAACTGGAGCGCCATTCAGGGCTACGATGAGGCCGCGGCCGAGAAGATGCCGCACGCCTGGAAGGCGGGCGCCCAGACCGTGCTGCTGCGCCGACAGCTGCAGGCGATGGACGATGGCGGGCTGGTCGTCCTGTCCTCGCCGGCCAATCCCTTCCGCTGCCCGCCGGGCCCCTACGAGCGGGCCAGCCTGATCGCCTACTGGCTGAAGATCTGGAAGCCGAAGTCGAAACTGCTGCTGCTCGATGCGAAGGACGCCTTCTCCAAGCAGCGCCTGTTCCAGAACGGCTGGGCCGAGCTCTATCAAGGCATGATCGAATGGGTGCCGCTCAGCCAGGGTGGCAAGGTGACGGCGGTCGATCCCGCGACGCTCACCCTTACCACCGAGTTCGGGTCGCACAAGGCAACCGTCGCCAACGTGATCCCGCCGCAGAAGGCCGGCGCCATCGCCGCGCAGGCTGGCGTGGCCGATCGCACCGGCTGGTGTCCGGTCGAGCCGGTCGCCTTCGAATCGACCCTACGGCCGAACATCCATGTGCTGGGCGATGCCGCGATCATGGGCGGCATGCCCAAGTCGGCCTTCGCCGCCAATGCCCAGGCCAAGGTCTGCGCCGCCGCGATCGTGAAGTTGCTGGCCGGGCAGAAGCCGCAGGAACCGATCGTCATCAATACCTGCTACAGCCTGGTTGCGGCCGACTATGGGATCTCCATTGCCGGCGTCTATCGCCCCGACAAGGGCCAGCTCACCGACATTCCGGGGGCCGGCGGTACCAGCCCGCTCGTGGCCGTGGGCGGCCTGCGCGGACAGGAGGCGCTCTACGCGTCGAGTTGGTTCCGGACCATCGCGGCCGAGACGTTCGGCTGATGCGCGGCCTCGTCGCTCTTTGGCTCGTATTGGTGGTGTCTCCTGCCATGGCCCAGCAGGTACCGCTCCAGATCGTCGACGATTCAATCCCGCGTTCGCTCACCGGGCAGCCGGGCGATGCGGCGCGCGGCCAGACGATCGTCGCCAACCGGAGCGTCGGCCTCTGCCTGCTCTGCCATTCCGGTCCGATCGCCGAGGAGCGCTTCCAGGGCGACCTCGCCCCCAGTCTCGCGGGGGCGGGCTCGCGCTGGTCGGAGGGACAGCTTCGCCTGCGCATCGTCGACGGGTCGCGTCTCAATGCCGACACGATCATGCCGGCCTATTATCGAACCCAGGGCCTCCACCGGGTCGCCCGCAATTTCGAGGGCAGGACGATCCTCACGGCTGCACAGGTCGAGGATGTCGTGGCCTATCTCGTCACGTTGAAGGATTGAATGGAACGACGTCTCTTCCTTGCCGGCGCCGCCGCGATCGTCGTCCTGCCGCTCGGCCCCGCCGCCGCGACGCCCGATGCCATGGCCGAGGCCATCAAGAAGGTCATTGGGAACGCAACGCCGACCGATGGCAGGGTGAAGCTCGACGTGCCGCCGCTGGTCGAGAACGGCAGCACCGTGCCGCTCACCGTTTCGGTCGACAGCCCGATGACCGAAACCGACCATGTGAAAGCCATCCATGTCTTCAACGAGAAGAACCCGCAGCCCAACGTCTTCACCGCCCGGCTCGGCCCCCGCAGCGGCAAGGCGACGGTCGGCACGCGCATCAAGCTCGGCGACAGCCAGCGGATCATGGCCATCGCCGAGACCAGCGACGGCAAGTTCTGGAGCGCCGCTGCCGACGTGATCGTGACCCTGGCCGCCTGCCTCGAGGAATCGCCCTGATGTCGAACATCCTGGTGAACGCGCCGAAGACCGCCAAGCGCGGCGAAGTCGTCGAGATCAAGGCGCTGATCATGCATCCGATGGAGACCGGCTTCCGGCCCGGCCCGAACGGCCGCATCATCCCGCGCAACATCATCGAGCGGTTCACCGCAACGTGGAACGGCGCGGAGATTTTCGCGATGGACCTGTCGCCCGCAATCGCCGCCAATCCCTTCGTGTCCTTCTTCGCCCGGGCGAGCGAGAGTGGCGCCGTGGTCCTGCGCTGGACCGGCGACGAGGGCTTCGCCGCCGAGCATCGGGTCGACATCGCCGTCGAATGAGCAGGCGGCTGCTCATCGCCGGTCTGGCGCTGGTCTTTGGTGCCTCCTATGCGGTGGCGCAGGTCGGCGCGGACAAGCGGCGCTCCGGCTACCAGGACATGGGCGACGCCCTGCAGAAGATGCAGGACGACGACACCGCCAATCCCGGCATGCTGTTCGTCCAACTCGGCGGCCAGCTCTGGAGCAAGCGAGCGGGTGCCGCCGAGAAATCCTGTGCCGACTGCCACGGCGCTGCCGCTGCCAGCATGAAGGGCGTCGCGACCCGCTATCCGGCGATCCCGCAAGGCGGCGACCGTCCAGTCGATCTCGAGGGTCGTATCAACCTCTGCCGCATGGAGCACCAGAAGGCCGAGTCGCTGCCCGCGGAGAATCGCGACCTGCTCGCGCTCGCGGTCTATGTCGCGCACCAGTCGCGCGACCTGCCGATCGCGCCGCCTTACGATCACCGCCTCGATGCCTTCCGCGAGGAGGGCGCCGCGATCTATCGCCGTCGCCAGGGCCAGCTCAATCTCTCCTGCGCGATCTGCCACGACGACAATGCCGGCCGGAAGCTGGCCGGAGTGACGATTCCCGAGGCGCATCCGACGGGCTATCCGATCTATCGTTTGGAATGGCAGGGGCTGGGGTCGCTGAAACGGCGGCTGCGCAATTGCCTTGTCGGCATTCGGGCCGAAGCCTGGCCGCTCGACGCCCCCGAATATACCGCCCTGGAGCTCTACCTGATGGAGCGGGCGAAAGGTCTCAAGCTGGAGACGCCGGCCGTCCGGCCCTAGTGGCGCCTTGGAGGCAAATTTGCTGCGATCGGTCGCGCGAGAAGCGAATCCTGCCATTGCCGCTGCCGGATTCGACCGACCGTTTCATTGCTGCAGGGGCGAACGCGCCCGTACAGTCCGCCCATGCTGAGCCTTGCCAGTACCTTCGTTGCCCGGGCCGCCCGCCTGTTCCAGGCAGCCTATGAAGAGCCCGCTCTGTGGGCGGTCTCCGCAGAAGGCCGGGTCGTGGGCTCGCTGATGTGCGAGGCGGGTGCCTGGCGCCTTTCCTGGTTCGATGCGGCTCCCGCTCGACTCGTGAACTACGCCGGGCCCGTGGATGGCGACGTCGAGGCGCTCGCCTTCGTTCTCACCGAGCGTCTGGGCGCTGCGGTGCACCTGGAGTCGCTTCCGGTCTAGACTGGCCGCACCGCGTTGACGGATTGATGAACATGGATGCCATCGACAAGAAGATCGTGGCGCTCCTCCAAGAGGATGCGAGCCTTTCGCTGGCGCAGATCGCCCATCGGGTGGGCCTCTCGCAAAGCCCGTGCTGGAAGCGCATCCAGCGGCTCGAGAAATCCGGCGTCATCCTGAAGCGGGTGGCGCTGATTTCGCCGGAGTCGATCGGTGTGGGACTGACCGTCTTCGTGTCGATCGAGACGGGTGACCATTCCTCTGCCTGGCTCTCGAAGTTCGCGAGCACGGTGACGGCCATGCCGGAGGTGATGGAATTCCATCGGATGGCCGGCGACATCGACTACATGCTGCGGGTCGCCGTGCCCGACATGCAGGCCTACGATCTCTTCTACAAGAAGCTGATCGACACGATGCCGCTCAAGAACGTGACCTCGCGCTTCTCGATGGAGCGTGTGAAGTCGACGACGGCCTACCCCATCGTCTCCGACCTCAAGCCCGTTCGTAAGCGCTAGGCATCGCGCGCGAGAACAGGAGCTGGTCGAGGGCCAGCCGGCCGGGGCCGAACTTGGCGAGGTAGAGCAGCGCCACTGCCCAGACCCCGTGCGTGTCGAAGGCATTGGGATAGACGAAGATCTCGATCACCAGGGTCATCCCGAGCAGGGCGAGCGCCGCCGGCCGCGTGAACAGCCCCAGGAAGAGCAGGATCGGCAGGCTGAGCTCCGCAGCCGTCGCCAGATAGGAGGCGAGTTCGGGCGGCAGGAGCGGCAGCATGTACTCCTCTCGAAACAGGGTCAGGGTGGTGCCATCGGCCCAACCATCGAGCTTAAGCAACCCCGAGCGCAGGAAGATCGTGCCGACGGACAGGCGGGCGAGAAGGGCGAGCAACTCGTGCGGGATTCGGGCCAGCAGCGCGTCGAGGCGCGAGAGAAGCGTGCTCATGAGGACGATCCTTGGGACAGGGTTGTGATGGCGCCGGCGCCGAACAACGTCGACAGGGCCGCTGAAAGGTCGAAAGATTCATGGGCACGAGACGCGGCTTCCGCTGCGGCACCCAGTGCGACTCCTCGCGCCAGTTCGATCACCAGCAGGTCCGTTCCCGGCGGCAGCCGTTGAACCAGAACCTTGAGATGGGGCCGCGTCACCAGTGCCGTTTCGCCCGCCCAATCTTCTGCGGGCGGCTTGGGAACCGCGTCGTAAGTGTTGGTGGTCCAGATTGAGATGATGGGCCAGTTGGAAGGGATGACGGCGACGGTCGGATGGAGGCCGAGGATGCTGCTGCCGATGCGCTCCGGTGGGAGCGCCGCGAGGCGGCCGATATCGGCAGTGTCGGCATCCGCGCTGTGGAATGCGACCTGGCGCGCGCATTCCAGCCGGGCGACGTCGGGCAGATAGGGCAGGTCCGCTGCGGGATCGAATCCTTCCAGGAAGCTCGCGAAGGCGGCACCATACTCGGCGAGGACGGGCGAGCGCGGCGGATGCCGCTCGATGAAGACCACCGCCATGGCGGCGAAGAATTCGTCGCCCACCAGTCTTTCCACTACCGGAAACCGCGCCGCCAAGGCGGATACCAGGCTGGCCTTTACGTTGTTGCGATAGACGCCGAATCGCCGCTCGCGCGAAGCGCCCGGTTCGCAGCGGACGCCGCCGGGTACCGATAGGGGGGCCTGCAACACGTCACGGGCAAAGCGGTGCTGCAGGCCGGCGAGACGGCTGCCATCAGGCTGCGCGGGCATCCAAGCCTCCAGCCGTCCGCAGAATCGACTGTGCCTGGCGGACTTCGGATTCGAGGACGCGCCAGGCCGGCACGTCGGAGTCCCACTCGATCAGCGTCGGATGCGCACCGCGGCGCGCGATGACATCGCTGAAGAGCGACCAGACTTCGGGAGAGACCGCGCGGTCGTGCGTGTCGATGCGCAGCGTTTCGCCGTCACATCCAAGAACGGTGTGGCCTGCGAGATGGATCTCGCCGACATGCTCTTGGGGGAAGCTGTCGAGATAGGCGCGGGGATCGAAGTCATGGTTGGCCGCAGAGACGACGACGTTGTTGATGTCGAGCAGCAGGCCGCAGCCGGTACGCCGGGCGAGCGTGCGCAGGAAATCGGTCTCCGGCATTTCCTCCCCGTCGAAGCGGAGATAGGTCGAGGGATTCTCGATGAGGATCCGCCGTCCGAGCACCGTCTGGACTTCGTCGACGTGGCGCGTCACCAGCGACAGGGCGGCTTTGGTATAGGGTAGGGGCAGCAGGTCGTTCATGAAGACACCGTCATGTGTCGACCAGGCGAGATGCTCCGACACAAGGAAGGGCTGATAGCGGTCGACCACGGCTTTCAGTCGGGCGAGATGTCCCGGCGCCATGCCGCCGGCCGATCCGATCGACAGGCCGACGCCATGCACCGAGAGCGGATAGAGCGCGCGGACGCGCTCCAGAAAGTGATGCGGCGGACCGCCGGCTCCCATGTAGTTTTCGGCATGGACCTCGAACCAGCCGACATCGGGGCGGGCGTCGAGGATGTGCCGCTGGTGTTCGGGCTTGAGCCCGGCACCGGCACCAAGCAGGCGGTCCGCCTTCACGACGAGGCTCCTTACATCGGCTGCAGGGTGCCCTTGCGCTTCATGCCATCCTTGAGGGTCACTTCCATCGTGGCGCACGACCCCTTGGCGACGTACTTCCAGGCCTTAGCGTCGTAGTCGGCCTTGGACTGGCCGGCGCAGGAATTGTTGCCGGTCGCGGCGCAGTCGTTCTTGCCGGCCATCGAGATGCCGTAGCACTTTTCCTTGTCGGTGTTGGCGGTCTGGGCGTTGGCGCCGGACGACATCAGGGCGGCGGCGGCGACGGCGGCGGCAAGGGCGGCCGTGGTGGTGCGGTTGATCATGAACAATCCTCCTGGCTCTCGAGCCAATCCCGGCTCGCAGGAAGTCATTCGGCGGCGCGCACGCCGACGTTACAGGCGAGCCGCTTTCTTTTTCTGCCAAAGCGCCTGTAATGTTCCCTCTATTCAACACGAATGCGTGAAGAGTGGGCTCGTTGTCCGATCCGGAAGATCTCTCCGCGCTCATGCGGGCGGCCCGGAAGGGGGACGACGAGGCATACCGTCGCCTGCTGCTGCTGGTCGCCTCGTGGTTGCGGGCGGTGGCATCGCGCGGCCTGGCGGCTGCCGGTCGGCCCCATGCGGATTGCGAAGACATCGTCCAGGAGACTCTGCTGGCCATGCATCTGAAGCGCGACACCTGGGACGAGACACAGCCTCTGCAGCCGTGGCTGCGGGCGATCGCGCGCCACAAGCTGGTCGATCATCTGCGCCGCCGCGGCTTCACCGATCACGTCGATATCGACGACCATGCCGACACGCTCGCGGCGCCTCCGACGGCCGAGGCCGGAAGCGCGCTCGATGCACGGCAGATTCTGGCCGGCCTGCCCGAGCGCCAGCGCCGGATCGTCGAGGGAATTTCCATCGAAGGGCAAAGCGCTCGGGATGTCGGGATCAGGATGGGCATGAGTGAGGGCGCCGTCCGGGTGACGCTCCATCGTGCGCTGCGCGCGCTGGCCGTGGCCTACCGCAAGGACAGGACATGAAGACCGAGCAACTCGTCGCTTCCCTGGTTGTCGACCGCGCCGGCTCGGCGAGACCGTTCGGGCGCGCCATGGGCTGGGCAGTCCTGGGCGGCGCGGCGGTGTCCCTCGTAATTTTTGCGGTTGAGTATGGGCCGCGCGTCGATCTGATGCCCGCCTTCGCGACCTGGCGGTTCGACTTCAAGCTCGTGCTCGTGCTGGCTGCGCTCGCGGCGGCCGCGGCCGCTTGCCTCGCAATGGCGCGGCCGGTCTCGACTGCGCGATGGCGGTGGACCGCGCTCCCGGTTCTCCTCATCGCGGCGTCGACGCTGGCAGCCGAACTGACCATCGTGCCGGCCGGCTACTGGCAGGCGCACCTTGTCGGAAGCAATGCGCTCGATTGCCTGACGGCAATCCCTCTTTTTGCGCTGGCGCCACTGGCAGCGCTGCTGCTGGCGATGCGCCGCGCGGCGCCGGCCTCGCCCGCGCGTGCCGGCGCCGCCTGCGGTGCATTGGCCTCGGCCGCCGCCGCGGTCATTTACGCCTTCCACTGTTTCGACGACTCGCCGCTCTTCGTGCTCACCTGGTATTCCCTGGCGGCGATGCCCGTCATTTTGCTGGGAGCCTTGCTCGGCCGCCGCCTGTTGCGTTGGTAGCCGGTCGTTCGCCCGCGCCGCGCAGCACTTCGAAGAGCTGCCGCGCCGGCTTCGGCAGGCGCCTCGAGTCGCGCACGACGAGGGCGAGCTCGCGGATCGACCAGGCTTCCCGCAGTCGCAGCGTCGCGAACGGCAGGGCACGACGGTGGCGTCGGGCTGTGGCTTCCGGCACGATTGCGACGCCGACGCCTGCCGCCACCATCGCGCAGACCGTATCGAGGCTGTCGACCCGCACGCGCAGCCGCAGGGCGCGGCCGAGGCGGGCAGCCTGCAGGGCGATATGTTCGTCGAGCGCGGTGCCGCGCGGTAGGCCCACGAAATCGAGATCGAGCAGCTCGGCAAAACCCGCCTGTCGCTTCTTCGCCAGCCGGTGGCCGGCCGGCACGGCGAGGACCAGGCGGTCGATGCGGAAGGGGTAGGTCTCGAGCCCCGGAGCGGAAGCGGCCTGAGATCCGATGCCGATGTCGGCATCACCCGCGGCGATGGCGGGGCCGATCGACGGGCTCTCGCAATCCTCGAGATCGACGTCGATCGCCGGATGCGCCGCAAGAAAGGCCGCCAGCAGCGCCGGCAGATGCTCCGAGACGGCCGCGGTGTTGGCGAGGATACGAACGCTGCCCTTCAGGCCGCGCGAATAGGTGCCGAGATCGCCGCGCATCGCCTCGATCTGCTGGAGCACGATGCGGGCATGGTCGAGCAGGCTGCGGCCCGCATCGGTCGGTTCGACGCCGCGCCGACCGCGCTTCAGGAGAGGGACGCCGAGCAGATCTTCCATGCCGCGGATCCGCGCGCTGGCCGAGGCGAGCGCCAGATTCGCGCGCTCGGCGCCGCGCGTGATGCTGCCGGTTTGCGACACGTGCAGGAAGAGCCGCAGGTCGGTGAAGTCGAAGCGCATGCGAAGCCTCCACAGCCTTCGTAGCATCCGAAGGCATCCTCCGTATTCTCCACATTGCGAAGGCCAACACCGGAAGCCAAGGCTGGATCATGGAGATTTCGACCATCGCCTACGTCCTCGCGGTCTTCGCCCTGGCGGGCTTCGCCAAGGGAATCATCGGATTGGGATTGCCCACGATCTCGATGGGCCTGCTGGCGATCATGCTGCCGCCGGTCGAGGCGGCGGTGCTGCTGATCCTGCCATCGCTCGTCACCAACGTCTGGCAGATGCTCGACGGGCCGCATCTCGGGGCGCTTCTGCGACGGCTGTGGCCGCTCAACCTCGGGGTCTGCCTTGGGACCTGGGCGGGCGCGGCTTTCGTGTCCGGGTTGGGTGGACCCTATGGCGCGGCGGCACTCGGTATCGCGCTGATATCCTACGCGTTCTCGGGAC
Source organism: uncultured Reyranella sp. (assembly GCA_964588065.1). Lineage (GTDB taxonomy): Bacteria > Pseudomonadota > Alphaproteobacteria > Reyranellales > Reyranellaceae > Reyranella. The sequence goes on from CAZPOS010000104.1 coordinate 10,305, forward strand.
TGGCCGCGCCGAAGCTCGCGCTACCGGCCGCCGCGGAGCGATGGGCCGGCCCGTTCGCCGGCGCGATGACGGGCGCCATCACGGCCGCCACCGGAGTCTTCGTCATTCCCGCTGTGCCCTATCTCCAGGCCATCGGCCTCACAAAGGATGAACTGGTTCAGGCGCTGGGTCTGTCCTTCACCGTGTCGACCCTGGCCTTGGCCGTCACCCTGGCCGGTAGCGCCGAACTCGATGTCGGCCTCGCCTGGCCTTCGCTCGCAGGGGTGGCCGTGGCATTGGCAGGCATGCGGCTGGGGCAGGCGGTGCGGGCGCGCCTCTCGCCCGCGGCGTTCAGGTTGTGGTTCTTCGCGGGGCTTCTGGCGCTGGGCGCCTATCTCGCAGCGCGCGGGCTCGTTTGAGCCGTTGATGGACGCAAGGGGAGGCGAGGTCTAGCTTCCGGAACCCATTCATTCCTGGAGCGTTTCCATGGCCGTGCACGCCCTCAAGACTTCCAAAGTTGCCAACCTCCGGTCCAACGTCTCGCCCGAGGAATGGCAGGCGCGCGTCGACCTGGCGGCATGCTACCGATTGATCGACCTGTACGGCATGTCCGACCTGATCGCGAACCACATTTCGGTGCGGGTCCCCGGCGAGCACAATGCTTTCCTGATCAACGCCTACGGGCTCCTCTACGAAGAGATCACCGCGTCGAGCCTGCTCAAGATCGACCACGAGGGCAACATCCTCACCAAGCCGGAGTTCAACGGCGGGCTGGAGTATGGTGTCAACCGTGCCGGCTTCGTGATCCACAGCGCGATTCATATGGCCAAGCCCGAAGTCGCCTGCGTGATCCACACCCACACCTGGCCGGGCATGGCGGTCTCGACCATGGAATGCGGTCTGCTGCCAAACACGCAGACCTCGATGCGCTTCGCCAAGATTAGCTATCACGATTTCGACGGCGTCGTCCTCGATCTCGCCGCGCGCGACGCCCTGGTGAAGAGCCTGGGCGACAACAATGCGATGATCCTGCGCAATCACGGTCTGTTGACGACCGGCGCGACGATCCCCGAAGCGTTCAACGCGATGCACAGGCTGGAGCTGAGCTGCAAGACGCAGATCGCGGCCATGTCGTGCAACACGAAGCTCATCGACGTCCCGGCCGACGTGGTCGAGGCGACCTATGTGAATTACCAGCCGAAGACCCGGCGGCCGTTCGGCCTGCTGGACTGGCCGGCTCTCCTGCGGAAGCTCGACCGGATCGATCCGGGCTTCCGCGACTGATTGGATACACCGCACAGCTCCGTACGTGCCTTCGCGGCCGTCGCCAGTGGCTACTGGACGGCCCCGGGATACCGTGCCGTCGCGTGGATGCTCACCGGCGGTCTGGTGCTGCTCGGCGTCGCGAATGTCGGCATCGCGCTGTGGCTCAACATCTGGAACCGCGACTTCTTCAATGCGCTCGACAAACGGGACGTGGTCGAGCTCATGCGCCTGTTGTGGGTGCTGGCCGCCATCGTCGTTTCGGCCGGGGTGGCGGTGGCGATCCAGCTCCACATCAAGCGGCGGCTGCAGATCAACTGGCGCGCCTGGCTGTCGCACGTCACCGTCCTGCGCTGGCTGAACGGCGGCCGCCAGTACCAGCTCGGCATGCTGGCCGACGAGGTCGATAATCCCGACGGCCGCATCGCCGAGGATATCCGCATCTCGACCGAACTCGCCGTCGAGTTCGCCCAGAGCATCCTTCAGTGTGTGCTGCAGCTCTTCACCTTCCTCAGTGTCCTATGGGTCCTGTCGGGCACGATGCCGATCAGGCTGTTCGGGCTCGAATTCGATCTGCCGGGCTACATGGTCTGGGCGGCCGTGGCCTATGCCCTGATCGGATCGCTGCTCACATACCTCCTCGGGCGCGGCCTCATCCACGCCGGCAATGTCCGGCAAAGCCGCGAAGCAGACTTCCGCTCCGGCCTGACGCGGGCGCGCGAGCATGCCGAAGGCATCGCCCTGATGCGCGGCGAGGACGACGAGCGTGAACGGCTGCGCGGCTCGCTCTACGACCTGCGCTCCGCCTGGAATGTCCAGACCCGCGGCCAGGGCAACCTCTCCCTGCTCACCAGCTCGCTCGCCTATCTCGCGCCCATCGTGCCGTTGATCGTCGCGCTGCCGCGCTATCTCGGCGGAGAGATTGCGCTGGGCGGCCTGATGCAGACGGCGCAGGCCTTCTCCAGCGTGCAATGGGCGCTGTCCTGGCTGATCGACAATTTCCCGAAGTTCGCGGAATGGCGCGCCTCCACCGATCGTGTCGTGCATCTGCATATGGCGCTGACCGACCTCGAGGAGAGCAGCGAGGCGCCTGACGATGCCCGCATCATCGTTCATCCGGCGGCGGAATTGGACAAGCTGGTCATGCGTGAGTTGGGCGTCGCGCGGCCGAGCGGGCAGATGCTGGTGGCGGAAGCCGAGGTCGAGATCCAGCGCGCGGAGCGGGTGCTCATCCGCGGCAAGTCGGGCAGTGGCAAGAGCACGATCATGCGGGCCGTCGCGGGTGTCTGGCCGTGGGGGCACGGCGCGATCCACCTGCCGACGGGCACCATGACCTTCATGCCGCAGAAGCCATACTTCCCGCTGGGCACCCTGCGCGACGCGATGCTCTACCCTGCCGAACCCGAGGGCGGGATCAGCGACGATGCGCTGAGAGACATGCTGCACAAGGTGGGCCTCGATCATCTGCGCGACCGGCTCGACGAGACCGAGCGCTGGGATCACGTCCTGTCCGGCGGGGAACAGCAGCGTGTGGCCTTCGCCCGGGTGCTGGTCCACAAGCCCGACTGGATCTTCATGGACGAGGCCACCTCGGCGCTCGACGAGGCGGGCCAGGAGAACGTCATGAAGCTCCTGATCGAGGAGCTGCCCGAGACCTCGGTCGTGAGCATCGGGCATCGACCCGGTCTCGAAGTCTTCCATACCCGCGAGCTCACGCTCGAAGCCGGCGCGGACGGTGCGCGGCTGCGTGGGGATACGGCCAACAGGTCTCTGAGCGACCTCTACCGCAAGATGGCGGCGGCCAGTCGCGCGGCGCCGCGCGACCCGGGTTTCTGGGCCACCGTCCGGAGCAATCTGCTGGGGCGCTGACCGCGATCTGCCTGCATCAGAGGACCTCGTGGAAGCCGATCGCGATGCGGTCGGGCGCGCGTGTGGCCACGCCGACGAAGGTGGCGCGCTCCAGCCACTTGAGCGTTGGCTCCGATGTCTCGAAACGCGGCGCGGTGCGGAAGTGGTAGCTGCCGGGCGGCAGCAGCTCGCCCTTCGACATGCGCTCGAGGATCTCCGGACTCGCCACGCGCAGGCCCTCGTTCTGGACGTAGATCATGGCGCCCGCCGCGCTGCGGATGGTGTAGCGCGCCACCACCTCGATGGTGCCGTCGGATCGCACGATCTGCCAGTCGGCGCCGCCGGGCAGGATTTCACCTTCGAGCCGTGGGCCTTGCACCTCGCCGCCCAGGATATCGATGATGCGGCGATGGCCACGCGCCGTCTGGCCAAGGTCCTGGATCGGTCCGACCCTGGCCTTGATGGAAAAGGCGAAGCGCAGGGCAGGCGCGGTTTGGATGAAGCGATCGACGTCCATGTCAGGCCTTCTGCTTGCCGAGCAGGTGATCGGAGATGATGCGCTGCTGGATCTCCGACGTCCCCTCGAAGATCTTGGTGAGGCGGGCATCGCGCCAGTAGCGCTCGACCGCGTGCAACGTCGTGTAGCCGGCGCCGCCGAACACCTGAAGCGCCTCGGAGGTGACACGCTCCGCCATCTCGGAGGCGTGGAACTTCACCATCGCGGCCTCCTTGTCGCAGCGCCGCTTCTGGTCGATCTCGTCGCAGACGAAATACATCAGCTGGCGCGACGCCTCGACCTCCGTGGCCATCCGGGCCAGCCGGAAGCGCGTGTTCTGGAAGTCGCCGATCGCCTGGCCGAACTGACGGCGTTCCTGCGCATAGGCGGTGGCGTCTTCCAGGGCACCGCGGGCGAGGCCGATGGCGCGCGCGGCGGTGTGGGCGCGGGCGCGTTCGAGACCGGCCGAGATGTAATAGAAGGCGCGGCCTTCCTCGCCGATCAGCGCCGAGCCGGGCAGTCGGCACTCGTCGAAGGCCAGCTCCCAGGTCTTCCAGCCAAAATAGCCGATCTTGGGAATCGGCGCGCCCTTGACGCCCGGCGGGAGCGTGCCGCGCGGCTTCTCGATCAGGAAGGAGGAGAGGCCGACATGCTTGCGCTTCGGATCGGGCGCGTCGGAGGTGCGGGCGACCAGCATGATGTAGTCGGCGCCGTCCGCGAAGGTGCACCAGTACTTGTTGCCGGTGATCACCCAGTCGTCGCCGTCGCGGCGGGCCCGGCAGGCGATGCTGCCGAGGTCCGAGCCGACATTGGGCTCGGACATCGCGGCGGCGCCCAGGAACTCCCCGCGGGCGGCGCGCGGCAGGAAGACCGCCCGCTGTTCCTCGGTCATGCCGCGGCCGGCGCTGAGGCCATTGCCGCGGGCGATGATAGAGGCCACGCTCATCCAGCCGCGCGCCAGCTCCTCGGTGATCAGGCAGTATTCGAAGACGCCGAGGCCCATGCCGCCATACTGTTCGGGGATGACGATGCCGAAGTATCCCATATCGGCCAGTTTCTGGATCAGCTCCGGCGGGATGTCGCCTTTCTCCGGGTCGAGCCTGTTGGCCACCGGCAGCACTTCCTTCATGACGAAGGCGCGCGCGGTTTCCTGGATCAGGCGGCGCTCGTCGGTCATGTAACCCATGTCATTTCCCCGTTTCTTGCATCGGCATCGTAGCGAACTTCGAGGAGATCACAGTGCGCAGATTCCTGTTCGGCGCTACGGCGCTTTTTCTCTATGCGGCATCGGCCGTTTTTCCGGCGTCGGCACAAGACTGGCCGTCCCGGCCCATCACCATCGTCATGGGCTTTCCGCCGGGTTCCGGCACCGACGTGGTCGCGCGCATCCTGCAGCCGCTGCTCGACAAGGCCCTCGGCCAGCGCATCGTGATCGATTACAAGGCAGGGGCCGGCGGCAACGTGGCCTCCGAATTCGTCGCCAAGGCCAAGCCTGACGGCTACACGTTCCTGCTGGGGACGGCCGGTACGCATGGCATCAATGCCGCCCTCTACAGCAAGCTTCCGTTCGAGGTCGAGAAGGACTTCACGCCGATCTCGACCCTGGTCGACGTCTCGAACGTGCTGGCGATCAATCCCAAGGCGATCGACGCCAAGGACGTGAAGGACTTCATCGCCAAGGTGAAGGCCGCCCCCGGCAAGTACAACTATGCCTCGACCGGCAACGGTGCCGGGACGCACTTGGCGTTCGCCGAATTCACGGCCAAGGCCGGCCTGGATATGGTGCATGTGCCGTACAAAGGCTCACCGGATGCCATCCAGTCGGTCCTGAACGGCGACACGTGCTGCATCTTCGCCCAGGTGCAGATTGCGATGCCGCAGGCGGCGGCCGGCAAGATGAAGCTGCTCGGCGTGTCGACGAAGACGCGTGTGCCTGCCATTCCCGACGTTCCGACGATCGACGAGGCAGGCCTGCCGGGCTTCGAAAGCTACACCTGGTTCGGTCTGTTCGGGCCGAAGGGGCTCGATCCGGCGATCGCACAGAAGATGAATCTCGCGGTCAAGGCGGCGCTCGCCGACCCCGACGTCCAGAAGAAGCTGGTCGAGCTGGGCAACACCCCGCGCTACGAGACGATCGAGCAGTTCCAGGCGACGGTGAAGCGCGACCGCACCAAGTGGGCTGAGGTGGTGAAGGCGGTCGGCGCCAAGATCGAATGAGCGAAGCGGCCAGAAGGAGACATTCGATGAAGAAGATGTTTGCGGCAGTGGCCCTCGGCGCGGCGCTGATGCTCCCGGCCGCCCACGCCATGGCGGGGAAGGACCTCGATGCCGTGAGGGCGCGCGGCCAGCTGATCTGCGGCGTTGCCGTCGGCGGCATCGCCGGATTCATGGTCGTCGACAACCAGGGCAAGTGGACGGGCATGAACGTCGACATCTGTCGTGCGGTCTCGGCCGCCTTGTTCGGCGATTCCGAGAAGGTGAAGTACGTCCCGCTGTCGGGCCAGCAACGCTTTACGGCGCTGCAGGCGGGCGAGGTCGATCTTCTGTCGAACAACTCGACCTGGACCCTGACGCGCGACACCGCGCTCGGTCTCGATTTCGTGGGCGTCACCTACTATGACGGTCAGGGCTTCATGGTACCGAAGAAGCTCGGCGTGAAGAGCGCCAAGGAGCTGAACGGCGCCTCGATCTGCGTGCTGACCGGCAGCACCTCCGAGCTCAACATCGCCGACTATTTCCGCGCCAACAAGATGAGCTTCAAGCCGGTCCTGTTCGAGGATCCCGACCAGAGCCGCAGCGCCTTCTTCAACGGCCGCTGCGATGCCTATTCGGGAGACCAAGCCCGGCTCTATGCAACGCGGGTCGCCAACGCGCCCAATCCCGACGACTACATCGTGCTGCCCGAAGTGATCTCGAAGGAGCCGCTGGGACCCGTGGTGCGCCACGGCGACAACCAGTTCGAGGACATCGTGCGCTGGACGCAGTTCGCGATGATCGAGGCCGAGGAGGCCGGCATCACCTCGAAGAACGTCGACGAGATGCTGAAGAGCGACAATCCCTCGA
>CAZPOS010000105.1:0-16675 GCA_964588065.1 uncultured Reyranella sp.
CATTTTCCTTGAAGGCATGGGCTGTCGATTCCATCAGCCGCGCTCCGGTTCGCCGATCGCCGGCAGGTCACCCATGTCGGCCAGTACTTCCGCGACGTGGCGGGCGCGCACCGGGCTGCCTTCGCGCTGCAGCTTGCCCGCCATGTTCATGAGACAGCCGAGATCGCCGGCGAGCAGCGTATCCGCTCCGGTGGCGGCGATGTCGGCGGACTTCTCGCCGACCATGGCGTTCGAGATCTCGGGATACTTCACGCAGAACGTGCCACCGAAGCCGCAGCAGACTTCGGGCGTCTTCATTTCCCGCAGTTCGAGTCCCTGCACGGAGCCCAGCAGGTTGCGCGGCTGCGCCTTGACCCCGAGTTCGCGCAGGCCGGAGCACGAATCGTGATAGGTCACCGATCCGTCGTAGCGCGCGGAGACGCCCTTCACGCCCAGCACGTCGACCAGAAACGAAATCAGCTCGTGGCTTCGCCCGGCGAGATTCTCCGCGCGGATCTTCATGGCAGGGTCGTCGTCGAACAGGCCGGGATAGTGATGCGACAGCATTCCGCCGCAGGAGCCGGAGGGTGCGACGACCGCATCATAGCCTTCGAACGCGTCGATCACCTGGGCGGCGATGGCCCGCGTCGTCGCCCGGTCACCGGTATTGTAGGCGGGCTGTCCGCAACAGGTCTGGACGGACGGCACCTCGACGGTGCATCCGGCCTCCTCGAGCAACTTCACCGCGGCGAAGCCGACCGACGGCCGGAACAGGTCGACGAGACAGGTGACGAAGAGCGCGACGCGGCGCGGACGGGTGGAGGGCATGGCGAGCGAGCTGGACACGCCCCGACCATGGCAGCGGCTAAATTGGCATGCAAGATGGCGCAGGCAGGTTTGTCCCGCCCCTCCCCGCAGGGGGCTCAGTTCTTGTTTGGCACCAGAACGATGGCGCGGCCATCGCTGTTCATGCGGCCGGCCCATTCCGCGGCCTGGGCGCCGGCGCCGTAGAACACGTCACCGCGGGCAGGCCCCTTGATGGCCGCGCCGGCATCCTGGGCGATCATCAGGCGGCGATAGGGTTCGGTGGCTCCGGGCTTGCGGTAGACGGGACGGCGCGTGTCGATCCAGACGGGGATGCCGTAGGGAGTGATTGCGGGATCGACCGCCATGCTGCGCTGGGCGGTCAGGGCCACGCCCTCGGCGCCGATCGGTGCCGACGTACGGGTGTCCCTGAAGAAGATGTAGCGCTCGTTCTTGCGCATCACTTCGCGGGCCTGCTGGGGATTGCGCTTCAGCCAGTCGCGGATCGCCGGCCAGGTCGCGTCTTCCTTCTTCATCACGCCCATCTCGACCAGCACGGCACCGATCGCCGTATAGGGCCGATTGTTCGAGCCGTCGAAACCGAGCGTCATCGTGCCGCCCTCGGCGAGCTGGATGCGGCCGCTGCCCTGAACCTGGACCTCGAACAAGCCGACCGGATCCTGGACGTAGGCGATCTCCAGGCCCTTGCCCTTCAGCGCGCCGGCTTCGATTTCCGCCCGCGTGTAGTAAGGCTTGTCCGTCAGATCGGGGGGCTTGCGATAGACCGGCACGGTGAACAGCCGCGACGGGACCTTGCTGCCGCGCAGTTCGGGCTCGAAGTAGCCGGTGAACTTGCCGGGGGCCTGGACGATCAGCGGCCGGAAATTCTCCTCGAAGAACATCCGCGATCCCCGCGCGTCGCCAGCCTTCACGGCACCGGCGGCGTCACAGATGCGTCCCCATTCCGCAGGCGTAATCGTCTTTTCGCCGCCATCCGTGGCGACCCGCACGTCTGGGCCGCTGGTCAGTTTCGGGCAGGAGCGGCGGAACGCGACGAGGGCCTCGGCATGACGATCCTGTGCCCATCCGGCGATCTCGTTGTACGAGGTCGGCTCCATCGCAATCTTCTGCTGCGGCGGGGAGCCAGGCGTTCCGGCACAGGCGGAGAGGAGGCCGGCGGCAGCGAGCAAGGCCGCAACCCCGGCAAGGAGGCTCCTTCGCATTCCCGCAAAAGCCTCCCTAGCCTTCGCTCTCGGTCTTCACGAGCTGCCAGTTGGGATCGCTCGACGTGGTGTCGCGGCGGAACGTCCAGAGGTCGACGACCTTCTGCACTTCGTTCGGATTGCCGTCGACGATCTGGCTGTCGGCATTGCGCACGACGTTGATCTGTTCGCTGACGAAGCGCACCGTGACCACGGCGTTCGGACCCTGCATCTCCGCGCCGGCAATGTCCGAGGCCTCGAAGCCGATCAGTGTCGTTTCGGCCTTCTCGTTGCGCTCGATGCGGCCGCGGATGGCGGACTCGAAGCTTGCATAGGTGGTGCCGTCGAGGAGCGGCTTCAGCGTCGCCGTATCGCCGCGCGCAAAGGCCTCGACGATGGCGGTGAAGGCGGCGCGCGCACCGCCCGTGAAGCCGACGGGCTCGAAGCTCGGATCGGCGGTGCGAATGGCGGCAACGCCCGCGGTGGCAGTTGGAAGAACGGTGGCGCGAATGCCGCCGGGACCGCTGGTGGGAGACGATTGGCGCGGCGCCGGAGCGTTTGCCGTGGGCAGCGGCACCACATTGTCGTTCCCCTGCGGCGCATCGCCGGCACGAGTCGGCGGCGGCGCGGGCGGCGTGAACGGATCGCGGGCGGGCGGCTGTTCGTTGCCCGTGCGTTTGCCGAGCACGGACCGCAGTCGCAGGATCAAGAAGACCGCGACCAACCCGATCAGGATGATGTCGTAGTTGTTACCCACGATGGCGCTCCACTGTCACAAATTACATAGGCTGCGAATGGGCAAAGGGCAAGGCGACCTCCCTGCCGCACTCCCTCGTTGAGCCTCGCGCCTCAGGCGGCCAGAACCACAATATCGACAGATTCCGCGACGCCGCCAACGTCGCGATTCGGCCGTCGCTCGCGCGCGGCCGGCGCGCGATAGCCCTGACGCTCCGCCAGAACATAGGTTGCGCCGTCGGTCAGGGCGCGCGTTCCTTCTGCCTTGTTGTGCTTCTCGAGCTTCGCCGCGAAGTTCACGGCGTCTCCGATCACGGTGAATTCCAGCCGCTCGCCGTCGCCGACCGCGCCGAACACGACACGCCCCGACGCCACGGCAAGCCCGATCTCGAGCGGCGGCAGGCCGGACGCGCGCCGTTCCTTGCGCCAGGCGGCGGCCGCTTCCATCACGGCGTCGGCGGCCCGCAGCGCGTCCGCAGCCGCCGTCGTCGACGGCATCACGGCCCCGAACGAGGCCAGGATGCCATCGCCCAGGAACTTGTCGATGCTGCCGCCGGCCGCGGCGATCAGCGGGCAGACGCGGCTCTGATAATCCTGCAGCACCTTCATCACCTCGTCGGGCGGCAGCTCCATCGACAGGCGCGTGAATCCGCGGAGGTCGACCGTTAGGATGGCGACGTCGCGCAACTCGCCCTCGCCGGCCCGGATCGACATCGCCGCGCCGCGGATGCGGGCCGCCACGCCGGGGTCGAAGAAGCGCGACAGGTCCTGCGCCGCCGTGCTTTCGCTCACCGCCTGCACCAGCAGGTTGCGGGCCCGCGCGATGGCCAGCGCCAGCACCAGCGTGGTGAGCAGGATGGCAATGATCTTGTCGGCCTCGGCATGGATCAGAAATGCGTTCGAGGTCATGTACTCGACGAAGTCGTCGGTCGGATTGGCCGGCCCTCCCCGGCCGTCCAACGCGTAGAGGATGAGCCCGATCCAGCCCGCGATCGCGGTGAGGCCGGTGAACAGGACGAAGCGCGCCTCGAAGCGCAGCGCACGGAGCGCGATGAACAGGAACACGAAAAGGAGCGTCGGCACCTTCAGATAGAAGACGGCCGGCTGGGCGTACTTGTAATGGAACGAGTAGATCAGCCCCATCAGCAGGAACATGTCGGCGATCACCGACAGGTAGAGCATCCAGGGGCGCAACAGCCGGGCGTAGGCGAGACCCAGGCGCACCAGGCAGAAGACGCCGTAGATGACCAGCACATCGAACTCGAAGGAGTAGTCCTCCTGGACCACGCCGCCCGCCATGGAGCTCGATTCGTAGACCGTGCCGACCAGCACCACGATGACGAGCTGCACCCAGCCGATCAGGATCTCGCTCTGTTCCTGCTGGCGTTCGATCGCGGCGCGCACGCGCGCCGGCAGCTCGGTCGAGTCGCCGCCTCCCACCAACCAGTGGCGCAGGCGGCCGAACATCAGCGCTTCTCCAGCCAGAGACTGGCCGGCAGCGCGTCCGGCGGTCGTGGCAGGCGGGCGATCACCGAGGCGGCCAGACGGTCGGCCATGCGCCGCTCCGCCCACACGCTGGAGAAGAGCGGCTTGAAGGCGCCGCTGGTCAGCAGCGGCACCACGCCCTGCTGCTCGTTGTAGGCGCGCCAGCCCCAGATCGAGGGATAGTCGAACGGCAGGAAGATGTCGTGGATGTGGACCAGCGTGCCGGACGGCAGCCGCGGCAGGACCCGGTTCAAAAGGATGTCGACGTCACTCCCCGGCATCAGGATGTGGCTGGAATCGATGAACAGCACGTCGCCCTGCACCAGGCCGTCGAACACCTTGTCCGGGGCGGCCTGCAGGGTCGACGACTTCACCCGCACGCCGGGCAGGTCGGCGATGTCGGCGCGGGGGGCCGGATCGATCGCCAGGATCTCGCCGACGCCGCCCAGCGCCTTGGACAGAAGCCGGGTCGAATGACCGGAGCCGACCTCGACGATGTGTCGCGGCTTGCGCTCGCGCACCAGCGCATAGGCCACGGCCGCATCGAGCGACGGAAACCAGGACTGGTCGAGCATCGCCTTGCAGCTCTCGAGCGCCTCCGCCCGTGCGTCGACGGCGTCGAGCACGGCGGCGAACTGATCGGCATGCTCCTCGAACAGGCGCTCGATGGCGGGATAGGGCGGCTGGGCCCCCGGTGGCGGCAGCAACGGCGCGTAGCGGTGGGGGATGAACCAGCCGCGTGGCTTCAGGCCGAGCACGGTCGGCAATCCCAGGGCGAACCGCCGCCAGCGGCCGCGCAGCTTCGACTTGGCACTCATCGCGATCTGCTCACGGCGTCAGCGTGAGGCCTTCGTGGGCGACGAGGACGCGCGGCAGGCCGCTCGCCGCGATTCCCGGGCGCGCGAGCGCAGCCTCCCGGGCGACACCGTCCATGAAGGCATCGTCGTGGCCGGGATCGTGATGGAAGATCGCGAGCGTGCCCACGCCGGCCGCATCGGCGACGCGCACGCCTTCCTGCCAGGTCGAGTGGCCCCAGCCGCGATAGCGGGCGTATTCCTCGTCGGTGTAGCTCGAATCGTAGATCATCACGTCGGCGCCGCGGCACAACTCGACGATGGTGGCATCGCGTTCACCCTCCCGGTGTTCGGTGTCGGTGATGTAACAGATCGACTTGCCCATATGGTCGATGCGATAGCCCGTGGCCCCGTTGGGATGGTTGAGGGGGATCGTGCGCACCGCCACGGCGCCGCACGACAGGTTCTCGCCCGACTTGAACTCCCGGAATTCGACCCGGGCCTGGAAGACGTCGAGAGACACCGGATAGAGCGGTGCCTGCATCAGGTGTCCGACCACCTTCTTCAGCGTGTAGGGCGCCTCGAGATGGCCGGCCCACATGCGCACCGAATTGCGCCGGTCGAACAGCGGCGCAAAGAAGGTGAGCCCCGAGATGTGGTCGAGATGGGTGTGGGTGAAATAGATGTCGATGTCGAGTGGCGGGTGCCGTGCCAGTTCTACGCCCAGCGTGCGAATACCGGTGCCGGCGTCGAAGATCAGCCGCCGGCCGCCGGCGGTGACCTCCAGGCACGACGTGTTGCCGCCGTAGCGCACATATTCGGCCCCGGGGCACGAAATGGATCCCCGCACGCCCCAGAAGCGGACTTTCAAACCTTCGACCAATCAACCCGTCCCACAGAGTGTTCCGCCAGAGTCCACAGGCAGGTGCATCCCGTCAACCGATGCGCGAGGGTTCCGGAAACTGGCCGCATTCTTGCGTGGCGATCCGGACGGCTGTTTTTTGCGTATTCCTGCAGTCGGCTCTCGAATCCGGCGTCCCGACTGCGTTGCCTACCGGCCTGTTCGGAGCAATACTTTGGCTATGGAACCCATCAATCAGGCTTCTACCCCGGCGCTGGCCGCGCCGCCCGTGCGTTGCGCCAAGTTCGCCATCGGCCAGGTGGTGAAGCACCGGATCTACCCGTTTCGGGGCGTGATCTTCGACGTCGACCCGGTGTTCGCCAACACCGAGGAGTGGCTCTCGTCGATCCCCGAAGAGGTGCGGCCGCGGCGTGACCAGCCCTTCTACCATCTGCTGGCCGAGAACGCGCAGACCACCTACGTGGCCTACGTGTCGGAGCAGAACCTGCTGGCCGACGACACGGGCAAGCCGGTCTCGCATCCGCAGGTGCCGCAGTTCTTCAAGGAGCTGAAGCGCGGCCACTACGTCTCGCGCGAACGCGCGCTGCACTAGTCAGCGCAGCGCCTCGGCGATCTGATCGACGGTGGCGGTCCAGCCCACGATCGCGCCCTGGGCGCGAATCATCTCCAAGGCTGCCGCCTTGAATTCCGGGAAATAGCTTTCGGTCGCGTCCTCGGCCAGCAGGCACTCGAAGCCGCGGTCGTTGGCCTCGCGCATGGTCGTCTGGACGCAGACCTCGGTCGTGACGCCGGCGAAGACGAGATGCGTGATGCGACGTTCCGCTAGGATGTCGCCGAGCGGCGTGGCGTAGAAGGCGCCCTTACCCGGCTTGTCGAGAACGATCTCGCCCGGCCGGGCGGCCAGTTCGGGCACGATGTCGGCACCCGGTTCGCCGGCGATGAGAATGCGGCCCATCGCACCGGGATCGCCGATCCGCAGCGAAGGCTTGCCGCGCAGGCGCTTGGCCGGCGGGCAGTCCGACAGATCGGGCTTGTGGCATTCGCGGGTATGGATGATGGGCAGGCCGGCGCCGCGGAAGGCCTCGAGCAGGCGCCCGACGGTGGGCACGATCGCCGACAGCAGGCTGACATCGTTGCCTAGCGTTGCCCCGAACCCGCCCGGCTCGATGAAGTCGCGCTGCATGTCGATGACGATCAGCGCCGTGTGCGCGGGATCGAAGGTGAAGTCGAACGGCTGTGCGGCGATGGTTTTCACGGGCGCACCCCTTTAGTGTCCTGCCATGGCGCGGCCGATGGCGCCGACGTCGGCAGCGGCGGCGTCGGTCTGCAGGGCCAGTCTGCCGTCGAACATGACGACGATGCGGTCGGAGAGCTGCAGGATCTCGTCGAGGTCCTCGCTGACCAGCAGCACGGCGGCGCCGCGGTTGCGCGCCTGGACGATGCGGGCGCGGATTTCGGCGACGGCGGCGAAGTCGAGGCCGAAGCAGGGATTGGCCACGATCAGCAGGTCGCCCTCGCTCGACAGTTCGCGCGCCAGCACCGCGCGCTGCACGTTGCCGCCCGACAGGCCGCGGATGGCGGCGTCCGGCCCCGGGGTCTTCACCTTGTACGTCTCGATGAGCCTGCGCGCCGTCTCGCGCATCGGGCTGCGCCTGAGGCGGATGCCGTCGGGTGACGACGGCGGCTGGTCGAAGGAGCGCAGCGCGATGTTCTCGGCCACCGACATGTTGGCCACGCACGCATTGCGCAACGGCTCCTCCGGCAGGCAGGCGATCTTGTGGCGGACCATCTCCGGCCGCGTCGCGCTGTAGACCTCGCCGTGCACCAGCATGCGGCCGGATTCGAGATCGCGTTGACCGGCGAGCGTCTCGACCAGCTCGTGCTGGCCGTTGCCCGAGACGCCGGCGACGCCGACGATCTCGCCGGCGCGGATCTCCAGGGCGAGGTCCTCGACCGCGAGCTGGCCGACATTGTCGGCGACGCTCAACCCTTCGAGCTTCAGCACGGCCTTGCCCGGCGCGCGCGCCTCGCGCTCGACGACGCTGCGCGTCTCGCGCCGCCCGACCATCATCTCGGCCATCGTGTCGTTGTCGAGTTCGCTCGTCGGCCTCGTGCCGATCAGCTGGCCGCGGCGCAGCACGGTGACGGCGTCGCAATAGGTGTTCACCTCACGGAACTTGTGGGTGATGGTAACGATGGTGATCTGCCCGCTCGTCGTGAGCTTCTTCAGGGTCGTCAGCACCTCGTCGGCCTCGTCCGGCGTCAGCACCGAGGTTGGCTCGTCGAGGATCAGCAGGTTGCGCTTCAGGTAGAGCTGGCGAAGGATTTCGCCTTTCTGCTTCTGGCCGGCCGCGAGGTCGGCGACCGGCGTATCGATCGGCACGGTGAAGGGCGTCGTCTCGAAGAAGGCCTTGAGGGCGCGCCGCTCCGACGCCCAGTCGATCACCGCCGGCAGATCGCCGCGCGACAGGACGAAGTTCTCCAGCACCGTCATGTTCGGCACCAGGGTGAAGTGCTGATAGACCATGCCGAGCCCCAGCTCGTGCGCCTGCCGCGGATGGGCGATCGTCACCTCACGCTCGTTCAGCAGGATCTGACCCTCGTCGGCGGCGTAGTAGCCCATGGCGCATTTCACCAGGGTACTCTTGCCGGCGCCGTTCTCGCCCAGCAGCGCGTGGAAGGCGCCGGCCTCGATCTTCACCGACACGTCGTCGAGCGCGGCCATCGCGCCGAAGCGCTTGGTGAAGCCGATCAGCTCGAGGGACGGCGCGGTCACGCTATTGCCTTCAGGACCGCGGCCGAGTTGGCGACGGCGCCGAACACGCCGCCCTGCATCTCCACCATCTTGAGTGCCGCCGCGTGATTGCCGGCATCGGTGGCGCCGGTGCAGTCTTCCAGGATCAGGCATTCGAAGCCGCGATCGTTGGCCTCGCGCATCGTGGTGTGGACGCAGACGTCGGTGGTGATGCCGGTCAGCACCAGATTGTCGATGCCGCGCGTGCGCAGCATCAGCTCGAGGTCGGTGGCGCAGAACGAGCCCTTGCCCGGCTTGTCGATGATCGGCTCGCCGGCGATGGGGGCGAGATCGGGGATGATCTCCCAGCCCGGTTCGCCGCGAACCAGGATGCGCCCGCACGGGCCGGGATCGCCGATGCCGGCGCCGATGCGCTGCGAGCGCCAGCGCTTGTTGGCCGGC
The DNA here is from genome assembly GCA_964588065.1 of uncultured Reyranella sp. Lineage (GTDB taxonomy): Bacteria > Pseudomonadota > Alphaproteobacteria > Reyranellales > Reyranellaceae > Reyranella. The sequence goes on from CAZPOS010000105.1 coordinate 9,058, forward strand.
AGGTCGGAGAGATCCGGCCGATGCCCCTCGCGCGTATGGATCACCGTCCAGCCGGCCTTGCGCGCGGCGGCGAGCAGCGTCTTGATCGGCTCGATGGGCGCCCGCGTCAGCGAGAGATCGTAGCCCATCTTGTCGACATAGCCGCCGACGCCGCAGAAGTCGGTCTGCATGTCGATGATGACCAGTGCCGTATTGTCGGCCCGCAGGGCACCGTTCCACGGCCAGGCATAGGGTCGCGAGTCGATGTGGGTCTTGCTCATGGCGGCTCCTACTTGACGGCCCCCAGCTCGCCCGGCGCGCCGCGCAGGCTGCGCGCCGGCGAGCAGGTGGCGATCATCAGGGCGAGGGTGAGGACGTAGGGTGCGGCGCTGAACAGGTAGTAGCCCTGGGTCACGCCGACCGACTGCAAGGCCGGGCTGATGGCGCCGGCGGCACCGAACAGCAGCGAGGCCCACAGGCAGCGGATCGGATCCCAGCGCGCGAAGATCACCAGGGCGACGGCCATCAGGCCCTGGCCGCTCGACAGGCCCTCGTTCCAGCTTCCCGGATAGTAGAGCGACAGGAAGGCGCCGCCGATGCCCGCAAAGGCGCCGCCGACCGCCGTTGCGAGCAAACGGACGCGCCCGACCGAGGCGCCGATCGCCAATGCCGCATCGACGCTTTCTCCGGCCAGACGCACGATCAGGCCCCAGCGCGTGTTCTTCAGCGCCCAGGCGAGCGCGAAGGCCAGCACGATGCCGATCAGGAACAGCGGATTGACCTGCAGCGCCTGCTGCACCTGCGGGATGCTGCTCCAGGCACCGAGATCGAGGGCGCCGAGGTTGGGCGCCTTGGGTTGGATGTAGGGTTTGCCCAGGAAGAAGGCGAGACCGGTGCCGAACAGCATCAGGCCGATGCCGGTCGCGATGTCGTTGACCTTGGGCAGCTGGCAGAGGGCGGCGTGCAGGGCGCCCAGCATCAGGCCGACGCCGGCCGCCACCAGCACGCCGAGCCACGGCGAGCCGCTCAGCAGCGCCGTGCCGTAGGCGGTCATCGCGCCCATCATCAGGGTGCCTTCGAGGCCGAGGTTGATGCGGCCGCTGCGCTCGGTCAGGCATTCGCCGAGGCTCACGAAGATGAAGGGCGTGCTGACGCGAATGGCGCCGGCCAGCATGGCCAGCGGCACGCCCCAGAGTCCGAGATCGCTGCCGTCCATGTTCAGCGTCCCTCCACGGCGCGGAAGCGCCACAGCCAGGCCCAGGAGCGGCCGTACAGCGTCTCGCTCGCCAGGATGCAGACGAAGATGATGCCCTGCAGCACGACCACCGCCGCGTCGGGCAGGTCGAGCCGGCGCTGGAGAAGCCCGCCGCTGGCGCCGATGCCGCCCAGCAGGATCGCGACCGGAATGATCGCCAGCGGATGATGGCGCGCGAGGAACGAGACGAGGATGCCGGTGAAGCCGTAGCCCACGGCCAGCGAGGCGTTGGCCTTGCCGTGCACCGCCGCCACCTCGACCATGCCGGCGAGGCCGGCGGCTGCGCCGCCGGCAGCGCAGGCCACCAGCACGTAACGGCCGACGTTCAGGCCCATCATGCGCGCGGTCTTGGGGTTGCCGCCGATCACCTGCATGGCGAAGCCAAAGGTCGTGAATCGCTGCACGACGTAGCAGATCAGGCAGGCGGCGATGCCGAAGGCCAGGCCCCAATGGACGTCGCTGCCGGCGATCGTGCCCAGCATGTTGGCGTCGCCGATCGGCGGAGTGGACGGCTTGTTGAGGCTCGTCGGATCGCGCAGCGGGCCCTCGACGAAATGGTTCATCAGGGCGATCGCGATGTAGGTGAGCAGCAGGCTGGAGATCGTCTCGTTGACGCCGCGATACTGGCGCAGGCCGCCGGCCAGCGCGATCCACGCGCCGCCCACGACCATCGCCGCCGCCGCCATGGCGAGGTTGGTGACCAGCGGTCCCGATGCCGCGACGGCAACGCCGGCTGCGGCCGCGGCGACGCCACCCAGGACCAACGCGCCCTCGTTGCCGATGATGATCAGCCCGAGACGCGCCGGCAGCGCGGTGCACAGCGCCGTCAGGATCAGCGGTGCCGCGCGCGTCAGCGTGTTCTGGAACGAGAACCAGCTGCCGAACGCGCCCTGGTACATCAGCGCGTAGGCCTCGAACGGATCGACACCGGCGTAGAAGACGAGCAGCAAGCCGAAGATCACCGCCGACGCCAGCAGCGCCAACGCCGAGACGGCGATGCGTTCGAGGGCGGTGCCCACGCCCGTACTCACACTGGGCTCCCGGTCCGCGCGGCGCCCGTTACGACGTCGCGCCGAGAACGCCTTCGACCAGGTAGTTCATGCCTTCGAGCACCGGCTCGGTCTGGGTGTAGGTCGTGCCGGCGGCGATGACGGTGTTGCCCTTGTTGTCTTTCAGCGGGCCCTTGAAGATCGCGAAGCTGCCGTCGACGATGCCCTTCCGCGCTTCCTCGACCTTGGCCTTGGCGGCATCCGACACGGCCGGGCCGAACGGCGAGGTCTTGACGTAGCCTTCCTTGAGCCCGCCGCGCACGAAGTTGCCCGGGACGCCGCCCTTCTTCATCGTCTCGACGAAGTCGACGTAAATCTTCTCCCACTGCCACTCGGCGCCGGTGAGGTAGCCCTTGGGCGCGAGCTTGGCCTGATTGGTGTGGTAGCCGCTGGTGTAGATGCCGGCGCGCTCGGCGGTCTCGATCACGACCTTCGGGCTGTCGACATGGCAGGTCACGACGTCGACGCCCTGCGCGATCATCGAGTTGGTGGCCTCGGCCTCCTTCACGGGCAGCGACCAGTCACCGGTGAAGATCACCTGGGTGGTGGCCTTCGGGTTCACCGAGCGCGCGCCCAGGGTGAAGGCGTTGATGTTGCGCAGCACCTGGGGAATCGGCTTGGCGGCGACGAAGCCCAGCTTGCCGCTCTTGGTGGTCATGCCGGCGACGATGCCGGCGAGATACTGCGCCTCGTCGATGTAGCCGAAGTAGCTGCCGGTGTTCATCGGGTTCTTGGCCTGGTTCCACAGGCCGCCGCAGTGCCGGAACTGGATCTTGGGGTACTTGGCCGCCATGCGCAGCATGTGCGGGTCGAAGTAGCCGAACGAGGTCGGGAACAGCAGCGTGGCGCCGTCCATGTTGATCATGCTCTCCATCGATTTCTCGACGGCGACGGTCTCCGGCACCTTCTCTTCCTCGACGACCTTCACGCCGGCCATTTTCTTCAGGACGGCCGCGCCTTCGGCATGGGCCTGGTTGTAGCCGTAGTCGTCGCGCGGGCCGACATAGATGAAGCCTACCACCAGCGGCTTCTGCGCCTGGGCGCCGCCCGCGAGACCGAGAACGGCCGCGCCCGCGGCGCTGCCCAGAAGTGCCCGTCGGCCGATATTGAACTTGTCGATCATCGAACGTCCCCTCGATCGCTTGTCCGGCCGTCGCGGCCCAAAGGGGAAACAGCAAGCGGTGTGCCACGCCCGAAACGCAGGAATACCAGGCGAATCGACGCGAGGGCAGCCGGGCATGGGCCTAAATTGTATGCAATTTTCAATGATTGCATTCTTTTTTGGCATTGGTGCGTGCACAAACTGCGTTGGCATCCATCTTGTATGCAAGGGGGGGATGCGTACCGACACCAACCCGACCCTGGCCGACAAACTCGCTGCGGCGATCGCCGACGGCATCCTCAACGGCCGGTTGCCGCCCGGCGAACGCCTCGACGAGGTGGGCCTCGCCGAACAGCATGGCGTGTCGCGCACCCCGGTCCGCGAGGCGCTGCGCCAGCTGGCGATGAGCGGCCTGATCGACATGCGGCCGCGCAAGGGCGCGATCGTCTCCAAGGCGACGCCGGAGGAGATCGAGAGCCTGTTCGTGGCCATGGCCGAGATGGAAGCGACCTGCGCCCGGCTGGCGGCCATGAGCATGACGCCGGTCGAGCGGCGCCGCCTGCAGGCGCGTCACGAAGCGATGATGGCCCTGGCGGCGGCAGGCGACACCGAGGCCTATTCCGATGCCAACGTCGCCTTCCATTCGGCGATCTATGCCGGCGCGCACAATGCGCCGCTCGCCGACTATGCGATGACCCTGCGCCGGCGGGTCGGCCCCTACCGCCGCGCCCAGTTCCGCGTCGACGGCCGCCTGCTGCGCTCCAACCAGGAACACGACGCCGTCGTCCGCGCCATCGTCTCCGGCGACGCCGCCGGCGCCCACGCCGCCATGATCCACCACGTCAGCCTGGTCGAAGACGCCTTCGAAGCCTTCGCCGCGATCAATGCCGCTTAGAGATGGTCGACAAGAAACCCCGTCGTCTCGACCGAAGCGCCCCCTCGGAAGACCTCGGGGCAGGCTCCGTCGCGTAGCGGAGAGACCTTCTCTCAACCAATAGCCGCTTAATCGTAGAGATCAGATCTCTCCACTGCGCCTCGCCACGCGAGACTCCAGTCCGGCATCAGATAGCAAACGTACTTAAGAGCGACTTACGGCTTACCCGGCATAGATGCTGTGCGCGGACTAATTTGTGGTCTTCTTACTTTCGAGGCGGCGAGCAACTTCTGCGAAGAGGTGCTGCCCTATCTCTCGGCCGTCCTCTAGGTTGGCAGCAGGGAACTTCGAGACTGCTACTCGCAACGCCGCGGCGCCGATTACGTCTTCCGGCTCCCGGTCGCGGTCCGCATTTCCCAGACGGACGGCCTCCGCATTCTCTTGGCACTTGACGAGCAACTACCGTATTTGCGGATCGCTAAATGCCAACGCCAAAACATCCGCAAGCTCGGAGTCGCTTAAGGACCCAGGATACGCCCATCTTCGCTTAAATGTCATGGCTGCTACCTCTTGTGATCGAGCTGACAGTTATACTGAGTGGTAAATAGTCTACGCTATCGGCCTTCACCGCTCTCGCCCCGACTCATGGGAGAAAGAGCAAGGCTGTCGTTCGTTTCTTCGCCGAACGCGGAATCACTCCCGAGCCTTCTAAAGTTTATTTCCGCACTCCAAAGGTGCCAGGTGCGTTTGCTGGCACGAAGAAGTCCGTCATCTCGACCGGAGCCTCACTTAGCGAGGCGTAGCGGAGAGACGACGGATATTGCGGGCTAGAGTATCTCGTTCGACAGATCCAACCATTCGGGGTTGGCGCTTTCGATGAGCGCGATCTTCTTGTCGCGGCGCCACTTCTTGATCTGCTTCTCGCGTTCGATCGCTTGAGGCGCTGTTTCATGTGATTCGAGATAGACGAGCTTGGTGATGTTGTAGCGAGACGTATGCTCGGACTGTCCCTGTCGATGCTCGTCCAACCGACGACCCATATCGGTCGTGATCCCGATATAGAGTGCGCGATGGTTCGGGCTGGCGAGAATGTAGACGACGGGTCGGCGGGCCATGCGCGTCTATTCTGCGAAAGCCTTTTGTTTCGGCAAGGTCTCTCCGCTCCGCGCCTGCGGCGCTTCGGTCGAGACGACGGAAAGTTTTGAATCAATTCCCCTAATTCAGCGCGAACGGGAAGTACTTGTCGTTGAGCTTCTTGTAGGTGCCGTCGGTCATCATCTCGCCCAGCGCCTTGTTGAACGCCTCGCGCAGCTTGCCGTCTTCCTTGCGCAGGCCGGCGGCGACACCGACGCCCAGGGTCTGCGTGTCCTTGATGTCCTGGCCGACCAGTTCGCAGCACTTGCCTTCGGGCTTCTGGCTCCACAGCCAGAGCTGCGCCTTGTCGCCGAACACCGCATCGATCTCGTCGTTGGCCAGCGCGGTCAGCGCTTCCTGCACCGACGCGTAGCGCTTGAGCTGGGCGGAGCGGCGGAAGCTCTTGTCTGCCCAGTCGGCGTGCATCGAATCCTTCTGGATGCCGATGCGCTTGTTGCGCAGCAGCGACGGCGGCCCGTCATAGGGGGCGCCCTTGGGGGCGATGAAGGCGCCGGGCGAGAGGTAGTAGCGGCGCGACAGGCCCATGCGCTGGCGCCGTTCGCGCGTCACTTCCATTGACGACATGATGATGTCGAACTTCTTCTCGAGCAGGCCGGGGATCAGCTCGTCCCACTTCAGCGCGATGAACTCGCACTCCGCCTTGATGCGCTGGCAGGCCTCCTGCGCCAGTTCCATCTCGAAGCCGGCCGGCATGCCCTTGCGGTCGAGATAGTTGAAGGGCGGGAAGGCGCCCTCGGTCGCGATGGTGATCTTGAAGGCGGGCGGGGTGAAGGGCGACTTCGGCCCCGGCTTGGCGGCGGCCGGTGCCGCCGCAGCGGGTTTGGCGGCGGGTGCAGGCTTAGCCGGCGGCTTCTGCTGCGGCTGGGCCGGCGCTTGCTGCTGCTGCGCCGATGCGATGCCCGTCATCGCGAGCAGCGCCAAAAGACTGAACCCGAGCCTCATGCGACGAGCCGCTCCAGCAACGCGTTGAGACGCTGTCGTCCTTCCGGCGTGGCGCGCAGATGGGTCGGATCGATTTCGAGGAAGCCGGCGCGCACCAGCGGGTCGAGCCGCGCGGCGTCGATCGCTTCGACGGGGTCGACACCCGTGACGGACGCGAAGGTGGCGCGGTCGATGCCGTCGGCCAGCCGCAGTCCCATCATCAATGCCTCCTCCACCATGTCCCGCCCCTCGATCGACGAGGTTTCCGCCGTCCCGTGGCCCGCGCGCTCGACGGACTCCAGCCAGGCTTCCGGCCCGCTCGACCGCCGGGTCGCCCGCTTGGCGTTGCCGACCGCGAAGCGGCCGTGCGCGCCCGGTCCGATGCCGACGTAATCCTGATACCGCCAATAGATCAAATTATGGCGGCAGGCGGCACCGGGACGTGCATGGTTCGAGATCTCGTAGGCGGGCAGGCCGGCGCGTTCGAGCCGGGCCTGTGTCTGCTCGAACATCGCGGCCGACGTTTCCTCGTCCGGCAGCACGAAGGTGCCGCGGGCATGATCGGTGAAGAAGCGCGTCCCGCGCTCGATGGTGAGCTGGTAGAGCGAGAGATGCTCGCCGGCCAATGCGAGCGCCCGCTCCAGCTCCTCGGCCCACGCCTCCGGCGTCTGGCCGGGCCGCGCGTAGATCAGGTCGAAGGAATGGCGCGCGAAATGACGCCGTGCGGTGGCGAGCGCGTCCAGCGCCTCCTCCGTCGAATGCTCGCGGCCGAGGAATTTCAGCGACGACGCATCGAGTGCCTGGACGCCCAGCGACACGCGGTTGACGCCGGCCTCGGCGAGGGCGGCGAAGCGGCTGGCCTCGACCGAGGTCGGGTTGGCCTCCAGCGTGATCTCGATCTCGGACGCACTGTCCCAGAGATCCCTGGTGCGCGCGATCAGCGCCGCGACCGTCTCTGGCTCCATCAGCGAGGGCGTGCCGCCGCCGAAGAACATCGTCTCGACCCGACGGTCCGGCGCCTCGCGCGCGGCATGCTCCAGCTCGCGTAGCAGCGCCGCCCGCCAGCGCGCCTGTTCGACGCCGTCGCGGACGTGGCTGTTGAAGTCGCAGTAGGGGCACTTCGACTTGCAGAAGGGCCAGTGGACATAGACGCCCAGGGGCGCCCGACTCATCCGAAGCAGGCCTCGACCATCATCCGGAAGGCGCGGCCGCGATGGCTGATAGCGTTCTTCTCGGTGTCCGACATTTCCGCCGTCGTGCGTGTCTCGCCAACCGGCTGGAAG
>CAZPOS010000106.1:0-8230 GCA_964588065.1 uncultured Reyranella sp.
GAGCATGTCGCGCACGACGCTGCCCAGCGCGATGAATTCCGGATTGTAGCAAAGCCCGAGGTCGGGACCGACCTTGCGGCCGGAAGCGGCCTCGAGGGCATCCTTGATCTCGGTGCCGGTGGTGCCCGGCATGACCGTGCTGGTGATCACGACCATGTGGTAGCCCTGCTTGTTCCTCAGGGCCTTGCCGAGCGTCTCCATCGCCTGGAGCACGAAACGGTTGGAAAAGAAACCGGTGCTGTCCGACGGCGTCGGGACGATCACGAAGCTGGCGTCGCTCTTCTGGATGGCCTCGTTGGCGTCCATGGTCGCCGAGAGGCGCTGCTTGTTGGCGGCGATCAGTTCGTTGAGCTGCGGCTCGACGATCGGCATCTTGCCGGCGTTCATCGCGTCGACCAGCGTCTTGTTCACATCCAGGCCGATGACGGTGAAGCCACGGCTTGCGAGAACGGCGGCCAGAGGGGCGCCGAGCTTGCCGAGACCGACGACCGAGACGCGAGGCAATGTTCCTGTGGTCATTTCCATGTCCGTTTTGAAGGCCGGTACTGATACTGGCGCTTGCGTCGCGATGCCACCCCGATTTTGCAGGGGCGTGACGGCCAAACACAGCTTGCGCGGTCCGGTCGCAGGGGCGAAATATTGGGACAAATCAAGCGCCATGCGCAGGGGATGTGGATGAAAGTGGAGTTTTCGGCCTTTCCGAAGGCCTTTTCCGGCAATGTCGCGGTCTTCGTCGGGGCCGAGAAGCAGCTGCTGGCGACCGCCGAGACCGTAGACGGAGCCGCTGACGGCGCCGTGACCCGCGCCCTGGAAGCAGGCCGATTCACGGGGGCCAAGGGCCAGACCCAGACCGTCCTCGGCCACTCCGGCGATATTGCACGCCTTCTGCTTCTGGGTGTGGGGAAGGGACAGGACCTCGATGCGCGGGCGGCCGAGGAACTGGGCGGTGTCGTTGCGGCCGAGGCCAATGCCGCCGGCCACACCGCGGTGACCGTGGTCGTCGATCCGGTCAAGGGAAGCCGGCTGTCGCCGGCCGAGATGGCGGCCCACCTGGCGCTGGGCGTCCGACTGCGGACCTATCGCTTCGACAAGTACAAGACCAAGGACAAGCCTGAGCAGAAACTGTCCCTGCAACGGCTGACGGTCGTCCTGGCCGCGCCGGCCGACGCCCGCAAGGCCTACGCCCAGCTTGAGCCGGTGGTGGACGCCGTGTTCCTCACACGCGACCTCGTGTGACGCCGTGTTCCTCACACGCGACCTCGTGAGCGAGCCGCCGAACGTGCTCTATCCGGCGGAGTTCGCCCGGCGCGCCAAGGAACTCACCAAGCTCGGCGTGAAGGTCGAGATCCTGGGCGAAGCCGAGATGAAAAAGCTCGGCATGGAAACCCTGTTGGCGGTCGGCCGCGGCAGCGGCCGCGATTCCCAACTTCTCGTCATGAAATGGATGAACGGGCCGAAGGGCCAGGCCCCGGTCGCGCTGATCGGCAAGGGCGTCTGCTTCGACACCGGTGGCATCTCGCTGAAACCGGCGGCCGGCATGGAAGACATGAAGTGGGACATGGGCGGCGCCGGCGCCGTCACCGGCGCCATGAAGCTGATTGCCGGCCGCAAGGCGAAGGCGAACGTCGTGGCGGTGTGTGCGCTCGTCGAGAACATGCCCGACGGCAATGCCCAGCGCCCCGGCGACGTCGTTAAGTCGATGTCGGGACAGACGGTCGAGGTCATCAACACCGACGCCGAAGGCCGCCTGATCCTGTGCGACGCCATGTGGTACGCGCAGGAGAAGTTCAAGCCGCAGGCGATGGTCGAGCTTTCGACGCTCACCGGCGCCATCGTCGTGGCGCTCGGCCACGAGCGCGCGGGCCTGTTCTGCAACGACACCGAGCTGTCCAACCGGCTGCGCGCCGCGGGTTCGGGGATCGGCGAGAAGCTATGGCGCATGCCGCTCGGCCCGAAGTACGACAAGCTGATCGACTCCGAGATCGCCGACATGAAGAACGTTGGCGGCGGGCGTGATGGCGGCTCGATCACGGCGGCGCAGTTCCTGCAGCGCTTCGTGCAGGACGGCGTCGCCTGGGCGCATATCGACATCGCGGGCGTGGCCTGGTCGGGCAAGGGCGATACCCTCACGCCGAAGGGCGCCACCGCGTTCGGCGTCCGTCTGCTCGACCGGTTGATCGCCGAGAATTACGAGGGCTGACTGGGCCGATGGCGACCGAGGTCAACTTCTATCACCTGACCCGATCGTCGCTCGAAGACACGCTGCCGCGCCTGCTGACCAAGACATTGCAGGCTGGGGAGCGGGCGGTGGTGCTGCTCGGCTCGCCGGAGCGGGTGGATGCATTGAACACGCATCTCTGGGTGTACGATCCCGATGGCTTCCTTCCGCACGGGGCTGCACGGGATGGCGAAGCCGACCGCCAGCCGGTCTGGCTGACGCATCTCGACGAGAATCCCAACGGCGCCGCCTTTCTCTTCGTCGCCGATCGGGCGAAGTCGGAGAAGGTCGGCGACTACAAGCGCTGCTTCGAATTGTTCGACGGACGCGACGACAGCGCCGTCGCTGACGCGCGCGAGCGCTGGAAAGCCTACAAGACCGCCGGTCACACGGTGGCCTATTGGCAGCAGACGGAAACCGGCGGCTGGGAGAAGAGGGCCTGACCTAGCGGCTGTCGCGCGGCCGCAGGTAGGCGCGCCATGCGGCCGCCAGACGTTCGCGCAGCGGGATCGGTCCTTCCGGACGGTAGAAATCCGGCGGATCGGACTCGAAGTGCGCCATGTAGCGGCGATAATCGAGCGGGCGGGCGCGGTCGCCCTGCGCCTGGGCTGCCAGTAGATCGAGGCCGCGATCGACATCGAGCAGCGCGGCGAGCCTGTCGCGACAATCCAGCAATAGCTCCGCGGCGGCATCGGGGACGTCCCAGGCCGACAGGATCGCTGCCAGCTTTGCCACTTTCTCGGCGCTCAGTTCAGCGAGCCGCGCCGGACCGTTCGGGCCGAGCAGATCGAGGGCATAGTAGGCTTCCCCCTGGAAGGGGCGCCCGGAATGCGTTTCTGCCGGCGTCGGCCAGATATAGCGGGCGGGGAGCGCGCGCGAGGAATAGTTGCGCACGTCGAGGCGGAAGAGGTCGAAGCCGTGGCGCCGCATGAAGCGGTCCGTGTTGTGGAAGGAATGCTCGTCGGCGGCGCCATCGCCCACGAAGTTCACCTCCATCTGGACGGCCAGGAGATTCGCCGGGAGCCGTCCCTCGAAGCTCTGCAGGATCTGCCAGTCGATGCCGTCGGTATCGATCTTGATGTAGTCGAGGTCGGTCCAGCCGCGCGTCGCCAGAAGGTCGGGCACGACCACGGGCTTCGAAGGGTCTGCTAGTCCTGTCAGTTCCCACGCATTGTGCCGCAATTGCTCCTCGGTAGAGGCAGTCCGGAGCTTGGCGTCGCGGATCTCGCGCGTGCGCATGAAGCTCATGCGATCGCGCATCTTCATGATCAGCGGCGCCGCCGGCCCGGCCGACAGGTCGATCGGCTGGTCGGCACGCGGACTGACGAAGGCTGCCACGTAGGTGACGTCGGGGTTCTTTTCCTCCGACGTGAGCCGCTGGCATTCGCTGGCGCTGGCGTCGATGCCCAGGGCCTTGAGCCTCTCGCCGAAGGCGCGCCACTTCGGATCGAGGCCGCCGGAACAGCCGATATCCAGCAGCGCGAACCGTTCTGCCTTCAGCCCGCGGGCAACGAACGCCGGAAACGACATTGCGACGCCGGCGTCAGACCGTTGCCACCGGCGTGGCGGGCGAACCCACCGCGCCCGGCAGCCGCAGCGGCGGCGCCGTCAGCAGGAAGCGCGATCGCTGCTTGTCGCGAAGCCAGAGCGCCAGGTCCTTCAGCCACCAGATCTCGCCGAGATTGAGTCCCAGCTTGAACAGGCAGTGATTGTGCAGTGGCAGCGACGGATGCTCGGCATCCTCCGGGCCGGGCCTCGCCGGCACCGCCTCGACGCCGTAGTTGTCGGCGATCAGCGCCGAGATCTGGCTGTCGGTGATCCACTGCAGCAGGCGCTTGTCACGGCCGTCGAGCACGCAGCACATCGCATGCGCGCGCGCCGGGTCGACGTTCTTGTTCATCTTCATGATCTCGTCGGTGAACCCGGTGTACAGCATCAGCATGTCGCCGGGCTCGACCACGACCCTGTCGGCATCGAGCACGCGCTTGAAGTCGTCGTAGCTGACGTATCTGTGGTCGCGGCCGTAATGCTTCTCGAGGTCGACCAGCACGGCGCGGCCCTGGATCGCCTTGGCGGCCATGTTCTCGACGCCGAGCTTGTGGGCGTAGGAGAGGTGGCCACACCCGTCGCCGCCGGCGTCGGGCTGCGGGCCGACCACGTCGGAGCCGGCCTTGAAGCCGTTGTAGTAGAGCGGCTCGGGCACGCCATCGCCGTCGGCATCGAACAGGCCGCCGACATGGGCAAGCGTGTCCCACTGGGTCGAATACTGCAGTGTGAGGATCACCCGGTCGTCGCTCGCGACGTCGACGAATTGCGGGTTCAGGCTGTTGGTGAGGAAGTTGAAGCGCCAGCCATTCTCGTCGCCCGTGGGCGACAGCACGGGAGGCAGACGGCGCGGGTTCAGGACGTTGCCGCCCGGGAAGTCGAGCGGAAGACTGAGGCAGAAGGAGAGCCCTTCCTTCACCTCGGCAATGCCCTCAAGCACCTTCTTCGGCGTGATCAGGTTGAGACGTCCGAGCTGATCGTCGTCGCCCCAGTCGCCCCAGGTCGAACCTTCGGGGCGATGTTTCCAGCGCTTCATGATGCGTTTCTCCCTCTTGCCGGCGGGGACACTACAAGGGCCGCCGCAACACGTCATCACACGCGCATGGCTCCCCCGCGCATTTCCGCGAACGTTCGCCATGCGGATCGCCTATGATGAATGGAAGAGGTTTCCATGTCCGCTACCACCGCACCGCTCCAGCATGATTTCAGGGTGATCAGCCTGATCGGCGTCGCCCATGGCGTGAGCCACTACTACCAGCTCGCCTTCGCGACCATGCTCCTGATCGTTCGCCAGGAAGCCGGTCTGAGTTTTGCCGATGTCGGCCTGCTGGCCGGAACCTTCTACGGCGTCTCCGGATTGGCCCAGACGGCGGCGGGATTCGCAGTCGACCGCTTCGGCGCCCGCCCGATCCTGGCCGGCGGTCTCCTGGTCGTCGGGCTCGGCCTCGCTTTCATTTCGGTTGCGCATTCCTTCGTCGGCTTCGCCTGCATCGCGGTCATCGCCGGACTGGGCAACTCGGTCTTCCATCCCGCCGACTTCGCGCTCCTGAATTCGTCGGTAAACACGCACCGCCTGGGGCGCGCCTTCAGCATTCACGGTCTGGGCGGATCGCTGGGGTGGGCCGCCGCGCCGATCATGTACTTTCTCGACAGCCTGTTCGGCTGGGTGGGCGCAGCCCTGATCGGCGCGCTACCCGGCCTCGTGCTGTCGGTGCTCGTCCTCGTCCATCGCGAACAGCTCGTCGATCACAGGGTCAAGGTGCGCGCGGCTGCGGCGCAGGCCGGCGGCCGGCCGGGGCTGGCGCTGTTCCTCCAGCCGACGCTGCTGCTCTGCCTCGCATACTTCGCGCTGATCGCCGCCAACACTGTCGGCATCCAGCAGTTCGCTGTGCCCGCCTGGAGCGGCATGTTCGGCGTCACCGAGAACTACGCCGCTTTCTGCCTGATCGTGTTCATCGCCGGTTCGGCCGCCGGCATCCTGGTCGGGGGCCATTTCGCCGACCGAGTCCGCCGGCACGACCTGGTGGCCGCGTTCGGTCTCCTGGCGGCCGCGGCCCTCACCGTGCCGATCGCCACGCAGACCGTGTCGCCGGCACTGCTGCCGGTCCTGCTCGCACTGGCGGGCGCCGCCGGCGGCATCACCAATCCATCGCGCGACATGATCGTGCGCGGCGCAACTCCTCCCGGCGCATCGGGCAAGGTCTTCGGCTTCGTCTATTCAGGGCTCGACATCGGCTCCTTCGTGGCGCCGCCGCTGTACGGTCTGCTGATGAACAGCGGCCTGCCGGCCGTGATCTTCTGGATCGCCGTCGGGCTCTATACTTTCAATGCCGGCATGGTGATGCTGATCAGGAGCAGCAGCACCAAGCCCGCTTACCCGGCCGCGGCGGAGTAGGGGTCAGGCGGCGGCTTCCAGGGCTTCCTGGGCGGTCAACCAGCGCTTCTCGGCATTCTCGACCTCGCGCTCGAGCCGGGCCTTTTCCTTCTGAAGGTCCGTGACGACGCTGCCGGGCCCCGCATAGATCGCCGGATCGGCGAGCTTGGCCAGCACGCCGTTCAACTGGTCGGTGAGGCGGGCCAGCATCTTCTCCGCGCTGTCGACCGCCTTCTTCAGCGGCGCCTTGTTGGTGCGGTTGTCGGCGGCGGCCTTGCGCTGGTCCTTCTTGCTGCCCGCATCGGACTGCTTCTCTGCCTTGGGCGGGCGGGCGCCGCGCTCTTTCAGCAGCTTGGCCTGATACTCGTCGATGTCGCCGTCGAACGGCTTCACCGTTCCCTTCTCGACCACCCACAGCGCGTCGGCGACCATCTTCACCAGATGCGTGTCGTGGCTGACCAGTACGACCGCGCCTTCGAAGTCGTTGATGGCGTCGACCAGCGAGGCGCGCGCATCCATGTCGAGATGGTTGGTCGGCTCGTCGAGCAGCAGCAGGTGCGGGGCGTTGCGCGTGGCGAGTGACAGCAGCAGGCGGGTCTTCTCGCCGCCCGACATGACGCCGACCTTGAGGTTTGCCCGCTCGCGCGAGAAGCCGAAGCGGCCGAGCTGGGCACGCACCTTGGCCTCGCCGGCACCCGGTCCCAGCGCGCGGTTCATATGGTCGAACGGCGTGCCCTCGTAGTCGAGACTCTCCTCCTGATCCTGCGAGAAGTAGCCGACGCGCAGTTTCGGTGTCTTCTTGAGCTGGCCCTCGCGCGGCTCGAGCCGCTGCGAGATCAGGCGGATGAAGGTCGACTTGCCGTTGCCGTTCTGACCCAGCAGGGCGATGCGGTCTTCCATGTCGATGCGCAGGTCGAGGTTGCGCAGGACCAGCGGCCCGTTGGGATAGCCGACGGAGACGTCGTCGAGCGTCTCGATCGGCGAGGCGAGGATGTCGGGCGACGGGAAGTTGAACGAGATGCGCTCGTCGATCGGCACCGAGGCGATCGGCCCCAGCTTCTCGATCATCTTCATGCGCGACTGGGCCTGCCGGGCCTTGCTCGCCTTCGCCTTGAAGCGGTCCACGAAGGCCTGCATGTGCTTGCGTTGCGCGGCGAGCTTGGCCTGCTGCGCGGCGTCGTTGGCCAGGCGCTCGGCGCGGGTGCGCTCGAAGAAGTCGTAGTTGCCGGTGTACGCGACGAGCTTCTGCTGGTCGATGTGCACGATGTGGTCGCACACGTCGTTCAGCAGATCGCGATCGTGGCTCACCATCAGCACGGTGTTGCGGAACCGCTTGAGGTACTCGGTGAGCCAGATCATCGCCTCGACGTCGAGGTGGTTCGACGGCTCGTCGAGAATCAGCAGGTCCGGGCTGCTGAACAGCGTGCCGGCGAGCGCCACGCGCATGCGCCAGCCGCCCGAGAATTCGCCGCAGGGCCGGGACTGCTTCTCGTTGTCGAAGCCCAGGCCGTTCAGGATCGCGGCCGCGCGCGAAGGTGCAGCCGCCGCGCCGATTTCCTCGAGGCGGGCGTGAATCTCGGCGAGGCGCACGCCGTCCTGGCAGGTCGCGTCCTCGGCCAGCAACGCGCTGCGCTCGACGTCGGCCGCGAGGACCGCATCGATGACCCTGATGTCGCCGCCGGGCGGGTCCTGGGGAACCGAACCTACACGGGTCCGGCCCATCAGATTGATCTCGCCGCTGTCGGCCTCGATCTGGCCCTGGATCAGGCGCAGCAGGGTCGACTTGCCGGCGCCGTTGCGGCCGACGAGACCGACCTTCCAGCCGTCAGAGAGGGCCGCGGAGGCGCGGTCGAACAGCACCCGCTCGCCATGGCGGAAGGAGATATCGCTGATGTGGAGCATGGGCGGGGGCATTTACCATGCGATTTGGCCGCAAACCAAGCGCATTGGGCGCGCTTGCCCGGCCCAAACCCCGCGTCTATAAGGCGCGCCCACGCATTGAATACACTGGCTCCACGAGGGAATTCATGGCCGTCGAACGTACTTTCTCGATCATCAAGCCGGACGCGACCCGCCGGAACCTGACCGGCAAG
>CAZPOS010000106.1:8240-16665 GCA_964588065.1 uncultured Reyranella sp.
AGCCGCCAGCAGGCCGAGCAGTTCTACGGCGTGCACAAGGCCCGTCCGTTCTTCAACGACCTGTGCACCTTCATGACCTCGGGCCCGGTCGTGGTGCAGGTTCTGGAAGGCGAGAACGCCGTCGCGAAGAACCGCGAGATCATGGGCGCCACCAACCCGGCCAACGCCGACGCCGGCACGATCCGGAAGGACTTCGCCGAATCGATCGAAGCCAATTCCGTCCATGGCTCCGACTCGCCCGAGAATGCGGCGATCGAGATCGCCTACTTCTTCGCGGGCTCCGAGATCGTCGGCTGACGGCAGACGCCCAGCCAAACAAAAAGCGGCCCAAACGGGCCGCTTTTCTTTTGGATCACCGCCTTCGACGGTCAGTCCAGGACGGCAAAGCCGATCAGGAGCGCGATCGAGCCGCCGATACCCAGCACGAGGCCGAGCAGGGGCAGGTGGGCAATGAGGCCGAGGGCCATCGAGACCAGGAGAACGATGATCCACAGGAGCGTGAACGTCACCAGCTTGCTGAACGATGCATAGGTCGCCGCGTGAGCCGGATAGTCATCCTTTGCGTCAGCCATAACTCTTCCCCGCTTGAAATCGTTGGCGATCTTATATCGGACTAGGTTTCTCGGGAAAAGAGGAGCGTGGCGTCGCAGGCGACGCCCCTGACCTCGATTCTCTCGCCATCGATGGCGATCCGGCCCTCGCCGAACCAGCGCACCACCAACGGATAGAGACGATGTTCCTGACGCAGGATGCGCGCCGCGAGCGTCTCCTCCGTATCGCCGGGAAGCACGGGCACCGCCGCCTGGGCGATGATCGGGCCCGAATCGAGATCTGGCGTCACCAGATGGGCGGTGCAACCGCTCACGCGCACCCCAGCCTGGAGGGCCTGGCGCTGGACGTGCAGCCCCTTGAAGGCGGGCAGGAGCGACGGGTGGATATTGATCAGCCGGTCCTTCCAGCGGGCGGGGAACCACGGGCTGAAGATCCGCATGAAGCCGGCCAAGACGACCAGTTCCGCCTCATGGCGCTCCAGTTGCGCCGAGACGGTGCGGTCGAAGGTCTCACGATCGGGATGGTCGCGGTGGGAGACGATGGCAGTCGGGATCCCGGCCGCGGCGGCAATCGCCAGCCCTGGTGCGCTGTCCCGGTTGCTCACGACGCAGCCGATCTCGGCGGGATAGTCGGCGGCCTTTGCCGCGTCGATCAACGCCGCGAGGTTGCTGCCGCGGCCGGAGATGAGAACCCCGACCTTTAGCTTCGCCATAGGCTCTCGGCATGATCGACGACGCAATCGGCCTCGTCGGTCGGCGCCTTCTCGATCACGCCGATCTCGCTCACCGTCTCGCCGGTTTGCGTCAGCGCCTGGGCGACGCGAACGGCATCATCCTTTGCCACGACAACGATCATGCCCAGGCCGCAGTTGAAGGTCCGCAGCATGTCGTCGGTCGGCACCTGGCCGACCTCGCGCAGCCACTGGAAGACGCGCGGCGGCGTCCACTGGCGGGCATCGAGGCGCGCGCGTGTGCCGTCCGGCAGGCAGCGCGGCACGTTGCCGGGCAGGCCGCCGCCCGTAATGTGCGCCAGGCCCTTGATGGCGCCAGTGGCACGGATCACCTGCAGCAGCTGCTTCACGTAGATGCGTGTCGGCTCGAGTAGGGCTTCACCCAAGGTCGTGTCGGCGAAGGGCGCGCGGTCGGCATATTTCAGACCGCTGCGCTCGACGATGCGGCGCACCAGCGAATAGCCGTTGGAATGCGGGCCGCTTGACGCCAAGCCAAGGACGACATCCCCTGGCGCGATGTCGGGGCGCGGCAGCAGGGTGTTGCGCTCTGCGGCGCCGACGGTGAAGCCCGCGAGATCGTAGTCGCCGTCGGCATACATGCCGGGCATTTCCGCGGTTTCCCCGCCGACCAGGGCGCATCCGGCGCGGCGGCAGCCTTCGGCGATGCCGGCCACCAGACGGCGCCCGACATCGACGTCGAGACGGCCGCTGGCATAGTAGTCGAGGAAGAACAGCGGCTCGGCGCCCTGGACCACGATGTCGTTGACGCACATGGCCACGAGGTCGATGCCCACCGTGTCGGGGACGGCGGCTTCGATGGCGACCTTGAGCTTGGTCCCGACGCCGTCGGTACCGGATACCAGGATGGGATCGGTGAAGCCGGCGGCCTTGAGGTCGAACAGGCCGCCGAAGCCGCCCAGCCCGCCCATCACGCCGGGGCGATTGGTGCTCCTGGCCAACGGCTTGATGTGCTCGACGAGGTCGTCGCCCGCATCGATGTCGACGCCGGCGTCCTTGTAGGTGAGGGGGGGCCGATTGTGGCCGGGGGCGTCAGGCTTCAAGCCGGGCTCATTCATGCTAATACGGTGCGCGAACATAGCCAAAAACCGGACCCCCGCAATGCCGATAGGCCGCGTCTTTTCCACGATAGCTGCCGTCCTCCTGGCGGTCCTCGCCTCGAATATCGCCCAGGCGCAGTCTTCCGGCGGCACCGGATACGACGTGACCGGGGTCGAGGTGGACGTGAGCGGGGCAGATCCCGTGCAGGCCCGCGCCCAGGGAATCCGCGAGGC
Source organism: uncultured Reyranella sp. (assembly GCA_964588065.1). Classification (GTDB taxonomy): domain Bacteria; phylum Pseudomonadota; class Alphaproteobacteria; order Reyranellales; family Reyranellaceae; genus Reyranella. The sequence goes on from CAZPOS010000106.1 coordinate 10,815, forward strand.
GCGGCGCAAGGCGTTCGGCCTCCTCGTGAACCGGCTGGTACCGGCGGAGGATCGTGCACGGTTGCCGCAGATCGACGATGGCCAGCTGGAGAACATGGTGCGCGGCATCGAGTTCGTGCGCGAACGTCCGGCGCCTGGCGGCTACAGCGCGACGCTGAACGTCGTTTTCGTCCCCGACGCCGTGAAGTCCTACCTGAGCGGGGCGGGTGCCAAGGTTGTGGAAACCGTGGCCCGGCCGGCCCTGGTGATCCCGCTGTGGAAGGGCCCGGCCGGGGTGGAACCGCTGAACGACCGCAACGCCTGGCGCGAGGCCTGGCAGCAGCTCGACACCGCCGGTAGCGCCGTTCCGGTCACCGTGCTTCGCGGCGATCCGACCGATCAGGGGGCGCTCACGGGCGAACAGGCCTATGTCGGCGACGTTTCCGCGCTCGCCCGGCTCAACCAGCGGTACCGAGCCCCCACGATCATCGTGGCCACCGTCGAGGGCGACAAGGCGAGCGGGGGCCTCACGGTCGGCGGCCTGCGGTACGACACACAGACCGGTGCTCGCAGCGAGATTCCGCCGATCCCGGTGGCCAGCGCGGCGGACCTTCCGGCCGCCGTGAAGGCGATCCACGCCAAGGCCGATCAGGACTGGCGCAGCATCGGCACCGTCCGCCGCGATTCGCAGGACTCGCTGGACGTCGTAGTGCCGATCCGTGCCCTCGGCGACTGGGTCCAGGTGCGGCAGCGGCTCGGCGCCATTCCGGCGGTGAAATCGGTGACGGTGAAGACGCTCGAGTCCGACCGCGCGGAACTCCGGCTCGACTTCTTCGGTTCTCCCGAGGAACTGCAGCGCACGCTGGCGCAGGCAGGGTTGAACCTGTCCCAGGACATGGGGCGCTGGCAATTGCAGCCGCGCTAGGGCGCGCCGGGGGAATTATCGAATGGGGCAGACCGCAACGGGCCGTTGGATCTTCTGGGTCGCGGCAGCCGCCATCTTCCTGCTGCTCATGTGGGTGCTGAACGACATCCTGCTGCCGTTCGTCGTCGGCATGGTGGTCGCTTACTTCCTCGATCCCGTCGTCGTCCGCCTGCAGCGCGCGCGCATGTCCCGCACGATGGCGACCACTCTCGTGACGATCGTGGCGGTGTTGGTCGGGGTTGGCGTCGTGATGGCGATCCTGCCGCCGTTGTTCGGGCAGATCCAGTCGCTGATCACCAGCGCGCCCGAATACATTGTGAAGGCGCTCGGCCGCATCCAGCCCCTGCTCGAACCGCTGCGTGACCGGCTGGGACTGGAGCCGATGAGCATGCACGACCTGCAATCCGAGGCGACCCAGTGGGCCGGCAAGGGGCTGGCTGTCGCCGGAGGGATCGCAGGGGCGCTGGCCGAGCGTGGCGTGGCGATCATCAACCTGCTCGGCCTGCTGTTCATCACGCCGGTGGTGACCTTCTATATGCTGCGCGACTGGGAGAAGCTCGTCGCGGCGATCGACGACTCGCTGCCGCTCGACCATGCCGACACCATCCGCAAGCTCACCTCCGAATCGAATGCCGCCATCGCGGGCTTCGTGCGCGGTCAGGCCCTGGTCTGCCTGGCCCTTGGGACCTTCTACGGTATCGGCCTCACGCTGGTAGGGCTGCAGTTCGGCCTCGTCATCGGGCTGATTGCCGGAGCCATCTCCTTCATCCCCTTCGTCGGCACCTTCGTGGGCGGGGTCATGGCGCTGGGCATGGCGCTGGCGCAGTTTCCGCCGGACTGGATCGGCGTGGTGAAGGTCGCGGCGGTGTTCGTGGTGGGACAGATGCTCGAGGGCAATTTCCTCTCGCCGAAGCTGGTCGGCGACCGAGTAGGTCTGCATCCGGTCTGGATCATGTTCGCCCTGCTGGCCGGCGGCTCGCTGTTCGGCTTCACCGGCGTGCTGGTTGCCGTTCCGGTGGCGGCGATCCTCGGCGTGGTCGCCCGCCACTTCATCGCCCGCTATCGCGAAAGCGATCTCTATCGCGGCGGCGCTCCCAGTTGACCCGGCGCATGGCAAACCAGCTCACCCTGGAACTCGCGCTGCCACCGCCGACCTACGCCCGTGAAGATTTCGTGGTGGCGGAGGGAAACCGTGAGGCGCTGGCCTGGATCGATCGCTGGCCGGACTGGCCGGCGCCGGCACTGTCGCTCAGCGGGCCGACCGGTTGCGGCAAGACTCACCTCGGCCGCATCTGGGCCGCGCGCAGTGGTGCTACGGTGATAGCTGGTCCCGATCTCGAAGGCAGCGACGTCGCCGACCTCACGGAACTCGCGACGGCGTTCAGCGCCATCGTGATCGAGGAGGCGGAGCGTGCTCCGGAGCGCGCGCTCTTCCATCTCTACAACCTGGTGCGCGAGCGCGGTGGCCATCTGCTGGTGATCTCCGCCGAACCGCCCGCCCGCTGGTCGATCGCCTTGCCCGATCTCGCTTCCCGTTTGCGCGCCGCTCCGGCCGTCGCAGTGGCACCGCCCGACGACGAACTGCTGGGCTCGATCATTCTGAAACAGCTGGCGGACCGGCAATTGCACGCGGGCGCCGGCGTCGTGCAGTATCTGGTCTCACACATGGAGCGGTCGGCCGATGCGGCCCGTCGTGTCGTGGCGGCGCTCGACCGGCGCGCGCTGGTCGAGCGGCGCGAGATCGATCGCCGCCTGGCGATCGACGTGCTGGCCGACTTTGGCGGTATCGCGTGAGAGGGACGAATCGATGAAGACGATCCTGGTCGCTTGCACCCTCGGCCTTCTGGCGGCGACGGCCTCCGCCCAGCAGGGTACGGTCATGGGCACCTGGCTCTCGGAGTCGGGCGTTGCCCAGATCAAGATCGGACCGTGCCCGGATGCGGCGAGTGGCCCGATCTGCGGTTATGTCGCCAACCTCATCGATCCCAAGGGCCCGGACGGCGCGGCAGTCGCACCGGATGCCGCCACCGACTATCGCAACGAGAACCCGGCGCTGCGCACGCGCAAGGTGATCGGGATGCCCCTGATCTGGGGATTCAAGCAGGCCGCCCAGCCCAACACCTATGAGGACGGCAAGGTCTACAATGGCGAAGATGGCAAGACCTACAGCGCCAACATCAGCCTGCAGTCGGATGGCAAGCTCCGCCTGCGCGGCTTCGTGGGCACGCCGATGTTCGGCAAGACACAGATCTGGACACGTGTGAACTAGGAGAGGAAACGCTAATGGACATGGGCATCAAGGGCCGCAAGGCCATCGTCTGCGCGGCGAGCAAGGGACTGGGGCGCGGCTGCGCCGAGGCGCTGGCGGGCGAGGGCGTCGATCTCGTGATCAATGCGCGCACGAAATCGGAGCTCGAGGCGACGGCGGAGGAGATTCGCAAAAAGTACGGGGTGAACGTCACGGCGGTCGCCGTCGACGTCACCACCGACGAAGGCCGCAACCAGGTTCTGTCGGCGTGTCCGGAGCCCGACATCATCGTGAACAATGCCGGCGGTCCGCCGCCGGGCAACTTCCGCGACTGGAACCGCGAGGACTGGATCAAGGCAATCGATGCCAACATGCTGACGCCGATCGAGTTCATCAAGGCGAGCGTCGACGGCATGATGAAGCGCGGGTTCGGGCGCATCGTGAACATCACGTCGAGCTCGGTGAAAGCACCGATCGACATCCTCGGCCTCAGCAACGGCGCGCGCTCCGGCCTCACGGGCTTCGTGGCCGGCGTCGCGCGCACGACGATCCGTCACGGTGTGACGATCAACGGCCTGCTTCCGGGGCCCTTCGACACCGACCGGCTGCGCGGCACGACCAAGGCGCGCGCGGCCAAGGCCGGGCGCAGCTTCGACGAGGAGTATGCGGCCGCGGCCAAGGCCCATCCCGCCGGCCGCTTCGGGACGGCCGAGGAGTTCGGCATGATGTGCGCGTTCTTGTGCAGCGTTCATGCCGGCTACATGACCGGCCAGAACATCCTGATGGATGGTGGCCAGTATCCCGGCACTTACTGAACCGTCAGCGCGGGGCGAGATCGCGCGGCCGGACGAAGGCAAGTAGCTCGCAGCTCCCGGGAGCCAGCGTGTTCCAGGGGGCTCGCGGAGGAGCGAGCATGGCGAGAGCGCCGGTGGGATATTTCTCCCGCAGGCGCTCCAGCGCCTCCCGCGGGCCGTGACCCGCCAGGGCGACCGCCAGTTCGCCGATCCCCTCATTGTGGCCGATCAGCAGAACCGTTCCGACATCCTCTGGCAGGGACTGGAGTCTCTCCAGAAGTTCGCTCTCGGAGGCGAGGTAGAGTTGCTTCTCGAGCGAGATCGGCGGCGCGGGGCTGGCGAGGGCCGTGACCAGCGGGGCCAGCGTCTGGCGGGTCCGCATGGCCGTGGAGCACAGGATCAGATCGGGGCGGGGGGCCTTGGCCGCGAAGTGGCAGGCCATGGTCCGGGCCGCGCGTTCGCCGCGGTCGTTGAGCGGACGGTCGTGATCGCTCTGGTGCGGTGTGTTCCAGGCGGATTTTGCGTGTCGCAGGAGGAGAATGTTCTTCACACCCGTCATTCCAATAAATCCAATGGAAACAATGGTTTGGTTAAATGCCATGACAGGGTCATGTGGAGGCGCTACCGTTCCTGTGCATAAATCAGGGAGAGTGCCCGGTCAGGGTTCACATGGACGCGCTCAACTCTGCCGATCCGGCTTCGCTCGAAATAGCACCCGACAGCCCGCGACGCTTCATCAATCGCGAATTGTCGTGGCTCGCCTTCAATACCCGGGTCCTGGAGGAGGCAACGAACACGCGCCATCCGCTGCTGGAGCGCGTGCGGTTCCTGTCGATCTCGGCGGCGAACCTCGACGAGTTCTACATGGTGCGCGTTGCCGGTCTCGTCGACATGCTCCAGACCCGCTCGACCCTGCTCAGCGACGACGGGATGACGCCCGCCGAACAGCTCGCGGCGATTCGCGACCGCGCCTCGACCCTGATGTCGCACCAGCAGGACGTCTGGGCATCGCTGCAGGACGATCTGCGCCAGGCCGGCATCGCCGTGCTGGAGGCGGAGGAACTCACGGAGGCGGAGCGGACCTGGCTCGACACCTATTTCATCGACCAGGTATTCCCGATCCTGACGCCGCTGGCGATCGATCCGGCACATCCGTTTCCGTTCATCCCCAACGGCGGCTTCTCCGCCATCCTGAAGCTGCAGCGGCGTGACGACCGTCGGCCGCTGATGGCGCTGCTGCCCCTGCCGCCACAGGTCGACCGTTTCGTGCGGTTGCCGGGGCCGGACATTCGTTTCCTGCCGCTCGAGGATCTGATCGACATCTACCTGCCGCGCCTGTTCCCGGGGTACGAGGTGATCGAGCGGGCCTTCTTCCGGGTGATCCGCGACAGCGACGTCGAGATCAACGAGGAAGCCGAGGATCTCGTGCTCCTCTACGAGAGCGCGCTCAAGCGCCGTCGTCGCGGCGACCTGATTTCTATTTCCGTGAACAGCGCGATGCCCGCCGAGCTGCGCGACTTTCTGTTCGACCAACTCGAGATTCCCGAACAGACCCAGACCGTGCATGTCTTCCATCTCGACCGCATGCTCAACATCGGCGACGTGAAGGCGGTGATCGTCGACGACCGGCCGGACCTCAAGTTCGAGCCCTACAATGCGCGCTTCCCTGAGCGCATCCGCGATTTCGGCGGCGACTGTTTCGCGGCGATCCGCGCCAAGGACATCGTCGTTCACCATCCCTACGAGAGCTTCGACGTCGTCGTGCAGTTCCTGCGCCAGGCGGCGCGCGATCCTGCGGTCGTCGCCATCAAGCAGACGCTCTATCGCACCAGTGCCGATTCGCCGATCGTCAAGGAGCTGATCGCGGCGGCCGAGGCGGGCAAGACCGTCTCGGCGCTGTCGATC
>CAZPOS010000107.1:0-16633 GCA_964588065.1 uncultured Reyranella sp.
CGGCGGTCTTCACCGAGCCCAATACCGGTTCCGATCTGGCGAGCCTGCGCACGCGCGCCGTGCTCGAGGGCGACACCTACAAGATCAACGGCAACAAGACCTGGATCACCCACGCCGCGCGCGCCGACATCATGACCCTGCTGGCGCGCAGCGATGCCGCCAAGCCCGGCTATCAGGGCCTGTCGATGTTCCTGGCCGAAAAGCCGCGCGGTACCGATGCGGATCCGTTCCCGGCCAAGGGCATGAGCGGCGGCGAGATCAGGGTGCTCGGCTATCGCGGCATGAAGGAATACGAGATTGGCTTCGACGGGTTCGAGGTGCCGGCTGCAAACCTGCTGGGCGAGAAGGAGGGGCAGGGCTTCAAGCAGCTCATGGCGACCTTCGAAAGCGCCCGCATCCAGACCGCGGCGCGCGCCGTCGGCGTGGCCCAGAACGCGCTCGAACTGGGGCTGCGCTACGCCAAGGAGCGCGTCCAGTTCGCCAAGCCGCTCTACGCCTTCCCGCGCGTCGCCGGAAAGATCGCCTGGATGGCGGTCGAAACCATGATCGCACGCCAGCTCACTTACTTCGCGGCGCGCGAGAAGGATTCCGACCGGCGCTGCGATATCGAGGCGGGCATGGCCAAGCTGCTGGCCGCGCGCGTCGCCTGGAGCAATGCGGACAATGCGCTGCAGATCCACGGCGGCAACGGCTATGCGATGGAATACCCCATCAGCCGCGTCCTGTGCGACGCCCGCATCCTCAACATCTTCGAGGGGGCGGCGGAGATCCAGGCCCAGGTCGTCTGTCGCGGCCTGATCGAGGGCCGCAACTAGCGATCGCCTGATCCGCTGCCCGGCCGGTCGCGTACGGTGTGCGTGACCACGAAAGGCAGTGAATGATCTCACGCGATCGCGACGTTGCGGACTCGCCGAATGGGGATGCGCTCCCGGCGGGCGGCGTCGCGATCGTGGTCGGGGCGTCGGGAGGCATCGGCAGCGCGCTACTGGCCCGCCTGTCGGCGCAGGCCCGTTTCAGCGCGGTGCTGGGGCTGGGGCGGAACAGCTCACTGCGGCTCGACCTGACGGACGAGGCCAGCATCGTCGTGGCGGCGCGCCACGTGCAGGCGCTGCGGACCGATGTGCGTCTGGTGATCGATGCGACTGGCATCCTGCACGGCGACGGGCTTTCGCCCGAGAAGACCTGGCGCGATCTCGATGCGGCGCAACTGGCGAGGGCATTCGCCGTGAACGCGATCGGTCCCGCTCTGCTGATGAAGCACTTCCTGCCGTTGCTGCCACGACAGGGGCGTTCGGTGTTCGCCACCCTCTCGGCCAGGGTCGGCAGCATCGGCGATAACCGGCTGGGCGGCTGGTACGGCTATCGCGCGTCGAAGGCGGCACTCAATCAACTGGTGCGCACGGCGGCGATCGAGCTGGGCCGCCGCCAGCCGGCCGCGCTTTGCGTCGCCCTTCATCCCGGGACGGTCGCCACGTCGCTCTCGGCGCCCTTCGTGAAGGCGGGGCTCGACGTGCAGACGTCCGAGCAGGCGGCGGGTCGTCTGCTCGAGGTGATCGATCACCTGCCGCCCGGCAGCAGCGGTGGCTTCTTCGATCACCGGGGCGATCCGGTCGCGTGGTGAGGTGCCAATCTAATGCATGTACGCAATTGATAGTAATTCGCAATTGATGTAGCTTGCGCTGCGAGGCCGGGGGGCAGGGGCGGAGGCAGATGCAGGATTCAGCGCTGTTGCAGGCATATCGCGAGCACGAATGGGAGTTGCAGCGCTTTCTCGCCAGACGGCTCGGCTCGGTGCAACTCGCCTCCGACATCGCGCACGACCTGTACCTCAAGCTGATGGGCGTCGTCGATCACGCGGAGATCCGCGACCGCAAGGCCTATGTCTTCGGCGTGGCGGCCAACCTCGCGACCGATCATTTGCGCGTCGAGGGGCGTCGCGGCGTCATCCTGGCCGAATCCGGTGGTACGGCGTGGCAACAGAGCGACGAACTGACACCCGAGCGCCATGTGCTGGCGCGGGATGAGCTGCGGTATCTGGACGCCGCGATTGCCGGTCTGCCCGAGCGCTGCCGGCAGGTTTTCCATCTTCACCGCTACGAGGGCAGATCGCAGGCCGAGATCGCCGAGATTCTCGGACTCGGGGCGACGACAGTCTATCGGGATCTGAAGCTCGTGATGGATACGCTGCTGCAGGCGCGACGGCGCTTTCGCGCCGCCGAACCCGATTCCGACGGCGGGACGCGCGGGAAATAGCGGCCTCACTCGTCTATAGGATGAGGCTCCAGCGAACAGACGCGTAGCGACAAGTGATCCCGCCAGGCAACGACCACACCAATGTCGACGACATCGACGCCGCCGCCCAGGACTGGTTTCTGCGTCGCGGCGCCGGGGCTCCGTCGTCATCGGAGGAGGAGGCCCGCTTCGAGGCCTGGCGCAATGCCGATCCGCGTCATCGGGCTGCTTACGAGGAACTCAGCACCCTTTGGTCAGTCATCGGCCCCCTCGAACCCGCCTTCGCGCCGGAGGGCCGCGTGCACCGGACCGAGACGCTGCCCCGACGGCGGCCTCGGCGCGGCTGGGTGTGGGGTGGTTCGGTCGCCTCCAGCCTGGCGGCAGCTTGTCTACTTCTCTTCGTTTTCGGTCCGGCGACCTCGCGCTTGCCCGCGCGATTGCTGGCCGACCACAGCACGGTGGCGGGCGAGCAGCGCGTCGTTTCTCTGCCCGACGGATCGATCGCCTGGTTGAACACCGATACTGCCATCGACGTCGTCTATTCGGGCGAGCGCCGGCGCGTGAAGCTGCTTCATGGCGAGGCCCTGTTCGAAGTCAGGAAGGATGCCGTGCGGCCCTTTGACGTCACGGCGGTGGATGGACGGACGACGGCAGTCGGCACCGCGTTTGCGGTGAAGGAGGCGGACGGAGGAGCAACCGTCACGGTCACGGAAGGGACCGTGCGGGTGACGTCTCCCGATCAGGCCTCCGCTGCGGCGTCGGCGGAAGCCGGCACGAGGGTCGAGGCGGGGCAGCAGGTGAGCTACCGACGAGGCGAGCCGCCCGGCCCCGTCCGTGCGCTCGACGCCGCCGCGGCAACGGCCTGGCGTCATGGCGCCATCGTCATCCGCAGCCGGCCGCTCGCCGAGGCACTGGCAGAGATCGGTCGTTACCACGATGGCAGGATCGTGCTGATGGGTAGTCCCTCGCGCTACGGTGAGGTGACGGCGCGCGTCGCGCTGGCCGACCTCGACGGCGGCATCGATGCGATCGCGGCAACGCACGGCCTCTCCGTCACGCGGGTCACCAGGTACCTGATGATCGTGCGCTGACGCCCGCGAGGGCGTCGAAAAAAAATCATCGAACCGGCACCGATTGCGCCGTCCTCGCTCGATCTATGGATGGGGAGGACGCGAATCCGACTTGTTCGCATCAAGGCCCCGGCGTGCAGCGTTGAGGGCGCAAAGATGGGTGAGATTGATTCGAACGCGGTGAAGAAGAGGCACTGGCGCGTGGCCGGCGCGATGGCAGCGGGGGCCGCGCTCCTTCTGCAGTCGCCTGCTCGGGCGGACGAGCGCGATGCGCGCCAGGCCGCGGACGAGCAGATCGCCCAGTCGGCCCAGCCGCGCAGTTTCGCGATCCCGCCGCAGCCTCTCGCCTCCGCGCTCGATCGGTTTGCCGACCAGACAGGTATTTCCTTCGCCTACCGGACGGGGGATCTCTCCACGATACGCTCGCCCGGCGTCACGGGCATGCTCACGCCGCGCGAGGCGTTGCAGCAACTGCTGGTCGGCACCGGCGTGTCGTTTGCCTTCACCGGCGCCAACACCGTGACGATCACCAAGGCGCCGGAGTCGGGTGCGGGAGCGGTACAACTCGATGCCGTGCAGGTACAGGGCTCGGGGCTGGTACAGCAATCGACGATCGACAACCTGCCGCCGCCCTACGCCGGCGGCCAGGTCGCGACGGGTGGCCGCGAAGGCTTCCTCGGCAACCGCGACATCATGGACACGCCGTTCACCAGCACCAGCTACACATCGACGCTGGTTCAGAACCAGCAGGCCCGGACGATCGCCGACGTCGTCGCCAACGACGCGGCGGCTACGAAGTACGGACTGTCGATGTTCGACCAGTTCCGGATCCGTGGGTTCGAGCTTGGGGCCGGAGGCGTCTCGTTCGATGGCCTTTATGGCCTCGTGCAGGAAGACCGCGTGCCCGTCGAGGCGTTCGAACGCGTCGAGGTCTTCCGGGGGCCGAGCGCCTTCCTGAACGGCTATGTCGGCGCCATCGGCGGCACGATCAACCTGGCGCCAAAGAAGGCGGGTGCCCAGCCGCTGACGTCCGCCGGCGCCAGCTACAACACCAACGGTCAGGTCGGCGGGGTGGCCGATGTCGGCCGGCGCTTCGGCAAGGACGGCGCGTTCGGCATTCGCTTCAACGGGCTCTATCGCGACGGCTATACGCCGCTCCAGAACAACAAGGAGCGGATCGGCAATGCGGCGCTCGCGCTCGACTATGCCGGCTCCAACGTCCGTCTCGCGACCTACTTCGGCTATACGAAGCAGGATACGATGGGCGGCAACCAGCTCTTCATCATGTCGGCCAACCAGCAGGTGCCTGCTGCACCGAATGCGATGTCGGCGGTGCAGCAGCCCTGGGAGACCATCGACACGGAATTCGTCTACGGGATGGCACGCGGCGAGGTCGACCTCGCCAATGACTGGACCGCCTTCGCCGCCTATGGCCAGTCGTACTTTCGCGAAAACTGGCTGCGCACCATCGGCCGCAACATGACCGCGCAGGGGAGCTTCCTCGCCTCCGGCCAGCAATATTCCCGCACCTTCTGGAAGCAGACTGGTGAGGTCGGCGTCCGTGGCAAGATGAACACCGGCCCCATCAGCCATTCGCTGGCGATGGTTGCCACCGGGTACTGGCAGATCGTCGGAAGCACGTTCCTGCCCTTCAGCTTCTCCCAGTCGACCAGCCTCTACAATCCCGTCATGACCAGCGCGCCGGCCAGCAGCGCTTTCAACAACAACCCACCGAAGGCCTCGGCGACCTCGCTCGGCTCTTTTGCCCTGACGGACACGCTGTCGGCCTTCGACGAGCGCGTCCAGCTCATGCTCGGCGCTCGCAACCAGTCGATCCAGAACGACAACTTCACGACGACCGGAGCCCTCTCGAGCAGCTACTTTGCCAGCGCGCTCTCGCCCGCCGTCGGCGTGATCGTGAAGCCCTGGAAGAACGTCTCGGTCTACGGCAACTACATCCAGGCACTGGAGCAGGGCCCGACGGCACCCACCACGGCGGTCAATGCGGGTGAGATCTTCGCACCGACGCAATCGTGGCAGCTGGAGGCCGGCGTCAAGGTCGACTTCGGCAAATGGTCGACCACCCTGGGCCTGTTCCAGATCACAAAGCCGGCGGGAATCACCGATCCCACGACGAACGTCTTCTCGGTGGACGGACAGCAGGTCAACCAGGGCATCGAGCTGAATGTCTTCGGAGAGCCCATCGAGGGTGTCCGGATTCTGGGAGGGCTCATGCTGCTGGATGCCCGTCTGACACAGACCGCGGGCGGCACGTACAACGGGCGCAAGGCCCCGGCATCGCCCGACGTCACGCTCAAGCTGGGTGCGGAGTGGGACACGCCGTTCATGAAGGCTCTGACCCTCACCGGCCGGGTCAACTTCTTCAGCGGTCAGTACATCAACGAAGCCAACACCCAGGCCATCCCCGCCTATACGTTGATCGGCGTCGGTGCGCGCTACCGTTTCGAGGTCGACCACAAGCCGCTCGTCCTGCGCGCCAACGTCGAGAACCTCTTCAACGAGAGCTCGTGGCAGTCCGGCTATAGCGGCGGCATCGTCTATCGCGGCACGCCGAGGACCATCTACGTCTCGCTGACGGCCGACTTCTGATCGGGACGCGACCATGCGCCATGCCTTCACGCTCGTTCACCGATGGATCGGCCTCGCGATCGCGGTGTTCCTGTTCCTGTCGGGGCTGACCGGTGCGGTGATCTCGTGGGATCACGAACTCGACGACCTGCTGAACGCGCATCTTCACGAGGCGTCCGGCAATGGTCCGGCGATCGCCTCTCTGGAGCTCGCGCGGCAGGTCGAGGCGCGCGACGCGCGCGTGCGCGTCACCTACGTGCCGCTGGCTGCAGAGCCGGGCGAATCCCTGTCTTTCAGCGTGCAGCCGCGGGTCGATCCGGCGACGGGACGCCTCTACGAACCGGGTTACAATCAGGTGTTCGTCGATCCGGCGACCGGCGCCGAACTGGGCCGGCGCCAATGGGGGCAGGCCTGGCCGATCACGGCGGAAACCTTCGTCTCATTCCTCTACAAGCTGCACTACAGTCTGCACATCCCCGAGATGTGGGGCATCGACCGCTGGGGCCTGTGGCTGCTGGGAGTCGTCGCCGCCATCTGGGCCGTCGACTGCTTCATTGGATTCTACCTGACGCTACCGGTACGCCATCCGCCGCACCCGGGCCGACCCGCCGGTGTCGAACGCGCCCTGCAACGCGGCTGGTGGGCGCGCTGGAAGCCTGCCTGGCGGATCAAGACGTCCGGCAGCGCCTATCGTCTCACCTTCGACCTTCACCGGGCCTTCGGGCTCTGGACGTGGCTCCTGCTGTTCATCCTGGCCTTCACGGGCTTCTCGCTGAACCTCTACCGCGAAGCCTTCTATCCGATGATGTCGCTGATCTCGAAAGTCACTCCGGGCCCCTTCGAACTGCGAACCATGGCCGACAAGCATCGACCCATCGATCCGCAGGTCGGCTTCGCCGACGTGATCGACCGCGCGCGGGCGGAGGGTGCGCGCCGCGGCTGGGCGGAGCCTGTCGGAGGCGTGTTCTACGCCCAGCACTTCGGCATCTATGGCGCGATGTTCTTCCATCCCGGCGACGATCACGGCAGTGCGGGAGTGGGGCCGGCGCGGCTCTATTTCGACGGTGCGGACGGCCGGCTGGTCGGCGACCGCCAACCCTGGAAGGGCACGGCGGCCGACATCTTCGTGCAGGCGCAGTTCCCCCTGCATTCCGGGCGAATCTTCGGCCTGCCGGGGCGGATCCTGATCTCGGTCATGGGCATCGTGGTCGCGGGCCTGTCCGTGACCGGCGTCGTGATCTGGTATCGCAAGCGCCGCGCGCGCCTCGCCGTACGGCGGCACGCGCCCGGTCTTGCCGGCCTCACGGCGGGGGACTAGCGGATTCGCTCCGCACCCCCGCCGGCGTCTTCCCGGTCTACTCGCGCTTGTCTTCGACCTTGATGCCCATGATCTTCTTGGCCGGGTACTTCTTGAAGGTGCCCAGGTGGTTGCGCATGCCGAGCTGGAAGGCCTCGATGTAGGCCAGCTTGCGCGTCAGGTAATTGTGCTGCTCCTTCGGGTCGAGATAGAGGTTGAACAGCTTCGGATAGGTGTAGCGTTCCAGCACGCCGGTGAAGCCGCCGGTGCCGAAGGCGTCCGTCGCATTGTCGCTCGTGGCCGACAGCACCATCTTGTATTCGCCGCAGCGCATGCCCGAGAAGGTCTGGCTGAGCCAGTAGTAGTGGTACTTGCGGTTCGACAGCCCGTCCGGCGCCAGCAGGAACGAGGTCTGATCGACGCCGTCGATGTAGCGGTCGGACGGCAGCAGGTCGGAGGCTCCGGCCAGGCCGAGCGCGGTCGGCACGATGTCGTTGAAGTCGAACAGTCCGTCGCTCTGGCGGCCGGCCTCGATCGTGCCCGGCCAGTACATCAGGCCGGGCACGCGCACGCCGCCCTCCCAGGTCGAGCCCTTGGCGCAGCGGAACGGCGTGAAGGCGGCGTCCGGCCAGGTCTCCATGTGCGGCCCGTTGTCGGACGAGATGAAGATCAGCGTATCCTCGAGCTGGCCCGACTTGCGCAGCGCCTCGACCAGGCGGCCCATGATCTCGTCGAGTTCGAGCAGCGTGTCCTTGTAGGGATGCTTGGCCGGCGATTTGCCGAGGAACTTCTCGCCCGGATAGTTGTCGAAGTGGGCGCCGCGCGTGCAGTGGTAGAGCAGCCACGGCCTGTCCGACTTGGCCTGCCTGGCGATGAACTCTTCGGAATACTTGCACCACTTCTCGTCGAGCTCGGAGAGGACGGGGATCGTCACCTCCTCGACGTTGGTCAGTTCCTTGCCCTTGGTCGCGTGCACGAAGCAGCGGTTGAAGGGCATGTTCTTGATCCACTCGGTGCGCGCGTCCGAATAGACGATCTCCGGGAAGAAGTGTGGGTCGCGCCACTCGGTGTACATGTCGGAGACCGAGAGGAAGCCGTAGAAATCGTCGTAGCCGACATGTTGCGGCTGGCTCTCCACGTTCTCGCCGAGATGCCACTTGCCGACCGCCTGCGTGGTGTAGCCGGCCTGGCCGAGCAGCATCGGCAGCGTGATCTCGCCCTGCAGGCCGCCGGGTTCGCCGTACATCGGCGGGCGGTGCAGCCCATGGCGGTTGGGCACGCGGCCGGTGTGCAGGGTGGCGCGCGAGGGCGAGCAGGACGGCTCCGAGTAACAGGAGGTGAGTTGCAGGCCGCCGCGGGCGATCTTGTCGAAGTTGGGCGTCGGTGCGCCCACGGCCACGCCGCCGCCGTAGCAACCGAAGTCACCCCAGCCGACATCGTCCATCAGGTAGATCAGGATGTTGGGCTTCTTCTTGCGGGCGGCGAGTTTTCGCGCTGCGGCTTCGACGTCTTCCCTGTGCACGAAAGCGGGTTCGAGATGGTTTGCCTTGCGCACGGTCTGCGTTGCGATGGCGTCGAATGCCGACATGTTTCCTCCGTTGAATTGCGCGCAAGCTACTCGCTCGCGGCGTCGATGGCGATGGCCTGTGCGAGCGCCGTCAGCGGCGCGCCGTAGCGCTCGCCGGCTGCGGCCTCGGTCATCGCCGAGCGGGTAAAGCGCATCGAGATGCATCCCAGCACGCGGTCGTTGCGGTGAATGGCGACGGCGATGCCCTGCAGCCGGGCGCTGCGCGTCACGACGGAGAAGGCGTGGCCCTGGCGGCGGATCCGCGCAAAAGCCGCGGACAGTTTCGCATCGTAGCGGACACCGAGGTCGCGCAGGATCTCGCGCCGTTCCTCGTCGCCGGAGAAGGCGAGCCAGGCACGTCCCAGTGCGCCCGAGAGGAGCGGGCTGCGACGCTGCAGCGCGGTCCGCTCGAACGACATCGGGCTCTCCGCGGCGGTCGAGTAGCGAATGGTGATGGCGCGGTGGCTGATCGAGCCGAGATAGAGCGGCCAGCCATGATCCTGCGTGAAGCGCTGCATGTGCGGCGCGGCGATGTCGACCAGGTGATCGATGAATCGGATGCCTTGTGCGAGGGCCAGCACGCGATCGGTGAGGCGATAGCCCAGGGACCGCGAGACCTGGGTCGCATATCCGAGGTCGACCAGCGTGCCGAGCAGCCGGACGACCGTGGGGCGGGGCAACCCCGTCTCGGTCGCCAGCGCCGCGATCGTTCCGTGCGGGCGCCGGCTCAGCGCCTCGAGGATGGCGAAACTGCGGCGGACGGGCTCGATGGCCATGGCCGGAAGCTATTCCGTAATACGGACTCTGTCGACTTGGACGAGGCGGAGCCGCTCGCGGGGCGTTAGCTTTGCCGCAACAAAAAAGCCAAGAGGAAACATGATCGGCAGACGACAGTTCGGGATGGGGCTGGGCGCGGCGGCCTTCGCGGCGCCGGCGATCGTGCAGGCCCAGAAGTATCCCGCCGGCCGGGTGACCATGGTCGTGCCGTTTCCGGCCGGGGCGGCGACCGACATCAGTGCCCGCATCTATGCCGAGCGCCTCTCGGCGCTGTGGGCCCAGCCGGTGGTGATCGACAACAAGGGCGGCGGCAACGGCATCCCCGCCGCCGAATCGGTCGCGCGCGCCAAGCCCGACGGGCTGACGCTGTTCGCCACCTCGGCGATGACGCAGGTCGTCAATCCCGCGATCTACGACAAGCTGCCCTACGATCCGATTGCCGACTTCGCGCCGATTTCGCGCATGGGCACCTCGCCGTTCGTCCTGCTGGTGGACCGGAACAGCCCGATCAACAGTGCAGCCGAACTGACGGCGAAGCTGAAGGCCGAGCCCGGCAAGCACAATTACGGTGCCGGGGCCTTGCCCGCGCGCGTCGCCTCGGAACTCTACAAGATGTCGGCCAGCGTCGACGCGGTCTATGTCGGCTACAAGAGCAATCCGCAGGCGATCCCGGATGTGCAGAGCGGCCTCCTCACCTTCATGATGATCGACACGGTCAACGCCAAGATCGCGATGGACCGCGGCGCGCTGAAGGGACTGTTCGTCACCGACAGCGAACGCTACGCCGCCGTGCCGACCATGCCGACGGCGGCGGAAGCGGGGCTGCCCGACGTCCTGCTGACGACCTGGACGGGTTTCTACGCGCCGAAGGGAACGCCGGTGGAGATCGTCGACCGCATCAATGCCGACCTCTACACCGTGTCGGCGATGCCGGAAGTCGTCGAGCGCCTCGCGGCCCTGGGTGGTACGCCGAAGCTCATGCGTCCGGCCGAGTTCGCTGCTTTCGCCAGCGCCGAGAAGGAGCGCTGGGGCCAGATCATCCGTCGAGCCAACATCAAGGTGGAGTAGGAGAGACCCATGGCAGGATCGCTGAACGCCAATGCCGGCCCGCGCTACCGGCACAATCCCGACGAGAGCGCGCCGTACGAGACGATCACGCTCGACAAGCTGACTCCCATCCTCGGTGCCGAGATCAGCGGCATCGACCTCAGCCAGCCGCTGTCCAACCGGCAGCAGGACGAGATCCATCGTGCGCTGGCGGAGAACCTGGTCATCTTCTTCCGCGACCAGCATATCAGCCAGGACCAGCACCTGGCGTTCGGCCGCCTGTTCGGCGACTTGCACACCCATCCCGCGGCGCCGAGCGAACCGGGCAAGCCCGAGCTGATGATCATCCATGCCGACAAGGATTCGCCGCGCGCCAACGGCGAAGGCTGGCACACCGACGTGAGCTGCGACCTCGAGCCGCCGATGGGCAGCATCCTCTACATCAAGAAGTGCCCGCCCAAGGGCGGCGATACGTTGTTCGCCAGCATGTATGCCGCCTACGAGGCGCTGTCGGATCGCATGAAGGCCTATCTCGACGGGCTGACCGCGGTCCATGACGGCGAGTCGGTCTATCGCGGCCTCTACAAGAACTACAACGTCGTCGACAAGCCGGAGTATCCGCGAGCCATTCACCCGGTGGTGCGCACGCATCCGGTCACCGGCAGGAAGGCGCTCTACGTCAATCGCGGCTTCACCCGTTCGCTGGTCGGCCTGCCGCGCGACGAAAGCGACGCCATCCTGCGGTACCTGTACGAGCACATGGAGAACCCGCTCTTCCAGTGCCGCTTCCGCTGGCAGGAGAACTCCATCGCCTTCTGGGACAATCGCTGCGTCCAGCATCGCGCGATGTGGGACTACTGGCCGCACACCCGCAGCGGCAACCGGGTCACGGTGGCAGGCGACAAGCCTTACTGATATCTCTGGCGGGTGCTGGTCATATTCGATTGCGACGGGGTGCTGGTCGACAGCGAGCCCCTCGCCAACACCTGCTTTGCTCGCGCGCTCCAGCGCGAGGGCCTCGACTGGAACGTCGGGGAGACGATGCGCCGGCTGATGGGCCGCTCGATGAAATCCTGCGTGGAGATCGTCGAGGGCGAACTCGGCCGCGCGCTGCCCGCCGATTTCGTCGACCGCCTGCAGGCCGACACGCTGCAGGCCTTTCGCGACGCGCCGCTTCAGGCTGTGCCCGGAGTCGTCGAGGCCATCGACGCGATCGAGGCGGCGGGCATCGCGACCTGCGTCGCGAGCTCGGGGGGCCTGGACAAGATGCGGGTCACGCTCGGCATCACCGGCCTGTGGTCGCGCTTCGAGGGCCGCATCTTCAGCTCCAGCCAGGTGCCGCGCGGAAAGCCGTTCCCGGACCTTTTCCTGCACGCGGCCATCGAGATGAACGAGCAGCCCTTCGACTGCACCGTGGTCGAGGATTCGCTGCCCGGCATCCAGGCGGCCCGTGCCGCGGGCATGCGCGCGCTGGCCTATGTCGGGGCGACGCATAGCGATGCAGCCGCGCTGCAGGCGGCGGGCGGCCGGACCTTCGACTCGATGTCGTCGCTGCCGATGCTGGCCTGGGCCGGACGGTGAGCCGCACCGGCTCCTGGTCCATGGGATCGGGCACTGGCGAGCGCATCGTCGTGGTCGGCGCCGGCATGGCGGGTCTGGTCGCCGCGCGGCTGCTGCACGATTCGGGCTTCGGCGTCAGCGTGCTCGAGGCCCGTGACCGCGTCGGGGGGCGAACCTGGACGGACGACCGCGTCGGCGCGCCGGTCGATCTCGGCGGTTCCTGGGTCCACGGGGTCGAGGGCAACCCGCTCACCCTGTGGTGCGACAAGCTCGGCATCGACCTGATCGAATCGCAGGGCGAGCGCCTGCTGATCGACAAGCGGGCGACCTCGCCCACGCGCGAGGGCCAGCGCCGCCGCGCGGTCATGGGGCGGCTGGCCTTCAAGGCCGCCATCGAATGGGCAGGCTGGAAGAGCAAGGCGTTCACGCGCATCCGCGGCCCGCGCTCGATCTCGGTGCGCGAGGCCGTCGAGCCGCTTCTCTCGGCATCCTGGCTGCCGGAGATCGACCGGCTGGTGGTCGCGACCTTCGTGGAGATGAGCGAGGGCGTGCAGAGCGCGCCCTGGGAGGCGGTCGCGGCGGAGGAGTGGTTCCCGACCGAGGGGCTCGAGCGCAACGCCCAGCCGAAGGGCGGCTACCGGTCCCTGGTTCACGATGTGGCGCAGGGGCTCGATATTCGCCAGGGCACGGCCGTCGAACGGGTCGTCTGGACGGGCGAGGGCGTGACCGCCCATCTGCAAGGTGGCGAGCGGGTCGAGGCGGATCGCGCGGTGATTGCCGTGCCGATCGGGCTGCTGCGCGCCGGGCTGCCGGCCCTCGATCCCCTTCCGCCGGAGCTTCAGCGCACCGCGATCGGCCGCATCGGCTATGGCGCGGGCGTGCTCGGCAAGATCTACCTGCGCTTCCCGCGGCGCTTCTGGCCGGACGCGCCGAAATGGTTCGGGCGCCTTCCCGACTCGCCGATGCAGCGCGGCGGCTTCAACACCTGGGTCAGTCACGAGCAGGAGACCGGCCTGCCGATCCTGCTCAGCTTCTGCAACGGCCACACCGCCATCCATCTCGACCGTGAGGCGAGCGATCGCGAAGTGATCGCCGTCGCCATGAAATCGCTGCGCGCGATGTTCGGCGACGGCATTCCCGAACCGGACGCGATGGTCTTCCCGCGGTGGCTGAGCGATCCCTGGTCGCGCGGCGGCTATTCCTATCCCGGCGTCGGCAGCGATCCCGACGACTGCACCGAACATGCGCGACCGCTGGGCAATCGTGTGTTCTTCGCGGGCGAGGCGACCGAGCCGGTCGAATACGGCACCGTCCATGCGGCCCTCTGGTCCGCCGAGCAGACCGCGGAGACGATCTTTCGCCTCGCCACCGGCAACGCCGCTTCGCGCGCCGCCCGGCCCTGGGCCGGCGCCCGTACTGGCGCCGGCCGGCACAATGCGGGATAAGCCCTCATGACCCTTGCCAATGTTCTTTTCGTGCTCGTGCTGGTGTCGGCCTTCGCCACCCTCGGCACGCTGTTCGCCGGCCTGATCAACATGAGCCGTAACCAGGACGGCAACATCGAGGGCAGCCGCCGCAGCAACCGCATGATGTGGTGGCGCGTGCGCCTGCAGCTCCTCACCGTCGTGCTGATCATCCTCTGGTACCTGGCGAGCAGGAGCTAACCGATGGCCGTCACCCTCAATCGCATCTACACGCGGGGCGGCGACACCGGCATGACGTCGCTCGGACGCGGCGAGCGCGTCGCCAAGCACGACATCCGGGTCGAGGCCTATGGCACGACCGACGAGGCCAATTCCGTAGTCGGCCTGGCGCGCAGCGCCATTACACGGGCGGGCGGCAGCGATCCGCGCCTGGCCGAGGCCGATGCCATGCTGGCCCGCATCCAGAACGACCTGTTCGATCTCGGCGCCGATCTGTGCACGCCCGAGGGCAAGAACAAGCGCGACGAGCAGGCCCTGCGCATCGTGGCCTCCCAGGTCGAGCGGCTCGAGCATGAGATCGACGCGATGAATGCCGAGTTGCAGCCGCTCAAGTCCTTCATCCTGCCGGGCGGCAGCGAAACCGCCTCGTGGCTGCACCTCGCCCGGACCGTGGCGCGGCGGGCCGAGCGCTGCATGACCCACCTGGCAGCCGAGCAGCCGATCAACCCGGAGGCGATCAAGTACATCAATCGCCTGTCGGATCACCTGTTCGTGTTGGCCCGCCGGCTCAACGACAACGGCAAGGCAGACGTGCTGTGGGTGCCGGGCGGCGCCCGCTGACCGACAAGCTGTTGAAAAACTGGGAAAAAAGCTTCCACCCTGCGGTCTTGTGCAGTGCGCCATAGCCTTGACATGATCGGCTCAACACCCCTACACGAAAACCCCTTCGCCGGACGGGTCGGTCCGGCCTCAACTCACCGATAGGCGCAACGCGATGAAAGTGCTGGTCGCGGTCAAGCGGGTCATCGACTACAACGTCAAGATCCGCGTCAAGGCCGACAACACGGGTGTCGAGACGGCTAACGTCAAGATGTCGATGAATCCCTTCGATGAGATCGCCGTGGAAGAGGCGATCCGCATGAAAGAGAAGGGCGCCGCGACCGAAGTCATCGCCTTCTCCGCCGGCCCGGCCCAGTGCCAGGAGACGATCCGCACGGCCCTCGCCATGGGCGCGGACCGCGGCATCCTGGTGCAGAGCGACGCCGAGCTGCAGCCGCTGGCGGTCGCCAAGCTGCTGAAGGCGGTGGTCGACAAGGAACAGCCCGGCCTCGTCATCGTCGGCAAGCAGGCGATCGACGACGATTCCAACCAGACCGGCCAGATGCTGGCCGCGCTGCTCGGCTGGTCGCAGGGCACTTTCGCCAACAAGCTGAACGTCGCCGACGGCTCGGTCGAGGTGAAGCGCGAGGTCGACGGCGGCCTCGAGAACATCAAGATCAAGATGCCGGCGGTGATCACCACCGACCTGCGCCTGAACGAGCCGCGCTACGCGTCGCTGCCGAACATCATGAAGGCGAAGAAGAAGCCGATCGAGACGCTGGCGCCGGACGCGCTGGGCGTCGACGTCGCGCCGCGCCTCAAGACCCTGAAGGTCGAGGAGCCGCCGAAGCGTAAGGCCGGCATCAAGGTGAAGACCGTCGCCGAACTCGTCGACAAGCTGAAGAACGAAGCGGGAGTGATCTGATCATGGGCGTTCTCGTCGTCGCCGCGCATGACGGCAACTCTGTCCGGGCCAACGTCGCCAACGCCGTTACCGCGGCGGGCCAGATGGATCCGGACGTCACGGTCCTGGTGGCCGGCAGCAACTGCGACGAGGCGGCCAAGTCGGCCGCGTCGATCGCCGGCGTCACCAAGGTGCTCCAGGCCGACGATGCGGCCTATGGCAACTGGCTGGCCGAGGACATCGCGCCGCTGGTCGTGAAGCTTGCGCCGAACTACAGCCACGTCGTGATGGCGGCCGATTCGGTCGGCAAGAACATCGCCCCGCGCGTCGCCGCGCTGCTTGATGTCGCGCAGGTCTCCGAGGCGAT
The DNA here is from genome assembly GCA_964588065.1 of uncultured Reyranella sp. Classification (GTDB taxonomy): domain Bacteria; phylum Pseudomonadota; class Alphaproteobacteria; order Reyranellales; family Reyranellaceae; genus Reyranella. The sequence goes on from CAZPOS010000107.1 coordinate 15,654, forward strand.
CCAGGTCGTGTCGCCCGACACGTTCGTGCGCCCGATCTACGCCGGCAACGCGATGGCCACCGTCCAGACCGCTGACAAGATCAAGATCGTCACCGTGCGGCCGACCAACTTCAAGGCGGCGGCGGGCGGCGGCTCGGCGGCGATCGAGAAGATCGGCGGCGAGGGCGCCAAGGGGCTGTCGTCCTACGTCGGTGCCGAGCTCTCCAAGAGCGAGCGTCCCGAACTGACCAGCGCCAAGATCGTGGTCAGCGGCGGTCGCGGCCTGCAGAGCGGCGAGAACTTCAAGATGCTCGAGACGCTGGCCGACAAGCTCGGTGCCGGTCTCGGCGCCAGCCGCGCCGCGGTCGATGCGGGTTACGTGCCGAACGACTATCAGGTCGGCCAGACCGGCAAGGTGGTCGCGCCCGACCTCTACATCGCCATCGGCATCTCCGGCGCCATCCAGCATCTCGCCGGCATGAAGGACAGCAAGACGATCGTGGCGATCAACAAGGATGAGGAAGCCCCGATCTTCCAGGTGGCCGACTACGGACTTGTCGGCGATCTCTTCCAGCTCGTCCCCGAGCTCACCGCCGCGATCGAGAAAAAGTAAAGTAACCCGAGGGTACCCATCATGATCAAGCGCATCGGAGTCATCGGTGCCGGCCAGATGGGCAGCGGCATCGCCCATGTCTGCGCGTTGAAGGGCTTCGATATCCGTCTCGCGGATATCGACCAGGCCCATCTCGACAAGGGCCTCGATGCGATCTCGCGGAACATGGACCGGCAGATCGGCCGTGGCATGATCCGCCCGGAGGACAAGGATTCGGCGCTGAACCGGATCTCGACCGCCACCGACTACAAGGCGTTCGCCGACTGCGACCTGATCGTCGAGGCGGCGACCGAGAACGAGGCCGTGAAGCGCGAGATCTTCAAGAAGGTCTGCGAGGGCCTTCCGGCCAACGTCCTGCTCGCCACCAACACCTCGTCGATCTCGGTGA
>CAZPOS010000108.1:0-4152 GCA_964588065.1 uncultured Reyranella sp.
TTCGCGGTGATAATGGGCGTCGCCCAGCATCACTTCCGAACTCTTGGCGCGCTTGAACCAGAGATGGGTGTCGTTGTCCCAGGTGAAGCCGATGCCGCCATGGATCTGGATGGCATGGACGGCGGTCTGCAGGGCGGCCTCGCTGGCCGCCGCCTTGGCGAGCGATGCGACCGCGACGATGTCCTCGTCGCCCTCGTCGAGGGCGGCGGCGGCATAGTAGGCGGCCGACTTGGCCAGCTCGACGTCGACCAGCATGTCGGCCTGCTTGTGCTTCATCGACTGGAAGGAGGCGATCGGCCGGCCGAACTGCATGCGCATCTGCGCATAGGCCAGTGCATCCTCGCGCAGCCGCTCGGAGACGCCGGCCATTTCGTTGGACAGGCAGACCGCTGCCTCGACCAGGGTGCGGGCGAACGGCGCCGCGGCGGCGCCGGCCTCGCCCAGCAGGGTCGCTTCGACGCCCTTGAACTCGAGCCGGGCCAGCTTGCGCGTCGGGTCCATCACCTTGAGGTTCCGGCGCTCAAGACCCGGCGCGTCGCCCTTGACGATGAACAGCGACAGGCCGGCGTCGCCCGAACTGCCGGCCGTGCGCGCCAGCACGACGATGAGATCGGCCGTATGGCCGTCCAGCACGTAGCTCTTGTGGCCGTCCAGCTTCCACGTGCTTCCGGTTTGCGTCGCCGTCATCCGGGTCGCCGAGCCTTCCCAATGGTTGGGGTCCTCGACCCAGGCCAGCGTGGCGATCGTGTCGCCCGAGGCGATGCCCGGGAGGAGGGCCTGCTTCTGGTCTTCGCTGCCTGCGTTCAGGATCGCGCCGGTCGCGAGGACGGCCGTCGAGAAGAATGGCGCACAGAGCAGCGCCCGGCCCATCTCCTCCAGCACGATGCCGAGTTCGCCGAAGCCGAAGCCCTGGCCGCCATAGGCCTCGGGGATACGCACCGCGGTCAGGCCGAGTTCGGTGTTGAGCTTGCGCCAGGCGGCGGGCTCGAATCCGGACTCGGTTTCCATCAGGCGCCGCACCTCCTTGGTGGGCGAGCGCTCGCCGAGAAACCGGCGAAGGCTGGTCCTGAATTCTTCCTGCTCGCCGGAGAAACTGAACTTCATCGAAAATCCTCCCGGTGCCGATTTTAGGCACTGGGAGAGATCACCGGAAGCGCCCGGCATGCATCGGGACTGCAGGGCGAGACGCCGGCGAAAAGCGGCGTCTCGCGCTCAGGCGTGCAGCAGGTCGATGTTCACCGCCGATGGATCCTGCATGCCCGTGGCCACGAAGCCGAAGCTGATTGCGCCATCGTGAGCGATCGTTCCGTTGTACGAGGTATTGCCGATGACGTAGCCGCTCGCATCGTGCGACACGATGACGGCATTCCAGATGTCGGTGATCTGGTTGCTGGTCTCGATCCTGACCTGCCAGGCGGTGACGTCGCTGGTCCCGTCATTCTCGAGCGTTACGCTGCCGTTGAAGCCGCCGGACCAGGAGTTGACGATCGCGAGCACGGCATCGACATCGTCCGGGCTCTGTGCGGGCGTCGGCGTCGGAGTGGGCGCGACCGCCGCATCGTCGTCGACGATGGTCGCCGTACCGGTCGCCCGCGAGATGGTGGCCCCCGCCGCATTGGTCAGTACGACGCCGAAATGCTCGTTGCCCTCGACCAGTTGGTCGGGCGTGATCTCGATCGTGATGGTCTTGCTCTGTTCCCCGGCCGCGAAGGTCACGTGGCCGTTGCTGGCGACGAAGTCCGCCGCGCCCGCCTCGCCGTAGACGGTCTGGTAGTCCACTGTCACCTCGTGCGTCGCGGCCTCGGAGAGGGTGAGCACGAAGGTGGCGGTCGGCCCGCCCGTTCCCGAGCCGTCGCTCGTGTCGTCGTGGAACTGGTACTCGATGGGCGTCAGGTAACCCATCTTGGTCTGGTTCACGCCGGTCCAGTCGTCGGTCAGGATGCCGCCGGTGTCGCCGGAGTTGGGATTCCACGACCAGAAGGTCCAGCTCGGCCCTTCCTGTCCGGGTGCCAGGTCGGACGTGCCGTCATTGTCGAAGTCGCCGCCGAGATAGGAGGTGATGGCTTCCAGCCACGGCGCGTCCTTCGGGTCGACCAGCTTGGTGCCGAATTCGCCGATCCACACCGGCGCGATGCCTTCCTTGTAGATATAGCCCCACATCTGGTCGAACTTGGCGGGCAGGTTCGCGGGGAAGTCGGCGCCCTGGAACCAGGGCTGCTTGTAGACGGAGTTCGGATAGTCGTGCGCCGAGTAGACCAGCTTGCCGTCGAGCGCGAGATCGATGGGCCGGTCGCGCACGCCCATCAGGTTGCCGCCCCACCAGTAGCTCTCGCCCTTGTAGGTGCCGACCCCCTCGACGAAGATCAGCCAGTTGGGGTTGACCGTGCCGATGGCATTGCCGGCGGTCTCAGCCGCCAGGGCCCAGTCCTTCGCGCCGCCGCCGCCCCACGTGCCGTTGTAGGGTTCGTTGTGCAGGTCCGCGCCGATGACGGTGGGATCGTCCGCGTAGCGCGCCGCCAGCATCTTCCAGTCGGCGACCCAGGCCGCCTGCGTGTACTGGCTGTTGTACCAGAGGCCGTTCTCGGACGTGCCGGCGCCCGAGTCGCTGCGATGATGATCGAGAATGATCTTCAGCCCGAGTTCGCCGGCATAGTCGACGATCTTGTCCATGATCTGCAGCGCCGACAGGCCCTTGAGATCGGGATTCTTGTTGAAGTCGATCCCGTTCGGCGCCGCGCTCGTGTGCAGCATCTCGCTTGAGAACGGCAGGCGGATGGTGTTGAAGCCGAGATCGACCATCTGGTCCATCATGTCCTTGTAGCCGCGGGTCCACAGCCCATGCGGCGCGAGCGTCGAGGACTCGAAGCCGAACCAGTTCACGCCCGCGATCTGTACCGAGTGGCCGGCCGAGTCGACAATTTGGTTGCCTGAAGTGCTGAGCCAGCCCGGCGCGGCGCCGGTGCCGGGATTGCCCTCGACCACGGAGGCGTCGGAGATGCTGAGCGTCGGCAGGGTCGGCGTCGTGCTGTCGTCGTTGACGATCGTGCCGACGGCGACGCCGTCCTTGATCACCGCGCCGGCGGGCGACGAGAGGGTGAGCTTGAGCGTCTCGTTGGCTTCGACCGTCGTGTCGCCGGTCACCTGGATATTCACCACCTTCGAGGTCTCGCCCGCGGCGAAGGTCAGCGTGCCCGTCTGCGCCGTGTAGTCCTGACCGGCCTTGGCCGACACGTTGCCGGTGGCATAGTCGACCGTGACCGGCCCGGAGGCGGCGGCCGAGAGCGTGACGGTGAAGGCCAGAGTGCTGGTGCCGCCGTTGCCTTCCGTGACCGTGGCATCGGCGACCGAAAGTCTCGCATCGTCGTTGACGATCGTGCCGACCGCGGTGCCGTCGGCGATCTTGGCCCCCGCCGGCGACGTCAGGACGATCTTGAGCGTCTCGTTGCCCTCGATGGTGCTGTCACCCGAGACGGCGATGTTGATCAGCTTCGACGTCTCGCCGGCGGCGAAGGTGAGGGTGCCGGTCCGGGCAACGTAGTCCTGCCCGGCCTTCGCGCTGCCGTCGGCCGTGGCGTAGGTGACGGTGACCGGCCCGCTCGTGGCTTCCGACAGCGTGACCGTGAACGCGAGATTGCGCGTCCCGTCGTCGCCTTCCTTCACCGCGGCATCGGCGATCGCGATCCTGGGAACGATCACCTCGTCGGTGACGATCGTGCCGGCAGCCGTGGCATCGGCAAGGGTGGCGCCGGTCGGTGCCGACAGCTTCAGCGTCAGGGATTCGTCGCGTTCGGCGACCTTGTCGCCGTTGATCGTGATGCTGACGGTTTTCTGCGTTTCACCGGCCGCGAAGGTGATCGTGCCGGACTTGGCCACGTAGTCCTGGCCGGCCGTCGCGGTGCCGTCGGCGGTCGCATAGTTCACCGTCACCGGTCCCGTGGCGGCCTGCGATAGGCTGACCGTGAAGACCATCTGCTTGGTGCCGCTGTTGCCCTCGACGATCGATGCGTCGCCGACCGAGATCGTCGGCAGCACCGGCGGTGGCTCCTCGCCGGCGCCGTTCAGCGAGAGGCCGGTCGCCGCCGTGCCGCCTGTTGCGCCGGGAGCCGCCTGGAAACCGAAGGTGACGCTCCCGCCCGAGGGGACGTTCGCATT
>CAZPOS010000108.1:4162-16544 GCA_964588065.1 uncultured Reyranella sp.
ATCTGCTTGGTGCCGCTGTTGCCCTCGACGATGGACGCGTCGCCCACCGAGAGAGCGGGCAGGGGCGCTTCGCCCGTACCGTTCAGCGACAGGCCGCTCGTCGACGTGCCGCCGGTCGCACCCGGAGTCGCCTGGAAGCCGAAGGTGACGCTGCCTCCCGACGGGACGCTCGCATTGTAGGAGACGTTGCGCAGGACATAGTGGGTGCCGACGTGGCTGACGATCTCGGCGCCCCAGATGTTCGTGATGGCGAAGCCGGCGTCGAATTCGACGGTCCATCCCTCGGTGCCGGAACTGCCGCCTTCGACCGTCATGTTGCCGATGAAGCCCGAGCCCCAGTTGTCCTTGACCGTATATCGCACCGTTGCCATGGCTTACCTCCACTCGATTGCACGTCTGCACAGTTGCCATCGAATCCCGGGCGGTAAATTGGCGGTCCCGTCCCGATTCGACGAACGCGGCAGGAAAATCGGCGAACGGCGCGCCCGCCCGCCGTTCCGCGGCGGCGCTTGCCTCGCTTCGCCAAATGCCCAATCTTCCGCCCGACGACCGCTGCCTTGTTCCGAGTTCATGAACGCTCCTGCATTCCTGCTTGCCCGATGGAACGGCCTGTCCCTGTTCTGGCGAGCCCAGCTTGGGGGGTGGGGACTTTTCGCGATCGCCAACCTCATGGCGCAGCGGGTGGCCTTTCACAGCTATGGCGTCGCCTTCGCGCGGACGGGACTCATTCTTCTCTGCCTCGTGACGATCTCCACGGCGATGCACGCCGTGTACGTCTCGCGCCGCTTCGAGGCCCGCGTTTCGCTCGCGGGCATGGCTCTGATCGGCCTGCTTTCCCTGCTCGGTGCGCTGCTGACGGCGACCGCGATCGTGGCTGCGCACGAAGCCTTTCCCTGGCTCGTGACGCCCGATCATCGCGGAGCCGGGGAGTTCCTGGTCCCGCTCGTGCACTACTTCTTCGTGCTGGCGGGGTGGAGTCTCGCCTATTTCTGGCTGCGCGCCGAACTGGCGGAGCAGGCCGAGCATCGCAAGGCGATGCGGGCGCAGGCCGAGGCCCTGCGCGCCGAGCTCGAGCAGCTGCGACTCCAACTCGACCCGCATTTTCTCTTCAACGCCCTGAATGGTCTCGCCGAGGAGATTCCCGAGCATCCGGCCGCGGCTCTGGAGATGCTGCGCAACCTCACCGCCTACCTGCGGCACTCCCTCGATGGCATCGATCACACGGTCGTAACGGTCTCCAACGAAGTTGCCGGACTGATGGCCTATCTCGGCGTCCAGCGGGCGCGCTTCGGCAACCGCTTGCATACGCGCCTCGACGTGATGCCCGAGTCGGCGCAACGTCGGATCGCGAGCTTCCTGCTGCAGCCGCTCGTGGAGAACGCCGTGAAGCACGGCAGGCGGGACGATGGACTCGATCTCCGGATCGACATCGGCCTGGCGGGCGACACCCTTCACATCGAAGTCGAGAACACCGGTCAGCTCGACGCGACGCGACGGTCGACCCGCCGCCAGCGGGCTGGCATCGGGTTGGAGAACGTGCGCCGTCGGCTCGCGCTGCACTATCCGGACCGGCATGCCTTCAGTCTACGCGAGGTCGGCGCGCCCGGCGGCGACAAGAAAGTGATCGCGACGCTCGAACTCAAGGGCGAGCCGTGCGGGTCCTGATCGTCGATGACGAGCCGCTGGCCCGCAGCGCCCTGCGGCGGCTGCTCGCGGCCCATCCAGAGGTGGCGATCGTCGGCGAGGCCGACAGTATCGAGGCCGCCCGCCGCGAGATTGCCGGCCTGCGCCCCGACCTTGTCCTGCTCGACATCGAGCTGGGCGGCGGGCGGGACGCGTTCGACCTGCTCGACTCGCTGGAACACCGGCCGATCGTCGTCTTCGTCACCGCCTATGCCGAACACGCAGTCGATGCTTTCGCCGTCGAGGCCGTCGACTTCCTTCTGAAGCCGGTCGAGCCGGCACGCCTGGAGCGGGCGCTGGCGCGTGCGGCGCGGGAGATTGCCCTCTCGGCCCGTCCGCCTGCTCCCGGGACCATCGAGCTCCGGACGCCCCGCCGCACGCTGCTCGTCGCACCGGGGGAGATCGTGGCGATCTGTGCCGATGGCGACTTCGTGCGCGTGTTCGTGGCCGGGCAGCCGCCGGTGATGATCCTGCGGACGCTGGCGCATTTCGAGGCGGTGCTGCCGCCGGGCCGGTTCGTGCGGCTCGGCCGGTCGGTGATGATCAATCTCGACCGCTTGCGCCGGCTCGAATCGCCGGCGCGGTCGATCAGCCGCCTCGTGCTCGAAGGCATGACCGATCCGCTCGTAATCGGCCGTGCGGCGACGGCCCGGTTGCGCGAAGTGCTGGCGGAGAAGGGTTAGGCCGGCGCGAATACCCGCGGCCGTGCTTCTGGCACCGAAGCTGCAAGGCTCGCGCGATACCGTCGCGGGAGGAAACCATGAAAGCCGTCGTCATCCATGCCACGGGCGGACCCGAGCAGCTGGTGCTGGCCGATCTTCCCGATCCCGTTCCCGGTCCGGGCGAGGTCCTGCTCGATGTCGCCTATGCCGGCTGCAACTGGGCGGACACGCAGGTTCGCATGGGCATCTATCCGCATCCGATGACCTATCCGATGATCCTGGGCTTCGAGGTTTCCGGTACGGTGGCCGCGCTGGGACCGGGCGTGACGGGCATTGCGGTGGGCGATCGCGTCGCGACGTTTCCGGAGAAGGGCGGCGCCTATGCCGAGAAATGCATCGCCTCGGCCAAGGGCCTGATCAAGCTGCCCGATGCAGTGGGCCTCGACGTGGGCGCGGCGTTTCCGATCCAGGCGCTGACGGCCTGGCACATGCTGTGGACGATCTACGGCGGCATCGGGCCCGGCGAGACCGTGCTGGTGAATGCGATCGGCGGCGGGGTCGGGCTGATGTGCACCCAGCTCGCCGTCCATGCCGGGGCGCGCGTGATCGGCACGACCGGTACGCCCGGCAAGGAGGCCAGGGCGCTGGCCTACGGCGCCTCGCGGGTCGTCGTGACCTCGCAGGAGGATTTCGAGGGCGCGGTGCTCGACTTCACCGGCGGCAAGGGCGTCGACCTCGCCATCGATTCCTATGGCGCCACGATGCTCGACCGCACCTTCGGCGTCGTGAAGACGCTCGGCCACGTCATCAGCATCGGCGAGGCCGAAGGCCAGCCCTTCAAGAACATCCGCGAGCGCATCCTGCCGCGGTCCCAGACCTTCACCCGCCTGCACCTCGGCCATATCGACCAGTCGTCGGCCGAATGGCAGGAAGGCGTCGACCAGGTGATGGCGGGTCTTGTCGACGGCTGGCTGAAAGTGCCCATCGAGGGCGTGTTTCCGCTCGACCAGGCGGCGGACATGCACCGCCGCCTGGAGGGTCGAGGCGTCGCCGGCAAGCTGCTGTTGAAGGCGGGCGATTGACCTCGCCCCGGCGGACCGCGCAGCGAACGAGCCCTCGCCCGCGGGGCATCGCGGTGTCGACCCGGCTTCACGGTCTGCTATCGTCCGCCGCCCTTCAGCGAAGCCCTAGGAGATCGTCTTGACCACTGCCCCCCAGCGTCTGCGCGCCCTGCTGGCCGAGCCCGGCCTCGTCGTCATGCCGGCGGTGTGGGACGGCCTCACGGCCAAGCTGACCTACGGCGAGGGCTTCAAGACCGCCTTCCTCTCGGGATCCTGCGTGGCGGCGAGCCGGCTGGGCGGTCCCGATCTCGACCTCGTCTCGTTCGGCGAGATGTTCGATTCCTTCAACATGGTGCGCGGTGCGGCGCCCGACCTGCTCGTCCTCTCCGACGGCGACCACGGCTATGGCAATGCCATGAACGTCCAGCGCACCGTGCGCGCCTACGGCCGGGCCGGGGCGGCTGCCGTGCTGATCGAGGACAAGATCACGCCGCGTGCCCTCACCGCCGCGGGCAAGCCATGCCTGCCGCGCGAGGAAGCGCGCATGAAGATCCGCGCCGCCGTCGAAGCGGCGAAGGAGTCGGGTATCCTGGTGCTGGCGCGCACCGACTGCCGCCCGACCCAGGGCATCGACGAGGCGGTGGCGCGAATCGAGATGTATGTCGAGGAAGGCGCCGACATCCTGTTCCTCGACTCGCCGGCCGACGACGAGGAGATCAGGCGCGGCATCGCCGCCGCCAAGGGGCGTCCGTCGTTCGCGGTGCTGTCCCCCGGCGCGCCGCGCGCCACGCCTTCGCAGACCGAAGCCCTCGCGCTCGGCTTCAAGATCGGCACCTATCCGACCGGCATGCTGTCGCCCGCCGCCGCCGGCATGAAGGCGGGCTTGGCCGCGCTCAAGGCCGGCGAGGCGGAGAGCAAGAGCGCGCTGTCGCCGGCCGATCTGCGCGCGATGCTCGGCTATGCCGACTACGATGCCGCGGCGAAGCCGTTCATCGTGAAGGCCTGACGTCAGCCCATGAAGCGCAGGACCAGCAAGGCGTTCGTCTATCTCGGCGCCTCCTCGATCCACGGTCTCGGCTGCTTCGCCGATATCGACATCCGGAAGGACGAACTGGTCCGGGTGTGGGACGGCAAGGACAGCCGCTTCATCCCGGTCGCGAGGGCGCATGCCTCGCCGCAGGTGAAGCTGATCAAGCGGTTCGGCATCCGGACCGCGCGCGGCTACTGGGTGCCGCTCGATTTCCTGCGCATCTCGACCGGCTGGTACATGAACCACTCGGCCGATCCGAACATCGCCTCCGACGACGGCGACGTGACCTACTACGCCCTGCGCGACATCGAGGCGGGCGAAGAGCTCACCATGGATTACCGCCTGATGGACGAGGAGTACGACAACCTCGACCGTGACGAGGTCGTCCCGGCCTCCTCGCGACCGAAATCACGCCGTCGCCGCTGAGGCGGCTCCTGCGCAACCTGCCAGTCTCCTCCCCGTTCGACGTGCAACGAGGAGGACGACATGAACCAGGATTCCGATCCCAAGCCCCGCGAGCGGGACAATGTCGATATCGAGCGCGCGACCGAACTCGGGGAGCGCGTGCCCCGGCGCGACGGCGACACGCCCAGGAAGGTCAGGCCGGAAGACGAGGATCGGCGCGTGCGACCGGGCGAGAAGCGGCCGCACGGAACCATGCCCTGAACCAGCGGCTAGAGGTGATCCTTCTCGAAGTCCTCGCAGGACAGGCCTAGCGCCGAGAGGCCGTCCGCCAGATGGTCGGCGAGCAGGGGCTGTCCGAGCAGATAGGCCGAGGTGCGCTCGTTGCGCGCGTCCCGGGCCTGGGTGCGGAGATCCTCCCAGTCTTCCAGGTCGCCGTCGCCCCGGCCGAGCCACAGCAGGGCCACCAGGTCGACCTGCTCGTCCTCGTCGAGGGCTTCGATGAAGGCCACGAGTTCGGCCTGGGTCGGATCGTCGTCATGCTCCTCCAGGGTCGAGATTCCGCCGTCGTCGGCGGCATTGGAGCCGGAATCAGGGTCGGTTTCGACGTCCTGCACGTCGAATTCGCGGGCCTTCACGATGATGTGGCAGACCATGTCGGTCGCGATCGCGAGCGCGGGCGGGTTCGTGAGGCCGTCGGACATCGAGCGTCTCCAGGGGGTGCAGGTCAGGCCGTCCAACGATTGGCCCTGCGAGACGTTCCGGATGGCCTGCCCGGTGCATCAGACCAGAGCGGCCAGATAGGCTTCCGCCCGCGCGGCGTCGGCAGACGAGCCCGCGAAGCCGACATAGCCGTCGGGCCGGATGAGCCGCAGCGCATGGTCGCCGGGCACGGCCGTCACCAGTCGGGGATATCTTGTCGCCAGATCCGTCACGACGGCGGCGGGACCCAGCGCCGTGAACCTGCGGCCGCCCGCGCCCTCGGGGAGGCGGTGCGGCCAGCGTTCCCCCGGCTTGGGGCCGTCCGGAACCCCGGTGGTTCGGGCAGTGAGGGGGCTGTCCGGATAACCGATATCCATTTCGGCAAGCTGGTCGGCGACCCTGTGCCGGATCTGCGGAAAGCCCGCGGCGAACCGCAGGATCGCATTCCGCACAGTCTGCAGCAGTGGGTTCCTGAGGGTCGCCGCTTCGGTCATCAGGCCGGCATTCCTCAGCACGCGTTCCCCGACGGCGCTGCGTTCCGGCGAGTAGCTGTCGAGCAGCGACGGGTTCGCCGCCCCCTCGATCACGAGCGTGAGCTTCCAGGCGAGATTGAACGCGTCCTGCATGCCCGTGTTCATGCCCTGGCCGCCCGCCGGACTGTGGATGTGCGCGGCGTCGCCGGCCAGGAACACACGGCCCCTTGCGTAGTCCCTGACCTTGCGTTCGTTGATGCGGAACGCGGCCAGCCAGACCGGGTCGGACATGACGATCCCGGGCGAACCGCGGCGCGCCATCAGTTCGTTGATCTCAGCAAGCGTCGGATCTGGATGAGACTCGCCGTCCCGGGCCGGTCCGAGATCGGCGATCACACGCCAGCGGTCGCCGCCGATCGGAAAGAAGGCGAGGATACCGTCGCGGTGCCAGAAGATGTGCAGGTGGTCGGCGGGGCTGAGGCCGGAGACATGGCCATCGGCCAGCACCCAGTGCGATTGCAGCGTCGAGCCCTCGAATTCGAAGCCGAGCCCGTGCCGGACCGCCGAGTGAGCGCCGTCGCAGCCGACCAGCCACCCCGCTTCGACCGTCTCCCGGGCACCGTCGGTGCGGGAGAGCGTGGCTTCGACCGATGAGCCCGTGTCGGTGAACCCGGTCAGTTCGACCTCGCGTTCGACCGTCACGCCGGAAGCGGCCAATCGCTCTTCCAGCACACGTTCGGTCTCGCTTTGCGCGATCATCAGGGCATAGGCGAAGCGGCTGTCGATCACGTCGAACGAAACCCGGGCCACCACCTCCGTGCCGGTCGAGATCCGCGCACCGTGCGCTTGCATGCCGGCGGCCATGAAGTCCGAGGCGTAACCCGCATCGTCGAACAGTTCGAGCGTGCGGCTCCACAGGACGAGCGCCTTCGACTTGTCGGTCCGCTTCGCCGCCTTGTCGACGATGCGCACCCGGACGCCCGTGCGGACGAGTTCGTTGGCGAGCGTCAGGCCGACCGGGCCAGCTCCGGAAATCAGCACGTCTGGATGATCTGCCAAGACACCCTCCCTGAAACCGCTGCGGATCGAAGCCTAGTCCGGGTCCGCAGTGCGGCCAATCGGTCCTTGCAAAAGCCCCCGCAAGAGGCCATATGCAGGCAGTCGATAGACGGACAGACGATTTGGTCCGCGTTTCCGGCCTCGCCGGCAGCCCGCTCCACGAACTTTGATCCCGAAAACCAGTGCGAATTCGACGGCCGGCTGCGCGTTCCCTTTTTGTGTGGGGCGCCGCGCGGTTCAGCATATCTAAAGTAGTGAAAGGGTTACCCATGGCGACGGGAACCGTGAAGTGGTTCAACATTCAGAAGGGCTTCGGCTTCATCCAGCCGGACAACGGCGGTGCCGATGCCTTCGTGCACATCAGCGCCGTCGAGCGCGCCGGCATGGGCACGCTGAACGAAGGTCAGAAGGTCGAGTACGAACTCGTCTCCGATCGTCGCAGCGGCAAGATGTCTGCTGACCATCTGAAGTCTGTCGGCTGATCAGGCGGCTGCCGGTCACGGCGGCCACGTTCAGCAACGAGAGATGGCCCCGCACCCACTGGGTGCGGGGTTTTTCGTTCCGGAGACCGAGCCTGCCGGGCGGCGAGCTTCGCGTACGCGGCCCCGACGGGGAGCGCTGAAACTGATTCATTGGGTCGACGGACCGGCAAGATCGCGAGGCTCCCATGGGCAAGAAGTCCAGCAAGCGTACGGAATTCGTGCTGTTCAACGTCACCTATGAAGACGGCAGCCAGCGTTCGAATCGCCGCGTGCCCCTCGAAGCCCTCGAAGGGCCGGACAAGGACCTGCCCGCCCGTGGCATCATCGAGGAGCAGGATCGCGAGGTCGCGGAGAAGTCCGGAAAGCCCCCGCTCGCCATCAAGGCGGTCGTGCGGGCCTGACCCTCAGGGCATTGCCGGGCGCGCCGCGTCGGCTGGGGTCGGAGGCAGAATCCGGTCGATCGCCACGATCCAGACCCGACGTGCTTCCTCGATCGAAAGGCCATGGCGCTCGCGCATGCGGCCCCAGCTCTTGAAGTCGGTGAGCTGCTCCAGCGCGATCAGCAGCGCCTTGCGCTCCGCTTCCGGCAAGGGGTCGAGTTCGGCGTGATAGTTCATCGCGAAGCCTGTCCACATGGCATCGCGAATTCGTTTGATCCGTGCTCGAGCCAATTCCGAGTCGTTCCGATGCTGCAGCAGCACCCGCCACAGCGGGAGCCACCGCTCGCAGATGTCGGAACGTCTCTCGACGTTGTAGCGCAGGCGCTCGCTCCGGGGACCGGTCCGGGGCTGGCGCGTGGCGCGTGCCTGTTCTATCGCGAAGGCATAGTCTGTGGCCGCGATCGTGAGTGCCAGGAGATCGTCGAACCGCTCGAAGATCGATCGCACGGAATAGCCGGCGCGCTGGGCGATCTGCGCAGCCGTCGGCGCCTCCGGACGCTCCGGCAGCAATTCCAGATAGGCTTCGATGATGAGCTGCTTGGTGCGCTCGCTGCGGAGCGCCCGGCCGTCCACGCGACGTCGCTTGGGTAGGAGCGCCCCGCTCTGAGCCGTAAGCGCGCTGGGTTCACCGTTCTGCACCGTCACCGTTCCTCGCGCCGCGCGCGGTCGCCAAAGTTCTGCGTCTCTGCCGTCTTTTATCACACGCGCATGCAATTTGATCTGCCGCGCATCACACGAAGCTTCAGACGCCACCGTACTTTCTGACGCAGCTGCGCCACGGCAACGCCTATGCCATACGCTGCCCGACGCGCTATACTGCCAAGGATAGCAAGATATCGAGGAAATAAGTCATGCGTCGCATTCTGTTGCCCCTGCTCGGCCTTTCCCTTCTGCCGGCCGCCGCCCAGGCTGCCGACCAGGCCGCCGCTGCGGCTTGTTCGGCTCAGCTCAACAAGGACGGGCAGCTCCTGTACAGCAAGGTGGCTCCTACGATGACGCCCCAGACGGACATCAAGGATGCGCTCACCAGCGTCGCCCGCCCCATGGTGATGGGCGGCTCGATGTCCCGGGATCACGCGCGTGCCGCCGCCGAAGCGGCCGGGGAGTGCCTTAAGTTCCTGAAGTGATCCCAGGCCTCAGGGCCAAGGTCACGTCGCTGGCGGTGCGTGCTTCCTGCGCAGCGCCAGCACCATGGCGCCGGTAAGGACGAGACCGGCGACTGCCATCACGAGGACGGCGCCGCGGGCGCCGAGTCCGTCGGACAACCCGCCGGCCGCGAGCTGACCGAGCGGGCCCGTCCCGATACAGACGGTCACGACCCCCATCAGCCGGGAGCGCATTTCGGGCGGCGCCTCGGTCAGCATAAGCGTCGACTGCATGTTGCCGAAGCCCGCCGTCCCGAAGCCGCCGATCACCAGCAGGGCGAAGGCCAGCCAGTAGAACGGCGACAGGGCCATCAGGACGAGCGCGACCATGAACAGCGCCGCGCCGCCGGCGAAGGCCAGACGCCGGTCCATGCGCAGGAGGCCCCCCGCGATCAGTGCGCCGCCGAGCAGTGCGCCCAGCGGCTCGCCGGCGGCGAGCAATCCCACCAGCGCCGGCGAGACGTGGAACTCGCCCTGGCCGAGCGGTGCGACCAGGCCCGAATAGGCGAAGGCGAAAGCGTTCGTGACGATGGTGACGCCGAAGACCAGCAGGATGGTCGGCCGCGTCCAGGCGAAGCGCAGCCCTTCGGCGATCTCGTGCGGGATGCGCAGAAGGTCGACCGGCCGTGTCGCCTGGATGTGCGTCAGGCCGGCGATGGCGAACGCGCCGAGCAATTGCACCAGCGCGGTTACGGTATAGGCGCCCCCCATTCCGAGCCACTCGAAGGCGATGCCGCCCAGAAGCGGGCCCACCGCGCGCGTCGCCGCCGACGTGACGCTGTCGAGGGCGATGGCGTTGACGATCCGTTGCGGCCCCGCGACCTCGCCGACCATGCGCCGACGAGTCGACATTTCGGTCGACCACATCGTGCCGGACACCAGATTGCCCAGCGCCACGTGCCAGACTTCGAGGTGGCCCGTGATGGCGAGCGAGGCGAGCAGGGTCGAGATCAGGGCCGGTATGACCAGCGCCAGCATGAAGATCAGCTTGCGATTGACGGCTTCCGAAATGGCGCCGGCGAAGGCGCCGAACAGGAGCTGCGGGATCTGCCGCAAGGCGACCACGACCGTGACGGCGAAGGCCGAGTGCGTGACCTCCCAGGCGAACAGGCCGGACGCCAGCAGTTCCAGCCAGCGCATCGCATTGGCGAAGGCGCCGACCAGCCACAGTCTCAGGAAATCGGGCGAGCGCAACAGCGCCCGGATCGGCGAGTCCATTGGCCGGAGGTTAGCCGTCCCTCTCCCCGAGGCGAAGTCCGGCGGCCGATTATTCGCGTCCGATCTCTTCCAAATTGACGCCAGCCGTCTCGATGCGGAACCACCAGGTGATCAGCGCGCCGAGGAGGGAGGTGAAGACGAGCCCGGTCAGAAGGACGTCGGTCCCGGCTTCGGCCAGGATCACCGGGAAGATGAAGGCGGTCAGGACCGCGCCCACCTTGGCGAAGGCCGCGGCGAAGCCTGCGCCCTTGCCGCGGATATGGGTCGGGAAGACCTCGCCGGCCAGCAGGTAGGTCTGCGCATTCGGTCCGATGTTGGTCATGAAGTTGAAGAGCATGAAGCCGCCGAACAGCAGCATCGTGCGAGCCGGCTCTTCCAAATGGGACTGCAGCGCCGCCATCGCGAGCCCCGCGGCGCAGCCGAGGAAGCCCAGCACCTGGAGCCGGATCCGGCCGACCCGGTCGGACATCAGCACGGCGGCGAGGATGCCCACGATCAGCAGCGTGTCGACCAGCGCCGCGCCCTTCGCGCCTTCGAGGTCGCGCGCGACGATCGCCGACACATTGTGCGCATGGGTGATCTCGTGGCCGATCGTGTGGGCGAGGATCGTCGGCGTGAAGATGCCGATTCCATAGGTCCCGAGGTCCTGCAGGAACCAGGGTACGGAGGCCAGGATCGTGGCGCGCCGGTTCTTCCGGCTGAACAGGTCGCTCCAGCGGCCGCGCCGATGGTGGCTGTGATGGGCCGAATCGTCGCTTCCGGCCAGGCGCACCTGCTTGGGATACTGCGGCTTGCGCTTCAGCAGCCGCCGCAGCTCGCGCTCGGCCTCGGCGCGGCGCCCCCGGCTCACCAGCCACTGGCCGCTGTCGCTCACGAACAGCCGGGCAACGACGACGAAGGCGGCCGGCACGATCGCGGTGGCGTACATCCACCGCCAGGCCTCGAGCGAGGGTTCGAAGGTCAGGATCGCGTAGCCCACCGCCGTGCCCACGAGGGCGCCGATCGCCTGGAAGGCGAAGGCGCCCAGCACCAGCTTGCCGCGATCGCGGCTGGGAATGCTCTCGGAGATCACGAGGTGTGCCGTCGGATAGTCGCATCCCAGCGCCAGGCCGACGCCGAACAGGAAGAAGACCAGCCAGCCGAAGCTCGGCGCCACGGTCAGGCCGGCCAGGAAGACGACGAACACCAGCATCTCGATCACGAACATGCGGCGGCGGCCGTAGGTGTCCGACAGGCCCCCCAGCGTAATGGCGCCGATCATGATGCCCGCCAGGGTGGCGGCGCTCACCAGGCCCTTGCCCGCCGGCGACAGGCCGAACTCCTCGACGATCAGCGGCAAGGCAACGCCGGTCATGAACACGACCAGGCCCTCGAAGAATTTTCCGGCGGTGGCGAGCGTCCAGATGCGCCACTGCATCTGGGTCATCGGTACGCTGGGGGTGGGGGTCCCGTCGGGCCATGACGGGGTCTGGTCGATGTAGCCCTGGACGCTCTGAGGTTCAGCCATCTGGACAGATTACCCGGCGAGGTTACGCTGAGGTGTCTGAAAAGAAAAAAACACAAATCGGGGAAACGCCATGAAGAGACGGAGCCTGCTCGTCGCGGCCCTTGCCGCGCCGTCGATCGTTCCCGCCGTTGCACGGGGCCAGGGGGCGTGGCCGACCAAGACGGTGAAGTTCATCTGCCCCTTCGCACCCGGCGGCGGCACCGATACGGTGAGCCGGCTGATGTGCGATCAACTCTCCAAGAGCCTCGGCCAGACCTTCGTGGTCGAGAACAAGGGTGGGGCGGGCGGCAACATCGGCACGGTCGAACTCGCGCGCGCGGCGCCTGACGGCTACACGATCGGCCTCATATCGGTGGCCAGCCATACGCTGAATCCGATGCTCTACAGCAGGCTGCCTTACAATCCGGACAAGGAGATCGTCGCGATCTCGCGCGTGGCGACCCTCGCCAACCTGCTGGGCGTGACGCCGTCGCTGCCGGCGAACAGCGTCGCGGAGCTGATCGCGCTCTGCAAAAAGG
>CAZPOS010000109.1:0-16327 GCA_964588065.1 uncultured Reyranella sp.
CGGCCGGTCTCGGGCGGGATCAGCCGCAGGATCGACATCGCGGTCACCGACTTGCCGCAGCCCGATTCGCCCACGATGCCCAGCGTCTCGCCGCGCGCCACGTCGAACGACACGCCGTCGACGGCGCGCACCACGCCGTCGAGGGTGCGGAACTGCGTGTGCAGGTCGCGGACTTCGAGGATCGGGCCCGGAGCGCCGCTCACAGGCGCCTCGCCAGGCGCGGGTCGAGCCGGTCGCGCAGGCCGTCACCCAGCAGGTTCACCGCCAGCACGGTGACGGCGAGGAAGGCGCCCGGAATCATGATGGTCCAGGGCGCGATCTGGAAGAAGGTGCGGCCCTGGGCAATGATGTTGCCCCAGCTCGGGACCTCCGGCGGCACACCGGCGCCCAGGAAGCTCAGGCTCGCTTCGATCAGCATCGCGGAGGCGCAGACATAGGTCGACTGGACGATCAGCGGCGCCAAAGTGTTGGGCAGGATATGGCGTGTGAGCAGCTTCCAGTTCTTCGTGCCGCCCGCAATGGCGCTCTCGATATAGGGCTGCGAGCGGATGGAGAGCACGACGGCGCGCACCACCCGCACGATGCGCGGCACTTCCGGGATCACGATGGCCACGATGACGATGCCGAGGCCCGGCCGCGCCAGGGTGATCAGCGCGATGGCCAGCAGGATCGAGGGGATCGCCATCAGCCCGTCCATGATGCGCATGACGACGGCGTCGATCCGCCGGAAATAGCCACAGGCAAGGCCGAGCGCCAGCCCCAGGATGCTGGCGAAGGCCGCCACGGACAGGCCGACGATCAGCGATACCCGGGCGCCGTAGACGGTGCGCGAGAAGACGTCGCGGCCGAACTGGTCGGTGCCGAACCACCAGCGCTCCGACGGCGGGCGCAGCCGGTTGACCGGCGCGATCTTGAAAGGATCGTTGGTGGCGATCACCGGCGCGAAGACCGCCATCACGATCAGGATCGCGAGCAGCCCGGAGCCGATGGCGATGGTGGGATTGCGCCGTACGGCGGTCCATAGGGAGAACCGCCGGACGGGCCCAAGAGCGAGATCGTCTGCAACGACGGCCATGTCAGTACCGGATCCGCGGATCGAGGAAGGCGTAGGAGATGTCGATGACGAGGTTCACCAGCACCTTGGCGCCGGCAAACACCAGGATCAGCCCCTGCACCACCGGATAGTCGCGCTTCAGCACCGCGTCGACGGTCAGGCGGCCGAGCCCCGGGATATTGAACACCGTCTCGGTGATGACGACGCCCGAGATCAGGAGCGCGATGCCTATGCCGATCACCGTGATGATCGGAACGGCGGCGTTCTTCAGCGCATGCAGCAGCAGCACGCGGTCGGTCGCCAGCCCCTTCGAATTGGCCGTCCGGATGTAGTCCTGTGCGAGGACCTCGAGCATCGAGGCCCGCGTGATGCGCGCGATCAGCGCCATGTAGGTGATGCCGAGTGCCACCGACGGCAGGATCAGGCTTTCGGCGAAGGGCCAGAGCCCTTCCCTGATCGGCTGGTAGCCCTGGACCGGCAGGAGCTGCCACTGAACGGCGAAGAAGTAGATCAGGATATAGGCCAGGACGAAGCCCGGCATGGCGAATCCCAGCACGGCAAAGCCCATGACCAGGCGGTCGACCAGCTTGCGCGCCTTCCAAGCCGCGACCACGCCGATGGGAATGGCCAGCGCCACCGCCACGAAGAGGGTCGAGAGCGTGAGCGCCACGGTCGGCTCGAGACGCTGGCCGATCAGGCGCGTCACCGGCATGTTGGAAAAGATCGAGACGCCCATGTCACCCTGCAGGAGCTGGGTCGTCCAGACGAAGAACTGCTCGACCATGGGCCTGTCGAGGCCGAGCTTGGCGCGGACCGCGGCGATCGCCTCGGCGGTCGCATCCTCGCCGGCGATGATCGCCGCCGGATCGCCCGGTGCGAAGCGCAGGAGGAAGAAGACGAACAACGCCACCACGGCCATGACGGGCAGTGTCGCGAAGAGGCGACGGATGATGTAAGCGGTCATGCCGAGGCCTTGCTCAACTCAGGCAAGGCCCCTCCGCGCGCGACGGCTACGCGTACTCGATGCGCCATTATTTCTTCGTGATCCCCCAGAGCACGGCGAGACCCGTGTTCGGCACGATACCGTCGATCTTGTCGGCGCGATAGGCGAGCGGCGTGTCCCACTGGCCGAACGGGATGTAGACCACCTGCTCCATCGCCCGGCCCTGCAGCTCGTTGGCGATCCTCTTCCGCTCCTCCTCAGTCTGCGCCATGCCGAAGGCGTTGCGCAGTTCCTCGATCTTGGCGTCGCAGGGCCAGCCGAACAGGCCCTTGTCGCAGGCAGCACCGATCCAGGTATGCAGCACCGGATTGGCCGAACCGACGCCGCCCGACGTGGTGACGAAGATGTTCCAACCGCCCTGGGCCGGCGGATCCTTCTTGGCGCGGCGGCTGACGACCGAACCCCAGTCCATCGACTGCGCGTCGACGTTGATGCCCGCCTCACGCATCGCCTGAATCAGGACCTGCGTCGCCGGCGTGATCGTCGCATGATCGGTCGCCGCCAGGACGGTGATCGGCTCGCCCTTGTAGCCGGCCTCCTTGAGGAGCTGCAGCGCCTTCTTCGGATTGTATTCCTTCATCCACTCGCGGCCGGCGGCGCTCTCGTACGGACCGCCGCAGGTGAGCAGCGCCGGGCAGACCTTGTAGTATTTCGGATTGCCGACGATGGCGCGCAGGAAGTCTTCCTGGTTGATAAGATAGTACATCGCCTGACGCGCCTTCACGTTGTCGAACGGCGGCTGGAGATGGTTGAGGCGGATGAAGCCCTGGGTGCTGTCGATCTTCCCGGTCTTCAGAAGTTTCACGCCGCGCGCCTTCTCAAGCATCGGCAGGAAGTCGTTGGGCGGTGCCTCGTAGAAATCGATCTCGCCGTTGACCAGCGCCGACATCGCGGTCTGCGGATCGGAGATCCAGACCAGCTCGATGCGATCGACGCCGGGAACCTTGGCGCCGGCAAAGGACGACGGCGCCTCGGTGCGCGGCTGGTAGTCCTTGTTCTTGAGGTAGACCGCCTTGCTGCCGGGCACCCACTGGTCCTTGGCGAAGACATACGGGCCCGAGCCCACCGACTCCTTGACCTGCTGCTGCGGGTCGGTGAGCGCGTCCTTCTCCCGCATGATGGCGGGGATCGAGCTGCTGCTTTTGCCCAGCGACTCGAGCACCATGCCGTACGGCTCCTTCAGAACCATCGTGAACGTCTTGTCGTCCACCGGCTCCATCTTGGTCACGAAGCCCATCAGGCGTTGCCCGACGCCATCCTTGGCGCCCCACCGCTTCAGCGAAGCGATGACGTCCTTGGTCGTAACCGGGGAGCCGTCGTGGAACTTCAGTCCGTCGCGCAGGGTGAAAGTGTAGGTGAGCTTGTCGGAACTGACTTCGTATTTGCCGACCATCTGGGGCTGCGGCTTCTGGTTGGCGTCGTTGCCGAACAGCGTGTCGTAGACCAACGCGCCATGGATGTTGGCGATCGTCTGCGTCGTCCAGACCGGATCGATCACGCGGACGTCGGCGTGCATCACGGCCTTAAGCACCTTCTCCTGCGCCAGCGCCTGGCCCGTGGCGAAGGGAACGGCCAGCGCGAACGCGCCTGCCAAGATGCGTTTGAACATTCCTGATCCTCCCTTACTCCCCGCAGAGAGTATGCAAACCGGCGCTCGGCTTTGTCCAGCTTCGCCGCTAGTAGATCAGACCGCGTGGCGTGGCATCGGCGTCGAGCGGCCAGATCGGGCGCTCGGCCTTCCTGTACGGTACCTTGCGATGATCGCGCGGCAGCGGGCCGCTCGATTCGACGTAGATCACCTTCTTGGCGATCGGGCCGTAGGCCGCCATGAAGTGGTTGGTCGACTTCACGACCACGAGCTTGCGTTGCATCGGATCGATGCCGAGATTGGTGAACAGTTCGAGCCCGGTCGCCTGCGTGCGCTTGCTGATCAGCACGACCTCGACGCCGCCGATGCGCACCGCCGCGCAATCGCCTACGGGCACCTGCGTCGGCCCGAATTTCTGCCAGGCATTGCGCTTCAGGCCGATGATCTCGACCTCGGCATCGACCGGCTGGCCGGAACTTGGCGCGATCTTACCGCCGAACCGCAGACCGATGCGTGCCCCAAGGCCGGCATCGAAACAGATGCGAACGGCGATCGGATCCCAGATCGGGCCGAGGCAGGCACTTTCGACATTCTTCTCGATCAGGTGCTTCAGGATGTCGGTATTGTCCGACGGCGCCCCGCCGCCGGCATTGTCCGACGGATCGGCGATCACGACCGGCAGGTCGTTGAAGGCCACGCCTTCGTCGATGCCGGCGGCGATTCCGAGGGATTGCGGCGCCGTCTTGCCGCGCAGGCCCACCAGCTCCTCGCCCAGCTGGGTCGCCAGCGCATCGGCCTTCTGCTTGTCGCCGTCGGCAATCACCAGCACGCGCGTGCCGATCTCGGGCACGTCGCCATAGGGAAAACAGTGCGCGATCGAGACCGACAGGATCCCGTCCTTGCCCTCCATCGCCATGATGCGGTCGACGATGCCGCGCATCGGCTGGATCGTCGTCGGATAGCTCTGGATCTGGCGGCAGTCGTAGACCGAAGTGACGGGCTTCACCGTGCCGCGCAAAGTCGCCAGGACGAGATCGAGCATGTCCCCCGCCCGCTCGACCACGTCCGTATGGGGAAACTCCTTGTAGAGGACGATGATGTCGGCGTTGGACACGCGCTTCATCGTCAGATGGCAGTGCGGGTCGAGTTCGACGCCGATCACGCATTTCGGTCCGACGAGGGCTCGGCATCGCTCGATGATGTCGCCTTCGACGTCGTCGTAGCCATGCGCCACCATCGCGCCATGCAGCCCCAGCAGCAGGCCGTCGACCGGCAGCGCCGCCTCGAGCTGGCCCAGGATTTCGTCGCGCATGGTCTCGTAGTCGGCGCGGTTGGTGGTGCCGGCCGGGCTGGCGGCGAAGCAGCTTCCCTCGATCAGCTCGAAGCCTTCCGCATCGGCCCGCGCGCGCGCCACGAACAGCGGTGCGGTGCACATGCGCGGCGCATCGGTCGGATGCTCACCCGCCCGAAAGAACACCGACTCGCGATAGTTCTCCAGGCTGGTCGGCAAAGGGGAGAAAGTGTTCGTCTCGGTCGCAAGCGTGGCGGTGAACAGACGCATGGGAGTCCTTATGGAACGATGCCGGCAGGAAGCGTTTGGCAATGCCGGGCGATGGCGCCCGGTGTCGTCAGCCAGATGCGGTCGCGATGTTTCGCGATGTGGCGCAGGGCGCGCTTGAGGTGTCGCAGCCGGTGCGGCTGGCCGACGAGATAGGCGTGCAACGCCACGCCCATCACCAGCGGCCGCTCCTGGGAAAGCTCGAGCATTTCATCGAAGTGGTCGACGATGATGTCGGCAAAGGCTTCCCCGCCGATCTTGCGGCCGGCGATCTGGGGAATGTCGTTCACTTCCTGGGGATAGGGCACCGCGAGAATGCGCCTGCCACCGCGGCAGCGGAACCAGATCGGCTGGTCGTCCATGCACCAGTCAAGCAGGTAGCGATAACCGGCTTCGGCCAGCAGGTCGGGCGTGACATGGCTGTGTGAAATCCACGGCCCCAGCCAGCCTTCCGGCGGCCGTCCCTCCGCCCCCGCCAGGCGCGACGTCGCCTCGGCGATCAACGCCCGCTCGTCCGCCTCTGGAAGCACCCCCTGGCGTTCCGCATTGGTGCGGCCATGTCCCACGATCTCGTCGCCGCGCGCCCGGCAGGCGGCAACCAGTTCCGGGGCGTAGTCGTACATCGCGCTGTTGACCAAAGCCGCCATGGGCAGCCGCAGCGCATCGAAGGCGTCGAGCATGTACCAAGCGCCGACGCGATTGCCATAATCGCGCCATGCATAGTTGAGAATGTCGGGATGTGGACCACCCGGTGCCAGCTCGGCTCCCAGCCCCTCGCCGTAGGAAAAATGCTCGAGATTGAGGGCAAAATAGACGGCGAGTCGTCGGCCTGCCGGCCAAGTGTAATCGGCACGGCCCCGCAGGGGGACGTAGTCGTAACGGTCGTGCGTTCTCAGTTTCATCCCGACAAATTAACGTCGCAAGCCACGAAGGGCTACGGTCGAACCATGCTCACTCGCCTGATGTCGGTGGCCGTTTCCGGCTGCCTGTTGACGCTCGCCGCTTCCCCGGCCTTCGCCTACTACTCGAAGGACTCCTACGAGGCGGAGGTCAGCTTCGAGAGCAAAGTCGAGATCGCCGCGGACACGCCCGACTACATTCTCCTTCCCTCCTACATCAACCGGCAGCTCCTCTATCTCGCCGGCCCCCTGCAGGCCGCGCCGAAGAAGGCCGCCGCCAAGAACGATGCGAAGGTCGACATTCTCGGCCGGCAACGCGACGACAAGACCGGCAAACACTATGTCCGCTACCGCTACACCGGCACCTTCGTCCTCGACAATGCGCTCCAGGATACCGTGAAGATCCGCCTCCCGCTCAACCTCGACGAGGTCTGGGATCGATCCACCGACAAGTGCTTCAGTTGGGGCGAGAAGTACCGCATGGCGTACTTCTGGGCGCCGCTGAACAAGGGCTGCCCGCTGGTTGACGGCACCGACTACACCACGTCGGACGCCACGATCCTCGCCAAGCGCCCAAATACCGCCAATTCGGCGCCCGCCTACGAGCGGCTGGCCAATGCAAGCGGCGAGATCCGGTTCGTGCTGACCTTCGGGGCCGACGAGGATCGGAACGGCAATGTTTCGCCTGACAAGAACAGCGACTACAACGCCGGCAATTACCGCGACATCCGCAAGTTCCTCGTGAGCCAGGGTTTCGCGGGCCGCACCGTTCCGGTGGCCGAGCGCGAGCGCGATTGCGGCAACACCAGGTCGCTCGCCGCCTCGCCGGGCCATGTCGAGGAATATGTCCGCACCGACGGCGCCCGCAAACTCGTGGTTCGCCTCTTCTGGGGCGTCACCAACATCGGCGAGGACAGCGTCGCGTTCTTCTGCATGGCCAAGGAGGCCGCGGAACGCGGTTCGGTGTTTCTCTATGCGGGACACTCCCGCGTCGGCCTGCTGGATCTAACCTACATGGGCGAGCAGATCGGCGCGCCGATTCGGATGAACAAGGATCAGTATCAGATCTACGCGTTCTTCGGCTGCTCGAGCTACAGCTACTACAATCTCTCCTACTTCGCGGCCAAGGCCACACCGGCCGATCCCGAAGGAACGCGCAACGCCAACATCATCACCAACGGCATCACCGGCTCCTTCGGCTCGATGACCGACTTCACGGCGAAGACGCTGAGGCCGATCTTCGACTGGTCGGCGCGCGGCACGCGGACGAGTTGGCAGCAGATCATGAACTCCTACTCGGAGCGCTTCCTCACCGGGGTGAACGGAGACCGCTAGCGGAACTGCACACGCGCGGGCGACGACTCCGCGCATCACCAAGGCGTGGCGTCGCCATCGCGGATGGGCTACGGTCGCAGACTTAATGAAGAAGCCGCATGCACTGTGGGCTGCGGACGAACCGGGAGGAAGAACGCGTTGACGGCGACGAGTGCTGCCGCTTTGCCTGCGACCACGAACGCCGCACCTGCCGCGCGCCGGTGGGCCGCGCCGCTCTGGGTCGGCGCCTTGCTGGTCATTCTCACCTTCCTGGTGGTCTATCCGCTGCTGATGCTGATCTTCGGCGCGGTGAGCGATTCCAATCCGGTGATCGACGGGTTCGGCAAGTTCAATCCCTCGCTCGAGCATTTCGTCACCGTGCTCGCCAACGAGAACGTGCATCTCGCGTTCGTGAACGCGCTCGTCGCCTGCGGCGGGGGCACGGCGCTTGCGGTGGTCATCGGCCTCGCCTTCTCCTGGATCGTGGTCCGCACCGACACACCATTCCGCAGCTTCATCGCCGGCGCCAGCATGATCCCGCTGTTCGTGCCGCCGCTGGTTGCCGGCGTCGCCTGGAGCATCCTGGGCTCACCCAAGACCGGCTTGCTCAACACCGCGCTGAAATGGATGGGAATCGATTTCCGCTTCGACTTCTATTCCATGTCGGGCCTCATCCTGGTCTTCGGTTTCTACTATGCGCCGTACGTGTACATGTTCACGGCCTCGGCGCTGCGCAACATGGACCCGAGCCTGGAAGAAGCGTCCGAAGTCTCCGGGGCCAGCGCCTTCACGACGCTCTTCACGGTGACCTTCCCGCTGATCGCGCCGGCCATCCTGGCGGGCTCGCTGCTTTCCTTCGTGGTCATGCTGGGCATCTACGGTATCCCGGCGGCCCTGGGCACGCCGGCCAACATCAATGTGCTCACGACCTACATCTTCAAGCTGACCGCCTGGAGTCCGCCGCTCTACAACACGGCGGCCGCCGTCGCGATCCTGCTGATGCTCGTGACCGCGATCCTCGTCTGGGCCCAGCAGCGCGTGCTGTCAGGCAAGAGTTTCGCCACAGTCGCCGGCAAGGCCTTCCGGCCGCGCAGCCTCAATCTCGGTCCGTGGCGCTGGTTCACGTTCGGCCTCGCGCTCGCCTATCTTTTCATCGTCGTCATCCTGCCGACCGTCGCGCTGATCATCGCCTCCACCCGCAAGTTCCTGTTCTTCAAGGATTTCGCGGCTGTGTTCGACATGAAGGCATATGGCTGGTCGCACTACGCCTCGGTGTTCGACAATCCGCTCACCATGCTGTCGATCTGGAACACGCTGAAGGTCGGCGTCATCACGGCGGTGGTGGGTGGCATCCTGGCTTTCGCGATCGGCTACACCATCAACCGCACCCAGGTGCCGGGCCGGCGCCTGATCGACCTCCTGTCGACCATACCGGTGGCGATTCCCGGCCTGGTCGTCGGCGTGGCCTATCTGTGGGCCTGGATCGGCCTGCCGGGCGGGCTCTACGGCACGCTGACCATCCTGGCACTGGCCTTCGTTGCGCGCTTCATCCCGGACACGGTGAAGGCACTCTCGACCTCCTTCATGCAGATCCACAAGGAGCTGGAGGAAGCGTCGTGGATCTGCGGTCGCAGCCTGCTCGGCACGATCCGGAGCATCATGCTGCCGCTGGCCAAGCCGGGTGTCGTCGCCGCGATGACGCTCCTCTTCGTGCTGGCGGTGCGCGAGCTCGGCTCGTCGCTGTTCCTCTACACCAGCAACACCACCGTGATGGCGGTGCTGCTGCTCGACTATTACGAGGGCGGAAACGTCGGCAAGACCGCCGCCTTCAGCCTGGTGCAGACCGTGATCCTCGCGGTCCTGCTCGGCATCACGAACTGGCTGTCGCGCGGCGCGGCCCAGGGCAGCGCCCGCGCCGGCTGACGGCGCGCGAATGAAGATCGGGGACAATTGGGGAAAATGGAGGAAATGACCATGAAGCGCAGAACCGTACTGGCCGGCCTCGCCGGCACTGCCGCCGCGGGCTTCGCCGCGCCGTCGCAGGCCCAGCAGGATCCGTTCGGCTCGAAGGAGCTGATCGCGGCAGCCGAGAAGGAGGGCACGATGACCTTCTACACGGCCGACTTCGCCGAGACCCAGCAGGAGGTCATCAAGGAGTTCAACAAGCGCTTCCCGAAGATCAAGGTCGCGATGGTGCGCGCCCCGGGCGGTCAGCTCATCCAGCGCATCAAGACCGAAGCGGCGGCCGGCAAGCTCGCGGCCGACGTGGTCAATCACTCCGACCGCGGCCTGATGCTGGAGATGGCCGACCTGTTCCAGGACTATGCGCCGCCGAACGCCGCCGACTACCGGCCGGATGCACTCGTCTCGCCGAAGCTGTGGCCGAGCGCCACGCTGGGCTGGGCGATCGCCTACAATACCCAGCTGGTGAAGAACCCGCCCAAGACCTGGATGGATCTGCTGAAGCCGGAATACAAGGACAAGCAGATCGGCCAGGTGATCGGGCCGTCGGGCGGCACGACCTGGACGCGCATCATGTTCGAGCGCCAGGTGCTGGGCGAGGACTACTGGAAGAAGCAGGCCGCGCTCGGCATCTCGCTTTATCCCTCCGGCGCCCCCTGCTCCGACGCGCTCGTCCGCGGCGAGGTCTCGATCGCCCCGCTGCTCTACAACATCATCTACACCAAGATCGCCGAGGGGGCGCCGGCCGAGGCGATCTTCGCGCCCGAGGGCGTGCCGATCGTTCCCTATGCCGACGGCGTCACCAAGGCGTCGAAGAGCCCGAACGCCGCCAAGCTGTTCATGAACTGGCGCCTGTCCAAGGAAGGCCAGACCTTCATGATCAACAAGCTGGGCAACATCACATCGCTGAAGGAGCCGCCGGCCTATCCGAAGGGCTGGGATCCGAAGACGGTCAAGGTCTGGGTGCCGAAGTTCGAGGAGTTCGACAAGCTCCGCGCGACCTGGATCGAGGAGTGGAACAAGACCTACGGCTACCGCCAGTGAGCGCTGCCCTACTCATCGAACACCTCGTCAAGCAGTTCGGCACGGGCAAACCCGCCGTCGACGACGTCAATTTCGAGGTGCCGGCCGGGGAGATCGTCGTTCTCCTCGGCCCGTCGGGATGCGGCAAGACGACGACGCTGCGCTGCGTCGCCGGGCTGGAGCATCCGACCGGCGGCCGCATCTCGATCGGCGGCCGGGTCGTCTCCGAACCGCAGCGCGGCGTGCTGGTCAGCCCGCGCGAGCGCGACATCGGCATGGTGTTCCAGTCCTATGCGGTGTGGCCGCACATGACGGTTCGCCAGAACGTGGCCTATCCGCTGAAGCACCGCCGCAGCGGCGGCGGCGACATCGACGCCAAGGTGCGCGAGACGCTCGAACTTGTCGGCCTCGGTGAGTATGCCGACCGTTCCGCCACACTGCTGTCCGGCGGTCAGATGCAGCGCGTGGCCCTGGCCCGCAGCCTCGTGTACCGACCGCAGCTGCTGCTGCTCGACGAGCCGCTCTCGAACCTCGATGCCAAGCTGCGCATCCGCCTGCGCGACGAGCTGCGCCGGATTCTGAAGGCGACCGGCATGACCGGCCTCTACGTCACGCACGACCAGGCGGAAGCGGTGGTGCTGGGCGACCGGATCGGGGTCATGCGCAACGGCAAGCTGCTGCAGATGGCGCCGCCGGGCGAGATCTACAACAGGCCGGCCGATTCGTTCGTCGCCAACTTTACCGGCGCCTCGAACTTCCTGCTGGGCAAGGTGCTGGAGCGCAAGGGCGAGACCGTGACGATCGATCTCGGCGCCCCGGGCCGCATCGAGGCCTGGACACCGCAACCGCTCGCTGCCGGCGATACCGCGCGTGTCGCGTTGCGCGCGGAAAACATCCGTCTTGGCGAACGCGGTCCGGCCAATGCTTTCACCGGCAAGGTCGTCGACCGCCGCTACCAGGGCATGCAGACCGTCTACGACGTCGAGTTCGGCGGCCAGAAGCTCGAGGTGCTGGAGCTCGGTACCGCGGCCCGCCACCAGCCGGGCGAAGTCGCCCTCACCCTGCCGCCCGACACCTGCTGGGCCTATCGCGACGAAGGTCAGGCCGCCGTGGACTGAAACACGGCACGAAGCGCCGCAATGAGCGGCGCTTCGTGTTGGCAAAAGGCGGGAGATTGTCCCCAGGACCCTGCCCCGAACCTGCCAGAGAATTCAATGACTCGGGCGGGGACGGGGTGAGCATTGCTCCTTGCGCGCAACCGGCAGAGGTGCATGCTGCGCTCCTAACCAGGGAGCCCATCGCATGATCAAGGGCACAGCCGGCAACGACATCATCGGCGTAGGCATGGCGACATCGGGCGACGACATCGTCTATGGACGACGCGGGGATGACTGGATAGACGGCCTGGGCGGAGATGACCGGCTCTACGGCGACGAAGGCGACGATACGCTCATCGGTGGCGAGGGGAGCGACCGGCTGTACGGCGGTTCCGGAACCGATGTCATGTCGGGAGGCGCTGGAGACGACACCTATTTCGTCACCGACACGACGGACGAGGTCGACGAAACGACGGGGAGCGGCGTCGACACCGTGTTTACGCGCGTCGACTACACGCTCGCAGCCGGACAGGCGATCGAGGCCTTGCATGGTCGCAACTCGACAGGCTTGACGCTGACAGGCAACGAACTCGACAACCTGCTTTTTGGCACATACCGCGACGACGTCCTCGATGCCGGTGCGGGCAATGACGTGATCCGGGCTGCTGCCGGTAACGATACGATCACGACATCGGGCGCGGGCGCCATGATCTACGCCGGGCTCGGCGACGATACGATCCGCGTCGACGGTACCAGCACGAGCGGCGGCTACATCGAAGGCGGCGCAGGACACGACACAGTCCGATCGGCTGATCTCGGTCAGTTCGTGTTCCAGAGTGTCGAAGTACTCGATACCTACTATGGATTTCTCAGCGGGACCGTTAAGCAGCTCGCGTCCTTCGATTCCTACACCGCCGACTTGGCCGATCCCGATGCGCAGATCTCGTTCTCGATGCGAGGCACAGGCGGACGTCTGGACTTCACGCTGGGAATCAGCGGTCAGAACTCGGTGGAAATCCGGGATGCCGGATTGACCTCGGCCATCAACATCACCGGCTCCGTCAATTCTGATACGTTGTTCGGCTCCACGTTTCACGACAGGCTGAACGGGGGCAATGGCGACGATCGACTGTTCGGCGGCGAGGGCCGGGACAGGCTCTCCGGCGGAACCGGCCAGGATCGCCTGAACGGCGGCTCGGCAAGCGACACGTTGACCGGAGGCGATGGCGACGATGTCTTCGTTTTCGACTCTCCGATCGCAGGCGGGGCAAACATCGACCGGATCACCGACTTCTTGTCGGGATCCGACGTCATCGAGATCGACCAGGAGAATTACTTTTCGGGTTTGATCGTCGGGCAGCTGGACGCGTCGCAGTTCGCAATCGGAACAGCGACCGGCTCAGGACCGCAGATCGTCTACGATTCATCCACAGGCGCGCTGTTCTACGACAGCAACGGGGCCGGCGCGGGCGGTGCGGCCAAGTTCGGCATTCTGAGCGGAGCACCCGCACTGGACGCATCGGACTTCCTGATCGTGTGATCAGCCTATGGCGGCAGCAGCGCCCAATACCGCCTCGCGGCAATGGTCAACACAGCCGCTCAGACCCGCCCAATGATCGCGATGGGGCCGCCGCCGGCGGGTCCTTGGTGCTCGGCGCCGCCGGAGACATAGAGCATCGTGTCGCCGACCGCGCCGGCCAGCACGCCGCCCACCAGCGCGCGGGCGTGGCGGGTGGAATGGATGTCGCTGTCGTCCAGCATCGTGTGACGGCGGCCGCGGATTTCTCCAGTTGGCGCGGCCTCGGCCTTGGCAAGCACCGCCATCACGTCCTCGCCCGCAACACCCAGCCTCCCCAGGATGCGGTGCGCAGCCCCGGCATCGATCGCGTCGCGCATCACGTCATGATCGATCACGAGGTCGCCCGACCAGCCATGGGCGTTGCCCAGCACCACGATCTCGTTGCGCAGGAGTTCGACGCCGGCCGAGGTGCTGGCGACGCGCGAGAAAAGCGACCAGTCGCGACAGATCGCATCCTCCGGCGCCTCCCTGACCTCGCCGAGCGCGAGCGCCACTCCCAGCGCGGAGGCGCCCCGCGACAGCGCCATCGAATGGTAGGTGTCGTCGGTGGCGGTCGTGGCGCCGCGCCCGGCGGCCTCCCCGATTCGCTCCTTGGTCAGCAGCGGGCACTTGATTTGCACGAAATGGACGTCGGCGGCGCCCCCGATCCCGGCATCCTTCATCGCCTGGATCACCGCCGCTGCCGTCTCCTCGATCTGCGCCGCCCGGCCAATCTCCTCAGGCTTGAAGGGGCGCGTCAAACCCACCCCGATGGCCAGCCGCGGCCCCGAAGAGGTCGGTGGCGGCGAGGTCTCGCGACAGAAGACAATGAGGTGCGGCGACAGCCCGCCCTCGGTACCGCCCGACATCACGATGGCGACCCGTTTCTCGATCTCCGCCAGCGGGCAGCCGAGTGCTTCCGCCAGCAGCAGCTTCAGGGCCAGGGTGGCATAGCCGCGGGTGAAGTCATTGACGCAGCCATTGCCCTCGGTCTTGCCGACGATGGCGACGATGCTCGCGGGATCGATCTCGCCCGACGCGATGGCGGCCGCGAGCGGCGCCGTATCCTGAGGGCCCGCGGTGGGCAGGCGCAGCACTCTTGCGCGGCGTGTCATGTCAGGTGGCCTTTCCCGCGTCGCTGCCATGACGCGCCCGGCGGCGCCGCAGCCAGGTCACCGACAGTAGCGCGAGCGCGATCACCAGGAAGGAGACGCCCGTGGTGACGGTTCCCAGCGCGTAGAGGACCGGCGTCGTCACGTTGGTCGTCATGCCGTAGATCTCGAGCGGCAGGGTGTTGAACGTGCCGGCCGTATAGAGGCTGCGGGCAAACTCGTCATAGGACAGCGTGAAGCCGAACAGGCCGACGCCGATCAGGCTCGGCAGCAGGATCGGCACCACGACATGCCGGATCGTCTGCCACGAGGTCGCACCAAGGTCGCGCGCCGCCTCCTCATAGCGGCGGTCGAAGCGATTGAAGACCGCGAACATGATCAGCAGGCCGAACGGGAGCGTCCACGTCAGATGCGCACCGAAAGCCGAACTGTACCAGGCAGGATCCCAACCCAACACACGATACAGGAGGCCGATACCCAGGCTGATCAGGATCGAGGGCACGATCAGGCTGGCGATGGCGAGATAGAAGATGATGCCCGAGCCGCGGAAACGCGAGCGGAAGGCGAGCCCGGCCGAGAAAGAGGCCACGACCGTCACCAGCATGACCGCGACACCCAGGATCATCGAGCGCTGCAGCGAGCCCGCGAAGTCGCCCACCATCTGCTTCTCGAACAGGTTCCTGAACCAGTGGAGCGACACCCCGTTCATCGGAAAGGTGAGCCCGCCTCCCGGTCCCTGGAAGGACAGGATGAGGATGGTCAGCGTCGGGCCGTAGAGGAACAGCACGAACAGGCAGAAGAAGGCCCCGAGGAACCAGAAGGCGGGACCGCGCTTGCCGTGCTGCACGTCACAGCTCCTTGCGGATGTCGACGAGGCGCATCATGGCCGCGACGATGAACAGGACGAGCAGGAGCAAAATCACTGCATTGGCCGCGGCGGCAGGGTACTGCAGCAGCGACATCGCATTCGCCATCATCAGGCCGACCGAGGCGCTCAGGCCGCCGCTCATCATGCGCACGGTGACGAAGTCGCCCATCACGATGGTGACGACGAAGATCGATCCGATGGCGATGCCGGGCTTGCACAGCGGCAGGATGACGTTGACCAGCGTCTGCCAGCCGGTTGCGCCCGCGTCGCGCGCCGCTTCGAGCAGGCTACGGTCGATGCGCATCATCGAGTTGAAGATCGGCACCACCATGAACAGCGTGTAGAGGTGGACGTAGGCCAGCACGACCGAGAAGTCGGAATAGAGCAGGAACTCCAGCGGCTCCCTGATCAGGCCGAGGTTCATCAAGGTGGTGTTGGCCAGCCCGTGGCGACCGAGGAAGGGGATCCACGAAATCATGCGGATCACGTTGGAGGTCCAGAACGGGATGGTGCAGAGCAGGAACAGCACCGTCTGCACCGTCGGCGAGCGCACGTGGAAGGCCACGAAATAGGCGACGGTGAAGCCGATGCCGAGGGTGAGCGCCCAGGTGATCAACGCGAACTGGATCGTCTGCTGATAGGTCCGCCAGGTCACCGGCGAGAGCAGCAGCTCCTCGTAGTTCTGCAGCAGGAAGGCGGGGATGATCTGGGTCGTATTGTAGTCGAAGAAGCTCACCACCACGATCGTGGCGATCGGGACGATGAGGAACAGCAGGAACACCAGCGCGAGCGGCGCGACCTGCAGATAGGCGACCCAGGACCTTACGCGGTTCATCTCTTCATACCCCTCTCCCCCGCTAGGGGGAGAGGCTGGGTGAGGGGGTTGCGCACTCGCCTTTAGCGATCAGGCGGCGATGAACTGGTTCCACTTCTGGACCATGTAGCGGTCCTCATCCATCACCGCGTTCCAGCAGGCGACGGCGCCCATGCGGTCGTAGAACGAGCCGCCATCGCGCACCGCGCCGGCCTTCTCGACGACCTGACCCTGCGGGTTCTTGATGTCGCCCTTGGCAGGCTTGCCTTCCATCCAGAAGCCCCACTCGTCCTCGGTCATGTTAGCCTTGGCCGTCTCCAACACCGCCGAATAGTAGCCCTGGCGATTGAGGAAGGCGCCGACCCAGCCCGACAGATACCAGTTGATGTAGTCGTAGGCGGCATCGAGCTGCGCGCCCTGCAGATGCTTGGCGAGCGCCAGGCCGCCGCCCCAGGCGCGATAGCCTTCCTTGAGCGG
>CAZPOS010000110.1:0-16250 GCA_964588065.1 uncultured Reyranella sp.
CTTATCGTCGCGCTGTTGGTGATGAGTCTGACGGCCGTCATGGACATGATCGAACGCCGCCTCCTCGAGTGGAGCAAGGGGAGTACCGACGTGCCTGGTTGATTGGAGCCGAACTCGGGAAGGGGAGGCGGCGCCATAGGCCGGGCTTCGCCCGGTCCCAAATGCCCCTTCCTCTCCGGCGAGGCGCCCGTCATAAGACGGGGCGGGGGGAAGGCCGATCGACGGTCTTCGTGTTCGACAGGGAACTGAGATGGCCGGGTTATTGGGGGATCGCGGGACACAGGTCCTGAAGCTGGTCGTGGCGGCGGCGGCCGGCGCGTTGCTGACGGCCTGCGCCAGCAGCGACAGCATCTCCTTTCAGGAGCAGGCGCTGCGGGCGTCCGAGGGCGGCGATCTCAAGGCCGCGACCAGCCTGGCGCAGAAGGAGGTCGAGAAGTACTCGGCCTCCGACCAGTGCTCCTCCACCACCAACTACAATTGCGGCACCCTGGCGCTCGCCTATAGCAGCCTGGCCGAGTACCAGATCCGCAGCGGCAACATGGCCGCGGGCGAGCGCAGCTTCGACCGCGCCAAGGGGGCGCTGCAGCTGGTCGCCAAGGACAACAAGCCCAGTGCCACCGGGATGGTCTATCGCGACGTGTCCGAGGCGTTCTGGAAGGCGGGCGACAGGAAGCGCGCCATCGCCGTGTTCAAGGAAGGCACGACCCGCGGCGCCGACGAGTGGCTCTACACCACCTCCGCCGCCAAGGCGGTCGCCCAGCAGGAGGGCCGCCCCGCGCCCGCGACGCCGGGCCCCCAGGCAGCACCCGGCCGACCGGGCGCGCCGGGTGCTCCCATTCCTCTCGGGCCGGCCGTGACGCCGGCCACGGCGACCGACAGCGACACCACGATCAAGTCGACCCCGCTCGGCGACCCCGCGACCGGCACGCCGGCGGTCGGCAGTCCGGCCGGCGGCCAGCCGCCCAGCTCGGCCGAACCGGCGCCGGCCTCGCTGACGCCCAGCCCGTTGACCCCGACCCCGCTGCAGCGCTCGCGCTGAAGCGGGGCCTTTCACGCACTTCCCGGCGCGCGCCCTAGATCTGCGCCAGGCCGCCGTCGACGAAGACCTCGCCGCCGGTCATGAAGCTCGAGTCGGAGGAGGCGAGGAACGCCGCCACCGCCCCGGTCTCCGACGGCTCGCCGATGCGGCCGAGCGGGGTCGAGGCGCCGATCGCTTCGAAGGCTTCCTTGCCCACAACCTCGAGCGCCAGGTCGGTCCGGGTCGGGCCCGGCGACAGGACGTTGACGCGGATGCCGGTGCCCTTGAGGTCGAGCGCCCAGCTGCGCGCCAGGTTGCGCACGGCGGCCTTGGTGGCGCTGTAGATGCTGAACTGCGGCGTGCCCATCTCGCCGGTGGTCGAGCCGGTGAGGATGATCGAGCCGCCGGCCTTCATCAGCGGCAGGCCCTTCTGCACCGAGAAGATCAGCCCCTTCACGTTGACGTCGAAGGTCTGGTCGTACTGCTCCGGCGTGATCGCGCCCAGCGGCGCGAAGGAGCCGGTCCCGGCATTGGCGAACAGGATGTCGAGCCCGCCGCGTTCCGTCTTCACGGTCTCGTACAGCCGGTCGAGGTCGCCGAGGTCGGTCACCGAGCCGCGCACGGCGCGCGCCGAGTTGCCGAGCGTCGCCACGGCCGCGTCGAGCGGTTCCTGGCGCCGTCCGAAGAGATAGACGAAGGCGCCTTCTTCGACGAAGCGCTGAGCCGCGCCCAGCCCGATGCCGGTGCCGCCGCCGGTGATCACCGCGGTCTTTCCTGTGAGTCTGCTCATCCTGTGCTCCTGCGTTTGAGGTTGCACAGAGCTGGAGGCGTACCCACCTAAGGACAAGTATGCACCTTTTGGTAAGTGCCTGGAAATGTCAGATACCTGCACCCCGACCCTGCCGGGCTTCACTTGCGGCCTCGACGCGACGCTGCGGGTCATTGCCGGCAAGTGGAAGCCGCTGATCCTCTATTTCCTGGCCCAGGGCGGTCCGACCCGCTACGGCGAGCTGCGCCGCGCCATGCGCGACGTGAGCGACAAGATGCTGATCCAGCAGCTCAAGGAGCTGACGGCCGACGGGCTCGTGCGGCGCACCGATTACAAGGAGGTCCCGCCGCGGGTCGACTATGCCCTGACGCCTCTGGGCGAGAGCCTCGCCCAAGCGCTGGTGCCGCTCTGCACCTGGGGCACGGAAAACCTCGCCGAGGTCACGCGCGTCTTTGCGCAGCGGGAGAGTGTGAACGCCGCCACGCAGTCTTCCGGCAAGTCGCCCCATTCTCCGCGCCGCGCTGCATGAGTGACCGAGCGTCCGGCCGAAAGCCCTCGCTTGTCGGGGGCTTGGCTCTCGCTGCCGCGACGGTGCTGTTCTGCCTGCTCGTCGGCGAAGCGCTCTCGCGGCTTTCGGATCCGGAAGGGTCGCTGTGGCGCTGGCCGTTCCGTCTTGCCGATGCTTCGCCGCCGGCCCCGGGGACGACGCAGTTCGCCTACGATGCCACCCTGGGATGGGCACCGGTCGCCGGCTCGTCGGGAACGATGCTGGGCAAGTCGCTCTCCTTCACCGGCGAGGGCGCGCGCGCCCACAACACAGAGGTGCCCAAGCCGACCGGTCCGCTGATCCTCGCGTTCGGCGATTCCATGACCGAGGGCTTTGCCGTCGGCGACGACGAGACCTGGCCCGCCGCGCTCGAACGCCTGACCGGCCGCCCGGTCCTGAACGGTGGCGTGCGCGGTTACGGTCTCGACCAGATGGTGCTGCGCGCCGAACGTCTGATTCCCGAGCTGAAACCTTCGACGGTCGTCCTTGCTTTCATCGCCGACGACATCTCGCGCACGGTACTCTCGGTCCGCGATTTCCGCGGCAAGCCCTACTTCGTAACCGACGGCGAAGGACTCGCGCTGCGCAACGTGCCGGTGCCGGAGGCGAGCTTCCCGCCCGAGATGGAGTGGCTGCGCAACCTGCTCGGCCATTCGCATCTCTTCGATCGGATGGTGACGCGGCTCGGCCTGCGGCCTTACTGGACGGGACGCGAGATCGGGACGGGAGCGGATCCCTTCGTCATATCCTGCCGGCTGATGGATCGATTTGCGGCCCTGGCGAAGCGCGGGCGCGCGCGGGTGCTGGTGGTCGCCCTGCCGGAACAGGGCGTTTTCTTCGACGCGAACGCGGCCGCCGGCCAGCAAGAAGCTTTGACCCGCGTGCTGGGCTGCGCGGCACGCGCGGGCCTCGCCACGCTCGACACGACCCTGGCTTTCAGGCGCGCGGATGTCGGCCGCGAAATCGACGCCTATTACACGATGATGCATTTCACCGGCCGCGGCGCCGACCTCGCCGCGCGCGAGATCGCGGCGGCGCTTCGCGGCAGCGCTGAGTAGCGTGCTCTACCCCACCTTCTTCGCCGGCGGCGGGGACCAGGTGCCGTCGATGATCGAGGGGGGCGTCTCGGTGGGCCAGTAGAGGCGCAGCATCAGCTGGAACTTGCCCTTGGGAGCGGGCAGCCAGTTCGATTCCCTGTCGGCACCGGGCGACTCGTTCTGGATGTAGAGGTCGGTCGAGCCGTCGGCGTTCTCCTTCAGCTTCTGCCGCGCGCTGATCGAGTAGCGGTTGAGCGGGTTCGCGACGAAGAAGAAGTCGGCGTCGTACATGGTGAGCGACCAGAAGCCCTTCACGGGCGGCAGCTGGCCCTTGGCGAAGCGCATCACGTACTTGTTCTTGCCCTCATAGTCGCTTCCGTCGGCGTCCTTCAGCGACATCGGATAGATCGCGTCCTGGGGAAGGTTGGCGCCCAGCCCGATCGCCGTGACCAGCGCGCGATTGAGATAGTCCGTGCCGTAGAGGCCGGTGACCGTGTCGTACAGCCAGCCGTTCACGTTCTTCACCGACTTGCCGACCTTGAGTTGCAGCATGATGCGGTCGAAAGCGATGTGCGGTATGCGGGCCACGAAGTCGGCCTTGAGCTTCGTCTTGTCGAAGTCCTGGCCGGGCACCAGGCCGATGCGGGCGAAGCGCGCCACGGTGTCGGCATCCGCTGGCGTCGGCGGGTTGGTCTTCATCAGCTCGGCCAGCAGGGTGAAGTAGGAGGCGGCGTCGAGTGCGTTCACCTGCTCGCGCACCGCCGTCTTCATGTCGACCTTGGGATCGACCGTGCCGGCCGGCGGCGTGTAGTCCTTGCCCCAGGCGCTGAGCGGCACGAGCTTGCACTGGTCCTGGAGCGCATGGACGGCGGCGTAATCTTCC
Source organism: uncultured Reyranella sp. (assembly GCA_964588065.1). Lineage (GTDB taxonomy): Bacteria > Pseudomonadota > Alphaproteobacteria > Reyranellales > Reyranellaceae > Reyranella. The sequence goes on from CAZPOS010000110.1 coordinate 4,255, forward strand.
GGCGTCCCGGTGCAGTAGATGCGGCCCAGCATCCACACCAGGCTGGTCGGCGACTTGTATTCCGTCACGCCGGCCGGGAGCGTGCCGGTCCAGCCGGGACCGGTGATGGCGTAGGTCTGCGCACCGGTGCCGGTCGTGCGGGATCCGGGCGACTGGAACACCGTCGTCCAGCCGTCGAGCAGAGGGAACAGATAGTAGCGGCCCTTCATGTCGGGCAGGCTGAGTACCCACGGCTCCTTGCCGACATCGGCCCAGGCGATCGTGTAGAGCGTGTCGGCGTTGGGCGCGGTGACGTCGCGGAAGGCGGCGTTGGGATACTCCCGGATGCGCGCGAACTGGCCCATCGGCGCGCGCGTGCCAGCCGGCGCCGCGACGTTGGTCATGATCCGCCGCGTCATCTCCATGGTGACCAGCGGATAGCCGTAGACGTAGGCATCGGTGGCCAGCCAGAAATCCTCCAGCCCGCCGAGGACCGGCACGCCCTCCTGGGCCTCGGCGCCCGTGGAAGGAAGCAGACCGCCCAGGGCGGTGAGGGTGCCGGCGAGGCCCCCCAGCGTTGCGTTGCGACGATTGATGGTCATGGTCGAACCTCTCGCTTTCAGAACCGGAAACTCACGCCCAGGACGGGGCCGTAGAAGACCTCGTTGAGGCCGAAGGCGGTGGCGCCGCTGCCGCTGTTGTAGTTGACGCCGAGCGCGCGAAAGCCCGCCAGCGCCGCGATCTGGTAGCCGCTCATCTGCCAGTCGTAGGAATAGACGGCGATCGCCTGCCAACTCAGCGAGTTCTGCAGGTTGAAGCCACCGATGTCGCCGCGCACCGTGATCGTCTGGTTGGGTGCAAGCTGGTGGCGCAGGCGCAGGCCAACCAGCGGATCGACCCAGGCGGTGGTGCCGCTGTCGGCCAGCGCGAGCCCGCCGCTGCGGGCGAGGTTGAAGCGCGTCGTGTCGGCCGTGAGCAGGGCGTCGAAGGTGCCCACCAGGTTGACGTTCCAGTAGCGGAAGCCGCCCACGGCCTCGAGAGTCGTCGCGCCGCCGCCCTGGCCGCCCCAGCGCGCCAGCCGGTAGACGCCGCCCAGCTCGGCGATGAACATCTGCATCGTAAGCGCGGCATTGGCCGTCGCGCTGAGCTTCAGGCCGGCGACCGGGTTGCGATAGGCGGCCTGGCTGGTGGTGAAACCCATCTTGGTGAAGACGAGATCGGCATAGACCCCGACCGGTCCCTTGTCGGCCTCGAAATAGCCCATGAAGCCGATCAGCGAATCGCTCTTCTGCAGGAGGTCGATGAAGCTCGCATTGGTGTCGACGGTCTGGCCGTGAGAGGTCGTGCTGCCGCTCACGCTCATCAGCCAGCCGTAGCTGGCGACCTGGTAGCGCCAGGCGTCGGGATCGCCTGCCGCGACCGGACTGGCGGCCGCGGGCTCCGCCATGGCCGCGCCCGTGCAGGCGAGGACATTCCCAACGACGAACGCAGCAGCCGCCCACTTACGATACACGAGGCTTCTCCGGCCGATTCCAGGATGAATCTCCCGCGGCGGTGTGCCAAAGCGCCTTGCGCAGCGCCATGACAGTTTGCGCCAAAAGTGCAATCTTTCCCGGCAATGTGACCATGCTCCCGACCGCCGAAGAACCAGACACGCCCGCGCGCCGTAGCGTCCCCGCCGCGCGCACCATGCGCGTCGGGCCGATGCTCGGCCTGGAAGCGCTTCTGGCCCGATACAACCTCGCGCTGGGACCGCTGCTGGCCGAGTCGGGCCTGCCGCCCGACTGTTTCAGCCACCCCGACAATCGCTGGCCGGTCGACCGGCTGCTCGATCTCGTGACGCGCTGCGGCGAGGCCGCGGACTGCCCGCACCTCGGACTGCTGCTCGCCCGACCGATGGGGCCGGCAGCGCTGGGTACAACGCTCGCCGCCGTGCTGGCCGATGCGCTGACGATCGAGCGGGCGCTGCGCGGCCTGACGATGAACCTGCATCTGAACGGCGAGGCACTGGTGCCGGCCCTGTCGACCGGTCCCGAGGGCGCCTGCTTCAGCATAACCCCCTACGATCTTCACCGGCGGGGCACGCAGCATCTCGAGGATTTCTCGCTGGCGGCGCTGACCAACATTCTGCGCTTCCTGGGCGGCCCGAAATGGATGCCGCTGCGCGTCACCTTCGCCCATCGCGCGCCGGCCGACCGCCGGCCCTATGACGAATTCTTTCGGGCGCCGTTGTGCTTCGGTGCGTCGCAGAGCGCCGTGCATTTCGATCCGGGCTGGCTGCCGCGCCGGCCCGCGCCGACGCCGAAGGGATTGGCGGCGTCGGCGCCCGGTCCCGCGGCAGGGGAGGAACTCGACGTCGCGGTCCTCGCCCGGCGGGCGGTCATCCGAGGCATGGCGCAGGGCATCGTCGGGGTCGAGCCCGTGTCCGAGGCCCTGGGCCTCGGCCGGCGCACGCTCAACCGCCGCCTCGCCGAACGCGGTACCTCGATCCGCGATCTCGTCGCCGAGGTGCGTGTCCAGGTGGCCCAGCAGCTGATGCGCGATACCGATCTCACCATCGCCGACATCGCCGTCACCACCTGCTACTCCGACGTTGCCGCTTTTTCGCGCGCTTTCAGGGCCAGAATGGGCCTGTCCCCGGCGGCGTGGCGGCAACAGGCAACGCTGGCGGGCACAAAGCGTTGATGCGCCAGGAACCGAACGCCGGAGGATAGAATGTCGCTGGGTCTGTCTGCCAAGCTTGCGCTGGTCGCCGGTATCGGCCTCGCGGCGGCCGCCTGCCAGAACGATGCCTATGGTCCGCCGCGGGCCTATCAGCCGGCGCCTGCCTACTACAACAACGGGTACTATGCGCCGCCGCCTCCACCGCGCTATGCGTATGGTCAGCCGGCGCCGAACTACTACTACCAGAACCAGCCGGCCTATAATCCCTATCAGACCCAGGGTCGCTACAATCAGGCGGACGGGCGCCGCTACACCAGCGTGACGGTGGTCAATCGCGGCCAGAACGGCAACCGCGACGACGTCGTGCAGCAGCAGGTCGTCTGTGGCAGCCAGTACTACGACGGTTACCGCACCCGCACGGCACCGTACTGCTGATCACGGCGAAGTCACCGGCCGCACGGTTCGCTTGTCGGCGAGGCTCCCGGGACAGTAGAAACGTCGTCTGATGTCCCATGACAATCGCGCGACGAAGGGCGGCCTTCCATGACCGGTCCGGGTTCAGAGACTGACGTCCGCCAACTCTTTCCCGGCATCAAGCAGGCCAAGGTCGGCTGCCACGAGATTTCCAGGGGCATCGTCCTCGAAGTGATCGAGGAGCACGGATGGAAGGAGCACGCCCACATTCGGGGAGCCTTTCCCGAGCACGAGCCGCCTTTCGAGAAGGGGTTCGCGACCGGCCCGATCTACGCCTTCCACTGTGACGAGAGCTACGTCGACGTGCGCTCCGGCCATACGATCGTCGACGGCCGCGTGGCTCGTGAGCCCATTTTTCGATCCTATGCCTTTCCCTCGGTCGAGGAGCTGGACGAGGCGGTGGTGTCGGACCCGCAGCGCGTCGTGCTGCCGCTCGCCTCGGCGAAGATGAAGAACTACTGCCGGTATTGGACCGACAGCATCGCCAAGCTGTACGTGTGCGAGCGGGCGTCGGCGTTGCGCGAACGGGTGGGGGCGGGCCTGGTGCAGATCGTCGCGCCGAAGCTCAAGCTCCCCTTCCAGCGCGAGGCTGCCGACCTGCTCAAGGCGCACGCGCCGGTCCGGATCCAGAAGAAGGCCCGCCTCGTGCGGGGGCGAAGCCTGAATGCCACGGGCTTCGTGTTCGGCGGCCAGCAGGTCGGAAGGATCGTGCGCGACTTCTCGGAGCATCTGCAGTCGGTCATCCCGGCGGCGGCACCCGAGGTCGGCTCTTCCGGGTTGCTCTACGTCTCCCGCAACGAAGCGAGGATGCGCCGGCTCCTCAACGAGGAGGCGATCCTGCCGGCACTGCGGGATCTCGGCTTCGAGATCATCCGGCCGGGCGAGATGCCGCTCGCGACCCAGGTCGAGAAGTTCCGCAACGCCCGGGTGGTCCTCGCCCCGCATGGCGCCGGGCTGACGAACATCCTGTTCTGTCGTCCCGGAACGACGTTGATCGAGATCTTTCCGCGCGGCGGCGTGCACGGGTCGATGTTCATGCGGATCGCGAGCCAGCGCGACTTCGACTACTATTTCGCGGTCGGCGACAGCGTCGCCACGCCGGCTTCCGAGACCAATCCGAACAACGCCGACATCGTGCTCGACGCGGAGCGCTTCGTTTCCTTCGTGCGCCAGGTGATTTGAGCGGGCATGATCGATGAAGGGAGCATCTGGATTCGATCGTATCATCGCCTGATCGAAAGCGTGGATCGCCCGTCGGTGCTGCTCCGGCTGGCGATCGCTTTCATTGCCGCGGGGGCGATCTTCCTCGCGCAGGTCCTGGCCCTCGACAAGGTGCCGCCCGACTACATCGACAAGGGCGTGTATTGCCTCCACGCCCTGGGCCATACGTTGAGCATGTCGGTGTTCAGAAGCCTGTTCCCCTGGCTGGTGGCGGCCCAAGTCGTGGGCGTCGTGATGGTCGCGCTGCGCCTTGTGCCGCTCGTCTGTATCCCGTTCGTGGTCTTGCCGCTGTTCTGGGGCGGGCTGGTCGGCGCCTGTCCTTAGTGCGATGCCGCGCTCAGTTGGGTCGGCCCATCATTGATGAGGCGACGCGCACAGCGCAGGCCCTGAGTTCTTGCTTGCTGTAAGAGATCTCGGCCATCTGCAGACAGAAGAGGTTCGCGGTCGTCAGGTATCCGATCTCCGTGCGAACACGTACACCACGCCAAGGGTCCGGATCGTCGTCCGCACCGCTACGCCGGCCCGCGCTGGCTTCTATCTCAAGAAGTTCCGCTCGCAGCCGCTCGTTTACGTCGAGCAGGGAGAGCCAGACGATCTTCTGCACGAAGTTGAAGCGACAATTCCAGACAGGCTGATCTTGCTCGAAATAGACGTACGAGCTGTCCCAATCAAAGACGCCACTACCGTGAACCAGCGCTCCATCGGCACTGCGGTAGAGGCCCGAAAGGACACTTGTGTTGCCCGCATGCAGGTCCAGGGCCTTGGCCCTTGCTGACAAATCTTGATCTGAAGCGCGCTTGGTGTCGTCCGCCCACTTATTGAAGGGCATGTCCGAAAGATCAGCCTGTTTGCCGATGACGTCGCCGATGACCAGCATGGCCGTCGCCGGGACACCTTGTGGCAGTATCCGGATCGGCCGTCGGATGTCGCGGGCAAGCGCCTTTACCTGCTTCTCGAACTGTGACCTGAGGGCTGGGGCACACGTGGTATCAGGCGGTTGAAATCCGCGCTGCAGGAGCGTCAATGATGTCGTGAAATTCGGCTCGGCTGCGACTTTCGGGAAGTCCCTCTTGGAGAGGAGTGGCTGCATCGCCGCTTCCGTTCGGTCGGCGATCTCGTCGGCCACCTTCATAACCTCAGGCTCAAGCGCGAGAGCCGGGGGTGCGCCACCCACAACGATCAAGAGAATCAGCAGCAGCAAACGTGAGATGACCATCGGGCGCCCTCCGCCTCATCCATTTATCGGATGAAGCAGTGTGATTATCAATTCCTGGTGGCGCGGCCCGAGCCCATTGGCGAACTCCTCCCCAGTCGTCCCGCACGAGCGACGCGGCAGCGTGCCTCGCTGATTGAGTGCGCTATCGTGAGACTGCTAAACATCATTCCTTGTCATCGCGTCGGAAGAAGGCACGCCAATGAAAAACGGCCCCCGCATCATCATCAACTCCGACGTGCTCGCACCCGCCGCGATGGCGTTGCTCGAGGCGCGCGGCGCCGATGTGCGGATGTTGCCGACGCGGGCCTCGGAGGCCGAGATGATCGCGGCGGTGTCGGAGGCGCCGACCCATGCGATCCTGGTGCGGACCACGAAGATCACGCCGGCCGTCTATGACGCCGCACCCGACCTGCGCGTCGTGTCAAAGCATGGCGTCGGCTACGACAATATCGACGTCGCAGGCGCGAGCGCGCGCGGCATCGCGGTGCTGCGCACCCACGGCGCCAATGCCCGCTCGGTGGCCGAGCTGGCGCTGGGCATGATGATCTCCGTGCTGCGCTACATGGTGCCGTTCGACACCGCGCTGAAGCAGGGCGCGTGGCCGCAATCGGCCTTCATGGGCCGCGAGCTGTCGGGCTCGAAGCTCGGCATCGTCGGCTGCGGCGCCGTCGGCTCCTCGCTGGTCGCGCTCTGCCGGCCGTTCGATCTCGAGATCCGGATCTACGATCCCTATCTCGCGCCGGACGCGATTCCCGAGGGCGTCGGCCGCGTCGCGGTTCTCGACGAGCTGCTCGAATGGGCCGACATCGTCAGCCTGCATTGTCCGCTGACCGCGGAGACCGACCGCGTGATCGACGCGGCGGCCCTCGCCCGCATGCGCAAGGGCACGTTCCTGGTGAATGCCGGCCGCGGCCCGCTGGTCGACGACGGGGCGCTGGTCGCCGCGCTGGAGAGCGGCCATCTCGCGGGCGCCGCGCTCGACACCTTCGTCGTCGAGCCGCCCGATCCGAACCATCCGTTGTGGAAGCAGAAGAACGTCGTCTTCACGCCGCATGTCGGCGGCTCGACGCGCCAGTCGCTGGAGCGGGTCGCCGTGCAGGCGGTCGAAAACATCTTCTACGTGCTCGACGGCATGCCGCCGCCGGCAAAGTGCGTGGTTGAGTGAGGTCCGGTTTCACCCCACGTCCGGCATCTTCTCCAGGAGCTTGTCGAGGGTGATCGGGTAATCGCGGACCCGGACGCCGGTGGCGTTGTAGATCGCGTTGGCGACGGCCGCCGCGACGCCGCAGATGCCCAGTTCGCCGACGCCCTTGGCCTTCATAGGGGAGGACATGGGATCGGTTTCGTCGAGGAAGATCACCTCCTGGTGTGGGATGTCGGCATGGACCGGCACCTCGTAGCCCGCGAGATCGTGGTTGACGAAGAAGCCGTGGCGCTTGTCGACCACCAGATCCTCCATCAGCGCCGCCCCCGCGCCCATCGTCATGGCGCCGATCACCTGGCTGCGCGCCGATTTCGGATTGAGGATGCGGCCCGCGGCACAGACCGCCAGCATGCGCCGGATGCGAACCTCGGCGGTCGCGGCGTCGACCGCAACCTCGACGAAGTGTCCGCCGAAGGTCGAGAGCTGGGCCTTCTTGTCGAGGCCGCCGAACTCGATCTCGTCCTCGGCCACCAGTTCGCCCGCCTTGGCCGCATCGGCCAGTGCGATGGCGCGGTCGCCGGAGCGGACTTGGCCGTCGGCGAATTCGGCCGCAGCGGCGTTGAGGCCGAGCCTCGCCGTCACCGCCTCGCGCAGCTTCACGCAGGCGGCATAGACGCCGGCGGTCGACGAGTTGGCGCCGAACTGCCCGCCCGAACCGGATGACACGGGAAACTTCGAATCGGCCAGACGGACCACGACCTGGTGCAGCGGCACGCCCATCATTTCCGCCGCGGTCTGAGCGATGATCGTGTAGCTGCCGGTGCCGATGTCGGTCATGTCGGTTTCGACGGTGACGGTGCCTTTGGCATCGAGCCGTACCCGCGCGCCCGACTTGATGACCGGCGAGCCGCGATAGGCGGCGGCCATGCCGAGCCCCAACAGCCAGCGTCCGTCGCGCATCTGTTGCGGCTTTGGCTTCCGTTCGCCCCAGCCGAAGCGCTCGGCGCCGAGGCGCAGGCATTCGGTGAGCTGGCGCTGCGAGAAGGGGCGCTTGGGCTGCTCCGGGTCGACCTGCGTGTCGTTGCGGATGCGGAACTCGACCGGGTCGAGGCCGAGCTTCTCGGCCATCTCGTCCATGGCGATCTCGAGCGCCATCATGCCGGGGGCTTCGCCGGGCGCGCGCATCGAATTGCCTTCGGGCAGGTCGAGTTCGGCCAGCCGCTGGCGCGTCAGCCGGTTGGCGCCGGCATAGAGCAGCCGCGTCTGCATGATCGCGGTCTCCGGCTTGCCGCCAGGCAGGTCGCCCGACCAGCTGTCATGGCCGATCGCCGTCAGCGTCCCGTCCCTATTGGCGCCCAGACGAATGCGCTGGATGGTGGCCGGCCGGTGGGTCGTGTTGTTGATCATCAGCGGTCGCTGCAGCGCCACCTTGACCGGTCGTCGCGCCGCGCGGGCGCCCAGCGCCGCCAGCAGCGCATCGGCACGCACCCACAGCTTGCCGCCGAAGCCGCCGCCGACATAGGGCGACATCAGGTGCACCTTGTCCTTCGCGATGCCGAGCGTCTTGGCGATGTCTCCCACGCTCCACTCGATCATCTGGTTGGACGTCCAGAGCGACAGCCGGTCGCCATCCCAGGCGGCAATGCTGGCATGCGGCTCCATCATCGCATGCGACTGGTCGGGCGTGGTGTAGGTGGCATCGAACTGCACGGCCGCAGCGGCGAAAGCCGAGTCGAAATCGCCGACCCGGCTGTCGGCGGGCTCGTCGTCCTTGCCGGAGGGCTTCGCGAACTCGCGGGCCGCGGCGAGATCGTAGGCGCCCTTGGCCGGCGCATAGTCGACCTTGATCGACTCGGCGGCGGCGCGCGCCTGCTCGAAGGACTCGGCAACCACCAGCGCGATGGCCTGGTGATAGTGCTCGATCTCCGGCCCGCCCAGCAGCGTGGCCGTGTTGTACTCGCCCTTGCCGAGCTTGCCGGCATTGTCGGCCGTGACGATGGCCAGCACGCCGGGCGCGGCCCTGGCGGCGGCGACATCCATCGAGGCGATGCGGCCCTTGGCAATGCCGGCGCCGACGACGTGGCCATAGGCCGCGTCGGGCGCCACGTCGTGACGCTCATAGGCGTAACGCGCGGTGCCGGTGGTCTTGTAGCGGCCGTCGATGCGGTCGACGGGCTGGCCGACGATTTTCAGCCGGTCGATCGGATTGGTGGTGGCGGGCGTGTCGAACTTCATGGCTCAGCCCCTCGGCTCGGCCAGCACGGCGGCGAGCGTGCGCTCGGCCAGCGGCAGTTTGAACTTGTTCTCTTCGGTCGGCGTGGCGTCGGCGAGCAGCTTCGCCATCACCGGCTTGGCGCCGCGCGCCATGTCCGCCTCGGCGGACTCGTTGCGCCACGGCTTTGGCGCGACACCACCCAGCGCCACGCGGCCGCTGCCGTCGGGCTGGACGATGGCGGCGACCGAGACCAGGGCGAAGGCATAGGAGGCGCGGTCGCGCACCTTTCGATAGTGATGCATGCCGCCGGCCGGCCTGGGCAGGGTCACCGCGGTGATCAACTCGCCGGGCTCGAGCACCGTCTCGATCTCGGGCGTGTCGCCCGGAAGGCGGTGGAAGTCGGCGATCGGGATCGTGCGCGTGGCGCCCTGCGGCTTCACGGTTTCCACCGTCGCGTCGAGCACGCGCATCGCCACCGCCATGTCGGAGGGATGCGTGGCGATGCAGGCCTCGCTGCCGCCCACCACCGCGAGCTGGCGACTGTAGCCGCCCAGCGCCGAACAGCCGCTGCCGGGGCGGCGTTTGTTGCAGGCCATGTTGGTGTCATAGAAGTAGGGGCACCGCGTGCGCTGCAGGAGATTGCCCGCGGTGGTCGCGCGATTGCGCAACTGGCCGGACGCGCCCGCCAGCAGCGCGCGCGACAGGACCGCATGATCGCGTCGCACCCGCGCATCGGCCGCGAGATCGGTGTTGCGCACCAGGGCGCCGATGCGCAGACCGCCGTCGGGCGTCTCTTCGATCCTGTCGAGTCCGAGGCCGTTGACGTCGATGAGATGGTCCGGCGTCTCGATCTGCAGCTTCATCAGGTCGAGCAGGTTGGTGCCGCCGGCGATGAAGCGGGCGTCCGGCTGGCGCGCGGCCGCGCTGGCGGCCTCGGCCGGCGAGGCGGCGCGTTCGTAGGTGAAGGGCTTCATGCCTTCCTCCCGGCGACGTCGCCGATGGCTTCGACGATGTTGGAATAGGCGCCGCAGCGGCAGATGTTGCCGCTCATGCGTTCCCGCAGTTCGGCATCGTCGAGCGACGGCTTGGCGTTCAGGTCGGCGGTCACGTGGCTTGGAATGCCGGCCTCGATCTCCGCCAGCACCGCGACCGCCGAGCAGATCTGGCCCGGCGTGCAGTAGCCGCACTGGTAGCCGTCATGCTTCACGAAGGCAGCCTGCATCGGGTGAAGCTTGTCGGGCGTGCCGAGTCCCTCGATGGTCGTGATCTCGCTGCCCTCGTGCATCACCGCCAGCGTGAGGCAGGAATTGATCCGGCGGCCGTCGAGGATCACCGTGCAGGCGCCGCACTGGCCGTGATCGCAGCCTTTCTTGGTGCCGCCCAGTTGCAGCCCCTCGCGCAGCGCATCGAGCAGGGTGGTGCGCGGATCGAGTTCCAGCCGACGGGCCTCGCCGTTCACGGTGAAGGAGACTTTCAGCGCGGGCGCCCCGCCCGCCCAGGGGCCCGGCAGCGTGGCCGGCGCCTGAGCCGAGGCCTTCGAGGCGACACTCCCCACCGCTGCCGTGGCGACCGTCGCCGCCATCAGGCCGCGTCTCTTCACTTCGATGTCGGGGGGCGTTGGCATCGCGGGCTCCTGCTGGCGGCTGCGGGGCGGGGTCAGGCGCACAACGCGAGGTCCCTCAGGATCGTTGCCCGGAAGCCGATCCGAACGGTTATCTGCACTTATGCTTCAATTGGAGTGGTCGAATCCGCCCTCATGTAAGGTTAGTCGCAATGATCCTGAAATTTGCGTCTGAAAAGAAATTATAATTTCGTCATGTAATATCGAAACGAAGGCCCATTTTTCGATCTTGCGACGAAATATGATGACTTCTAGAGGGGAGTGACTGCAAAATGATCGTAAGGGGAGGGGATAAGCGGATTACAGGAGTGGCTTAGGAGGGGAGTAGCGTCATGGGTGCCTTGAGGTGGACGATCCATCGGCCGGAGCAGCTGGTCGAGATTCGCGGCATCGGTGTGTTCGACATTTATTTCGCCACGGCGTTCCGGGACGCCATGCGAGCAGAGGGCGCCGCCGGCTTCTGCAAGCTGTTCGACCTTAGCCGGGTCGACATCGTGCTCAGCAACGAAGATCTGCAGACCATGGTCGCGAGTACGCGTCTGCGCGGGCCCATTCAGTCCGGGCCGATCGCGATCTACCTGGGCAGGACCCCGCCGCCTCTGCTGGTGGACATGGCGATCCTGCTGAGGGATCGCATAGGGCACCGCCGCCGCGTTCGCCTTTTCACCGACGAAAGGCTGGCGAGACAGTGGCTCGCGGCAGAGGGGCCGGCCGTGAACCCGCCCCACGAGCTGTCGCCGCTCGAATCGAGGCACGCGATGAGCACCAGCCCGAGGCGGTAAGGCGCTTTGGCGGTCCGCCGTGTGCCGACCGAAGACGATCTCGGAAAAGGCGTCTCGACAGACGGCCTCAGGCCGCGGCGTCCATCACGTCGAGCAGGCCCGGGCGCACGCCGAGCTGCTCGACCAGCTGGTCGAGCTTGCGGCGGGCGAGGGGATTGCTCTGCTGGTGGCGGGTCGCGAGGATCAGTTCGTTCTTCAGCGTGTGTTCGAGGCCGGTGAATTCCGTCACCCGCACCTTGTAGCCCTTGGCTTCGAGCACCAGGCCGCGCAGCACGTTGGTGGCATGCGCGCCGAACTCGCGGCGGTGCATCGGATGGCGCCATAGCTGGTCGATCGGCCCGGGCTTCGCGTGCTCGAGCAGCGACGCGACCTCGGCCTGGCAGCAGGGGATCAGCGCGATGACCTTCGCCTCGTGGCGCAGCGCGAAGCGGATCGCATCGTCGGTGGCGGTGTCGCAGGCATGCAGCGCCGTCACCATCTCGGCGCGACCACCCGGCAGCATCGTGTCGGCGATGCCGCCGGCCACGAAGGACATGCGCTCGAAGCCGCCGTCGCGGGCCAGCGCCTGCGAGCGCTCGACCAGTTCGGCGCGCACGTCGACGCCGACGATCGAGCCGCGCCCGGCCGGCCCCACCACCAGGTCGTAGAGGATGAAGCCGAGATAGGATTTGCCGGTGCCG
>CAZPOS010000111.1:0-16139 GCA_964588065.1 uncultured Reyranella sp.
GCCGCTTCGCCGTCCTGATCGACGCCGACAATACCTCGCCGCGCATCGCCGCCGGCCTGTTCGAGGAGATCGCCAAGTTCGGGGAGGCGAGCGTCCGCCGCATCTACGGCGACTTCTCGAGCACCCGCCTCAAGTCGTGGGCCGAGATCCTGCAGAAGTACGCGATCGATCCCTATCAGCAGTTCGCCTACACGTCGGGCAAGAACGCCTCCGACATCGCGCTGGTGATCGACGCCATGGACCTGCTGCACAGCGGGCGCTTCGACGGGTTCTGCCTCGTCTCCTCCGACAGCGATTTCACGCGACTTGCATCCCGCCTGCGCGAGGAGGGCGCCGACGTCTATGGCTTCGGCGCCCAGAAGACGCCGGAGAGCTTCCGGCAGGCCTGCCGTCGATTCATCTACACGGAGAATCTCCTGCCCGAGGCTGCGGCGGCGGCACCCGGCGAAGGCACGACATCCGGTTCCCTGCAGCCTGCGAGCGCCGCGGTCGGGGTCCTAACCAAGGCGATCGCGCAGATGGAAACGGAAGATGGCTGGGTCAGTCTCGGGGCCGTCGGGCAGCGCCTGGCCAACATCGCCTCCGACTTCGACCCGCGCACCTATGGCTTTCGCAAGCTCAGCGACCTGATCCGCAAGACCGGTGCCTTCGACATGGAGCAGACGGACGGTCGCACCGTGCGAATTCGCGCCAAGCCGGTCCAGCCTCCTGCGGATGGTGCGCCGGCCCGCAGCCGCAGCCGCGGCCGGGGACGAGGCAGGGGTGCCGCTTCCGCAGCGGCGCCACGGTCGCAATCGGCTTAGCACTCTGCCGAAACAGCCCCTTCGGACGCATCGGCGAGCAAGATTGTTGCGCGAACGGACTTCCAGACAGGAAATCGAGGGGTGCGACGTCCGCTTCGTTTGTTTCGGTTATTTCGTTTATTGCGTTTACACGCCCCGACCCCGACATTCTGAACGGCCTTTTTGATCGCAAAGAGTCGCAGCGCTGGGCTGCTTCGCTCGTTGCTTTTGTCCAGGCCGCCCCCTAAGCCCGACTTGCGGCTGCCGACGCCCGCTCCTCTTCTCAAGGAAATTCCCTCGTTTGAGCCCTTCACCGGAAGCCGCCGGCTCGCGCGCGCCCGTGGCGAAAGCCGCCCGCGCCTGGGCCCAGATCCTGTCGCGCTACCGACAGCCCAGCAGCAGCCGCAGCATTTTCGAGATTGCCGTCACGGTGGTGCCGCTGGTCGCCTTGTGGGCGCTGGCTTGGGCGACGCTCGACATCGGCTACTGGCTGGCGCTGCCGCTGGCCTTCGCGGCCGGTGCCTTCATGGTCCGGCTGTTCGCGATCCAGCACGATTGCGGCCACGGTGCCTTCTTCCGCCAGCGTTCGGTCAACGACTGGATCGGGCGCATCGCCAGCGTCCTGACCCTCACGCCCTACGACGTCTGGCGCCGCACGCATGCGACCCATCACGCCAGCACCGGCAATCTCGACAGACGCGGGCTCGGAGACGTCGACACGCTGACGGTCGAGGAATATCGCGCCCGGTCGATGTGGGGCCGGCTGCGCTATCGTCTCTATCGCCATCCCTTGGTCATGTTCGGCCTCGGACCGGCCTATCTGTTCATCGTCCAGCATCGCCTGCCGGTCGGGCTGATGCGCGACGGCTGGCGGCCGTGGATCAGCACCATGACGAACAACCTGGCGATCGTGATCTTCGCCGGTCTGCTCATCTGGCTGGTCGGCATCGAGGCCTTCCTGCTGATCCACCTTCCGGTGCTGCTGCTTTCCGCCTCCGTCGGCGTCTGGCTGTTCTTCGTCCAGCATCAGTTCGAGCACACCAAGTGGGACAACGATCCCGACTGGAACCTGCACGAGGCGGCCCTGCACGGCAGCTCGCACTACGATCTGCCGGCCTTCCTGCGCTGGTTCACGGCAAACATCGGTATCCATCACGTCCATCATCTCAGCAGCCGCATCCCCTACTACCGGCTGCCGCACGTGCTCCGCGACCATCCCGAGCTGCGCGATGTCGGGCGCCTGACCCTGGTCCAGAGTTTTCGCTGCGTGCGTCTGGTCCTGTGGGACGAGAGACTGCGCCGACTCGTCTCCTTCCGCGAGGCCCGCGCCTCACGCGTCTGACGGGCAGCTCTTCAGCAGGTTGCCGGCCGCCGCATCGCCCGGCGCCTGAACGAGACAGGCTTCGAAGTGGGTGCGCGCCGCGGCGACGTCATGCCGGAGCAAGGCCTCGACCCCGCGCAGCAACGGCTCGCGGGTCCTCAGCTTGGCCTCGCGCTGGTCCGGCGGATCGCGGTCGAACACTTCGAACAGCACCACGGGTCGCGTCTTGCCCCTGACCACCACCACATCGAGGGGCCGGATGGCGTAGACGCCAGGGTCGGCCAGATGATCGTAGGTGTACTGCGAGATCAGCATGCGGACATGATAGACCTTGGTGAGGCTTTCGATGCGCGCCGCCAGGTTCACCGCATCGGAGATGACGGTGCCATCCATGCGATGCAGCTCGCCGATGGTACCCATCATCAGCGACCCCGTATTGATCCCGGTCCCGATGGCCACCGGTGCCAGGCCCTGGGCCGTCCGGCCTTGATTGAAGACGTCGAGCGCGTCGAGCATGGCGAGCCCCGCGCGCACGGCGTCGTCCGCGTTCTCGAACAGGGCCATGATGGCGTCGCCGATATACTTGTCGATGAAGCCGCCATGGGCGCGGATCACCGGTCCGACATGCTCCAGATAGGCGTTGATGAAGTCGAAGTTCTCGTCCGGCGTCATCGTCTCCGACAGCGCCGTGAAATTGCGGATGTCGGAGAACATGATGGTCATGTGCCCGGCCTTGTTGTCGCCCAGCGCGACCGAGACGATGTTCGGCTTGCCGATCTTGGCGAGGAAGGCCCGCGGCACGAACCGCTCGATCGCCAGGTTGGTCTCGCGGAGATCGTTGATCCGCGACCGCACCGAATCGCGCATCGAAGCGAAGCTGCGGGCGAGATGGCCGATCTCGTCGCGCCGGTCGGTGTTGGCGATCGCATGGTCGAGATCGCCGTCGGCGATGGCGCCGGCCTCGCCGCGCAGGTTCAGGATCGGGTCGATGATGCGGCGCTGCAGCAGCCGCGAAGCCAGCCAGTAGATCAGCGGCAGGGTCAGCATGAGCAGGACCATCGAGCTCACGAACACGTGCACCACGGCCTCCCGGGCGAGCGCCAGGTCGTAGGTGACCTTGCGCACGATCATCATCGGTCTCTGGTCCTTGATCGTGTCCGCCCTGTTGTAGCGGCTGTAGGTGGTCACGCGATGGCCGGAGGCGCCGGCCCGCTGCAGCCGCCCCTCCTTCAGGATCTCGGCGGCCAGCGCAGGGTCGAGCTTTTCGCCGGGCCGGATCAGCGACCACGTGCCGGACGCGTTGATCAGGTACATGTCGACGTCGGTCACGTAGGCGTTCGATTTGACCGCGTCGGAGAAGTAGTCCTCGAAGAAATACTGGCTCATCCAGCCGAAATCGCTCTGCTTCAGCGTGGTGCGAACGTCGGTCGAGACCTCGATGAGGTAGTCCTTACCGGGCGGGCCGTAATAGGTGTAGGTCCGCAGCGTGCCCGTCACCGACGACAGGTCGATGCCGTCGCTCATCGCCCGCCCCTTGTCGAACACCGAATCGAGAAAGTCCGAGAAGGCGCCCTTGGGAAAGACCAGGCCCCTGTCGGAGGCCAGGTTGGTGTTGAAGATCCTGTGATCGCGATCGATGAAGTAGATGTGCTGGACGCCGTACCGGGTCGCGAGCGCGTTGAGCTCGTCGGCCGTCAGGGCGGCGGGAGCCCGGCCCGTGCGCTCCACATCGTCCTCGATCCGCGGCAGCACCTTGGCCATGGCGGCCGTGTTGCGCTCGTTCTCGCTGCGCAGCATCGTCTCGAAGACGTCGAAGCGTTCGCTGAGGCTGGCCTCGATCCGGCGCAGCTCCTCGTCCTGCAGCCGCGACACCAGCCGGTACATGGCGAGCGATGCGACGATCGTCGCGCCGAGGCTCACGGCGATCAGGACCGTGAGCAGGAAGAGACCGACCTTGCGTTTCATCGAAGGCCGGATCCTTCAGGAAGTCAGCTGTTCTGCCACAGCCTCGTCGTATAGGCGCCTTCGACGTTGGCGTCGATCTGGGCCGCGACGGCTTCGCTCTCGCCGATGCGCGGCGCGATGATCTTGCCGAACGAGATGCGGCCGGGCGCCGGCCAGGACTTCGGGTCCCACAGCTTGGCCCGCACGATCGAGCGGGCGCAATGGAAGTAGCAATGCTTGATGCGGACGCGGGTCGCGAGCAGCGCCGGCTTGCCGAGCGAACTGAGCGATGCAACGAGGTCGGGGTCGTCGTGGATTTCCGCCGTGCCGGAGATGCGCAGCGTCTCCCCGGTCGCCGGCACCAGCGCGATGATGCCGATCTGGCCGGTGTCGAGGATGTTGTTCAGCCCGAAAGCGAGATTGTTGCCGACCCGCTCGGGGATCAGCAGCGTCTTCGAATCCTCGACCCGGATGAACCCCGGCTCGTCGCCCTTGGGCGAGACTTCGACGGTGCCGTCCGCCGCCGTCGTGCCGACCAGGGCGAAAGGGCAGCGCTTCAGGAACTGGATCGATTGCTCGTCCAGCGCGTCCAGGATCTTCACCCGTGTGGCCGGACGGGGCTCGGCGATGATGCGCCGCAGATCTTCCTTGGTGCTGATGCGAGCCATGAGACAACTCCTTCGAAACGCTCGGAGCGGCAAACATCCGCCACTTGCGAACGACTTGCAACCACTGCCGCGGGATCCCCCCTCCCGCGACCGGTCAGGCGAAGTGCGGCGCCACCTCGAGCATGAAGCGCTGCATCTGCTCCTTCACCATCGCATGCGGCTTCTGCCCGTAGTTGAAATAGAGGATGACCTCGGCGACGCCGGCCGCCTCGACCTGCTTCAGGGTATCGACGATATGCTGCGGGCTGCCGCACAGGATCGACTTGTCGGTCAGCTTTTCCGGCCGCATGTCGCGCAGGATGTTCACGATCTCGACGAAGTATTTGTAGGTCGGCGGCACCTTCTCGCCCGACGAGGAGGGAAAGGCCGCGATCAGCGCGTCCTGGAAATAGTGCACCAGCGCTTCCTTGCCGTAGCGCTCCTCCTCCGGCGTCGAGGCGATGTGCACGAAGTAGGAGCACATGGCCCGCCGCATCGGCCGCTTGAAGCCGGCCTCGCAGGTCTCGCGGTAGACCCGCACCGCGTCGGCCAGCGAGCCGTAGACCATGGCCGCCGCGAATGGCGCATAGATCACGTTCCAGTCGTTCTTGGCCGCCAGTTCCATCGACGGCCGCGAGAAGCAGGCCACGTAGGGCCTGAGCGGGCTCTGCGCCGGCTTCGGCCGCACCTCGACGTCGTCGAATTGATAGAACCGGCCCTTGTGGGACCACTTGCCGGGCTCGGTCCAGGCACGCCAGACGATCTCGAGCCCCTCGGCGAACAGCTCGGCGGAGTCGTCGAACGGCATCTGGAACGGATCGTATTCCTTGCGGTCGTAGCCGCGGCCGGCGGCGAAATCGACCCGGCCACCCGACAGTAGATCGAGCGTCGCCCATTCCTCGGCGACATGCAGTGGATGATGCACCGGCAGCAGGGTCACGGCCGGCGCCAGCCGCAGCGTCGTGGTGGCACCCGCCAGCTGCGCCAGCATCGCCAGCGGCGAGGCGTTGACCCCCAGCAGATTGAAATGATGCTCGCCGATCCAGGCCGAGTTCAGGCCGACCTGCTCGGCCCACAGCGCCTCGGCATAAATGTCCTTGATGAAGGATTCGGCCGAGCGCGGATTGCCCGGATAGCGATTGTCCGAGAGGGTGAAGTAACCGAACTGCATGATCAGAACTCCGGGGTCAGGCCGCCTGTTGTGCCACGTCCGAGAGGGAGACGATCCAGTCGCGGAACGCCTTGATCTTGCGTCGCCGGATCGCCTCGGGCGGATAGACCAGGTAGTAGGCGAAGTCGGAAGAGCGTTTGAACTCGAACGGGATCACCAGCCGGCCCGCCTTGAGGTCGGGCTCGACCAGCGGGTTTCGCCCCAGCGCAACGCCCAGCCCGTCCATGGCGGCCTGATAGGCTGCCAGCGCGAAGTCGAACGAGACGCCACGCGAGGCGTCGACGCCTTTCACGCCCGCGGCCGTCAGCCAGACCTGCCAGTCGTCGGGAAAGCTGCCGATATGCAGAAGGGTGAACCGCTTGAGATCGGCCGGCTTGCCGAGGCCGTTCGGTCCTTTCACCAGCGACGGCGCGCAGACCGGCATGACGTCCTCGCTGACCAGCCGTTCGGCCATCAGGTTCGGCCATTGGCCGCGGCCATAACGGATGCCGATGTCGACATCCTCGCGCGAGAAGTCCACCAGCGACGTGCCGGTCGAGACGCGCACGTCGATCTCGGGATGCGAGCGCTGGAAACCGCCCAGCCGCGGCACCAGCCACTTCACCGCGAAGGAAGAGGTCGTCGTCACCGTGAGGTTTCCGCCCTTGTCCTTCTGCAGCAGCTTCTCGGTCGCCTCGTTGAGCTGGTCGAAGGCCGCACGCACCGAAGGGAGATAGGCCTGGCCGGCCTCGGAGAGCAGCAGCGAGCGATTGCGCCGCACGAACAATTTTAATCCGAGCCGCTGCTCCAGCCCGCGCACCTGATGGCTGATGGCCGCCTGCGTGACGCTCAATTCCTCGGCGGCATCGGTAAAGCTCATATGGCGTGCCGCGGCTTCGAAGGCACGCAAACCGTTGAGCGGCGGCAAGGTACGTTTCATGGCCAGTCCTTCACATGAGGTATTTTAATCAAAACAGGACAAAGGGTCGTTTGTAAAGGGGGACCCCGGAGCGCACATCAGCCGCAACAGAGTTCAACCTTTCCGGGAACCGTCCCATGGCCAACATATCGCTTCACCATTCTTCCCAGGCGCCGCTGCTTTCCGGTTCCTTCACCGCCTTCGGCCAGATCCTCGCGACGTGGCGCGAGCGGTCGAGGCAGCGGCGCGAGCTCGCCAACCTCGACTACCGCACGATGCGCGATCTCGGCATCAGCCCGACCGACGTCCAGTTCGAGGCCAACAAGCCCTTCTGGCGCAGCTGACATTCCGATCCGGAGGGGTCCCGTTTTTACCCTGCACGGGACCATCCCACTCCGGTGCCTGGCCGGCGGTCGCTCCCTGCCTCCCTTGCGACCGCCGGCTTTTTCTTTGCCGGCCGCCCCGCCGCTCTGCTAGAGCCGCCGCGTGCCGCTCAACGACCAGCAGATACAGACCCTCGGCCGCGACGCCGTGCAGCGCGCCGCGACGGGTGATTTCGCCTCCGCCGAAGAGATGTTCGCCCGCATCGTCGAGGCGCGCCCCAACATGGGCCAGGCGCTGCATCTGCTGGGGCAGGTGCGGCTGAAGCTCGGCCGCTTCGCCGAGGCGCGCGAGCCGCTGGAACGCGCCGCGCAGTTCCTGCCGCGCGACGTCGCCGCGCAGACCAACCTCGCGGGCTGCCTGATCCAGCTCGGCCGGCATGAGCAGGCGCTGGCCGCCCTCGCCAAGGCCGCCAAGCTCAAGCCGGACGACGCCACGATCGCCCACAATACCGGCCGCACGCTGCAGGCGCTGGGCCGCACCGAGGAAGCCGAGCGCGCCTACGATCTCGCATTGTCGATCGACCACCGGCTGCTGCCGGCGCTGAGCGCCCGCGCCGAGCTGCTGGCTGCCCGCGGCGAGTGGGCGGGCGCCCTTGCCGATCTGGAAACCGCGCTGGTCAGCCAGCCCAACGATCCCCGCCTCCGGCTGCGACGCGGCGAGCTGATGCTGCACCAGGGCGACTGGTGGCGCGGGCTCGACGACTACGAGGCGCGACTGGAGATTCCCGGCGAGCGCTACGTGCCCGGTCTGCCCCGTTGGCAGGGCGAGCCGCTGCAGGGCCGGCTGCTGCTCTACCCCGAACAGGCCGACATCGAGAGCGACGCGGCGCTGCGCGATACCTTGATGCTGGCGCGCGGCGTCGAGGCAGTCGTGCAGTGCAGCGCCACCCTCGCCGGCTGGATCGACGGCGCGACCGTGCGGCGGGGCGAGTCGCTCGATGGTTTCGCCGCCGCGGCGCCGCTGCGCAGCCTGCCGCTGCTGCTGAACTGGACGCGCGACGCGCTGCCGCCACCGCTGAAGGTTCAGCACACACCCACGCCGACAGCACGCATCGGCTGGTTCACGGCCGTCGAGCCGCCGTCATGCCTTGCCGGGTCCGATCTCGTGCGTACGCCGGAAGAGATCGCCACCTGTCGTCTCGTCGTGGGCAGCGACAGCTGGCCCGCCCATGCCGCGGCGGCGCTCGGCATTCCGACCGTCTTCCTGGTGCCCGATACCGCAGACTGGCTGTGGGGTCCGAACCTCGGACCGTCGCCGTGGTATCCATCTGCGGAACTGCTGCGCCACGATGATCGCGAAGGACTGGCGGCGCGGCTCGCCGGGTGCTGATATCCGCCTCCCGGCGGATCATCCCAACCCCCAGAGGCCAAACCCATGGGCAAGACCCTGTTCGACAAGATCTGGGACAGCCACGTCATCAGCGATCTCGGCAACGGCTTCGTGCTGCTGCACATCGACCGCCTGCTGCTCCATGACATGTCGGGCGGCAAGGCGCTGAAGGAAGCCATCGACAAGGGCTATCCGCCGGCGCAGCCGCGCCTGACCTACGGCACGCCCGACCACACCATGTCGACCAGGCCCGGCCGCACCGAGCACACCCATCCCCCGGGCCTGCCGCTCATCAAGTCGATGCGCGAGACGACCAGCGCCTACGGCATCAAGCTGTTCGACCTCGGCCAGGACGGCCAGGGCATCGTCCATGTGATGGGACCCGAACAGGGGCTGACGCTTCCCGGCACCACGCTGGTCTGTGGCGACAGCCATACCTCCACCCATGGCGGGCTGGGCTCTCTGGCCTTCGGCATCGGCTCGTCCGAACTGGTCCATGTGATCGCCACGCAGACCATGGTGCAGCGCAAGCCGAAGCGCATGCGCGTCCGCTTCGAAGGCGCGCTGATGCCGGGCGTCACGGCCAAGGACATGATCCTGCACCTGATCGGCGAGCTCGGCACCGCCGCCGGAACCGGCTACTCTGTGGAGTATGCCGGCTCCGCCGTGCGCGCCCTGTCGGCCGAGGCGCGGCTCACGCTCTGCAACCTCACCATCGAGATGGGCGCGCGTACCGGCATGGTGGCGCCCGACGACACGACCTACGAATATCTCGCCGGCCGCGACTATGCGCCCAAGGGCGCGATGTGGGACCGCGCCGTCGCGCATTGGCGCACGCTGCCGAGCGATCCCGATGCCGAGTTCGATCGCGAGCACACGATCGACATGAAGAACGTCGCGCCGCAGATCACCTGGGGCACCAGCCCCGAGCACGTGATCGCGGTCGACCGCGCCATCCCCGATCCGCGCACCGGCCCGGAAGAAAAGCGCGGCGCCTGGGAGGCCGCGCTCCAATATCAGGGCCTCGAACCGGGCAAGCCGATCGAGGGCACGCAGGTCGATTGGGTGTTCATCGGCTCCTGCACCAACTCCCGCCTCTCCGACCTGCGCGCCGCCGCCGAGATCGTGAAGGGCCGCCACAAGGCGGACCACGTGACGGCCTGGGTCGTGCCCGGCTCGGTGCGCATCAAGGCCGAGGCCGAAGCCGAGGGCTTGGACCGCGTGTTCACCGAGGCCGGTTTCGAATGGCGCGAGCCCGGCTGCTCGATGTGCCTCGCTTCCAACGGCGAGCGGGTGCCGCCCGGCAAGCGCAGCGTCTCGACCTCCAACCGCAACTTCGTCGGCCGCCAAGGCCCCGGTGCGCGCACCCATCTCGCCAGCCCCGCCATGGCGGCCGCCGCAGCGATCAAGGGCGCCATCGCCGACGTCAGGAAGATCTAGCGAAAGACCTCACCCTGAGGAGCGCGCAGCGCGTCTCGTCGCGCGGAGTAGTCTCCGCGCTGGGGTGGAAACGAGCACCACGATTGTTGCCCATCCTTCGAGACGGCCGCTGGGCGGCCTCCTCAGGATGAGGCGGGAGGAGGAAACCCAGGATGGACAAGTTCACCAAGGTGACCGGCGTCGCGACGCCGCTGATGCGCCAGAATGTCGACACCGACCTGATCATCCGCATCGAGCGGCTGGTCGACAATGTCACGCGAGAGGGACTTGGGCCCTATTGCTTCGAGCAGATCCGCTTCAGGCCCGACGGCAGCGAGGACCCGGACTGCATCTTCAACCAGACGCCCTATCGCGACGCGCCGATCATCCTCAGCCGGGAGAATTTCGGCTGCGGCTCAAGCCGCGAGGGCGCGGTGTGGGCGCTGAAGGGCATGGGCATCAAGGCAGTGATCGCGCCCTACTTCGGCGACATCTTCAACAACAACTGCTTCCAGAACGGCCTGTTGCCGGTGGCGCTGCCGATCCACGAGATCGAGCAGCTCGCCGACGAGATGACGGCGTCGCCGGGCAATGCCCGCATCACCGTCGACCTCGAAAACTGCCAGGTGATCTCGCCGACCGGCCGCACCATCCCCTTCGAGGTCGATGCGCGCCGCCAGCATGCGATGCTGAACGGGCTCGACGACATCGCGCTCACCCTGTCGCGGCGGGACGAGATCGAGGCGTGGCAGGCCGCGGACAAGGGTGCGCGTCCCTGGGTCTGGCTGTAGGCACTTGAGCCCGCTGCATCCCCTGCGTCGGGCATGAGCCCGACGCACTTAGCGGCGGCCCTCCTCATCGTGGCGATGTGGGGGCTGAACTTCACGGTCATCCGCTTCGGCCTCGACGAGTTCACGCCCTTCGCCTTCGCGACCTGGCGCTTCCTGCTGGGCGCGCTGCCGGCCTTCTTCATCCCGAAACCCGCCGTCTCCTGGTCCGTCCTGGCGGGCATCGGCGGCCTGATGTTCGGCGGCCAGTTCCTCTTCCTGTTCTTCGCCATGGGCGCGGGCCTGCCGCCCGGCCTCACCTCCGTGCTGGTGCAGCTCCAGGGGCCCCTCACCGTCGTGCTGGCCGCCCTGCTGCTGCGCGAGCATGCGACGCGCGGCCAGTGGCTCGGCCTCGCCGTCGCGGTGGCCGGCGTCGTGCTGCTGGCGCGCTCGATCTCCGACGACACGCCGCTGCTCGCCGTCGGCCTCGCGTTGATGTCGGCCTTCACCTGGGCGCTGGGCAATCTCGTCTTCCGCTCGGCGCGCGGCGTCTCGATGTTCGCCGTCACCGTCTGGGCGAGCGTCCTGCCGCCGATCCCCCTCGCCCTGGCGTCGCTGGTGCTCGACGGGCCGGCGGCGCTGGCCGCGCCGATCCTCGCCCCGACCTGGCGCGGCTGGTTCGTGCTCTTCTACACGGTCGTTCCCGTGATGTGGCTGGGCTACCTGATCTGGGGAACCTTGCTGCGCACCTATCCCGCCGCGAAGGTCGGCCCCGTCAGCCTGCTGGTGCCCTGCGCCGCGCTGGCCATCTCCGGCTGGCTGACCGGCGAGCCGCTGTCGGGGGAGCGCCTCGTGGCGGTGGCGGTCGTGCTGGGCGGCGTGGCGCTCGGCGTCTACGCCTCGGCGCGACGCCTGCGCTGAGCCCCGCGCGCTGCCTTGCCGAAGACCGACGGCGGCACCGCGCGGTTCACGACCTCGCGCAGCGCGAAGCTCGATTCAAGCCGCGCGACCCGCGGCAGGCGCGACAGTTCGGTGCGATGGATGCGCTCGAAATCCTCGATGTCGCGCGCCAGCACGATGACGACATAGTCGTCGCTGCCCGACATCAGGAAGCAGCGCACGACCGAGGGGCAGTCGAGGACTCCCGCCTCGAACGCCGTCAGCGCCTCGTCGCTCTGGCTGTCGAGCGTGATCCGCACCACGACCGTGGTGGCCAGGCCGAAACGGCCGAGATCGAGCACCGCTTGATAGCCGCGGATCAGGCCTTCCTCCTCCAGCGCGCGCTGCCGCCGCGCCACGGCGGTGCTCGACAGGCCGACCCGCGCCGCCAGCTCGACCTGGCTCGCCCGCGCGTTCTCGGTCAGCTCCGACAGGATGGTGGCGTCGATCTTGTCGAGATGCATGTTCGGAATCCTGCGTGCTTTCCGAGCTAAACGTAGAATTTCGGCAAGAGAGACACAATTCGTCTTCAGAATGCCGGGAAACAAACCCGGCTTCCTTGGTTTGATGACACCCGCAATTGCCTGGAGATGGACCCTATGCGCATCGGTGTGCCCAAAGAGATCAAAACCCATGAATATCGCGTCGGGCTCACGCCCGGCGCGGTCCGTGAATACGTCCATGCCGGCCACGAGGTGGTGGTCGAGACCGGCGCCGGCGCGGGAATCGGGGCGGGCGACGAGGTCTACCGCAACGCCGGCGCCCGCATCGCCGACACCGCCGCCGAGATCTTCTCGACCGCGGAGATGATCGTGAAGGTGAAGGAGCCGCAGCCCGGCGAGTGGGCGCAGCTGCGGTCCGGCCAGATCCTGTTCACCTATCTCCATCTCGCGGCCGATCCGGCACAGGCCAAGGGGCTGATCGAGTCGGGATGCACGGCCATCGCCTACGAGACCGTGACCGATTCTCGCGGTGGCTTGCCGCTGCTCGCACCGATGAGCGAAGTCGCGGGGCGTCTCTCGATCGAGGCGGCGGGTGGCGCCCTGCAGCGCCATCGTGGCGGGCGCGGCCTGCTGCTGGGGGGCGTGCCGGGCGTGAAGCCGGCGCATGTCGTCGTGCTGGGCGGCGGAGTCGTGGGCACGCACGCCGCACGCATGGCCGCAGGCCTCGGCGCCGAGGTCACGGTGCTGGACCGCTCGCTGCCGCGCCTGCGCGAACTCGACGAGCTGTTCCAGGGGCGAGTCCGGACGCGCTACTCGACGATCGATGCCATCGAACAGGAAGTCTTCTCGGCCGACGCCGTGATCGGCGCCGTGCTGGTGGCCGGCGCCAGCGCGCCGAAGCTCGTCACCAAGGCGATGCTGAAATCGATGAAGCCGGCCTCGGTGATCGTCGATGTCGCCATCGACCAGGGCGGCTGCTTCGAGACCTCTCACGCCACGACACATGCCGACCCGACCTACGAGGTCGACGGCATCATCCATTATTGCGTGGCCAACATGCCGGGCGCCGTGCCGCTGACCTCGAGCGAGGCGCTGAACAACGCCACCCTGCCCTTCGGACTCGCCCTGGCCGCCAAGGGCCTCGCCGCCATCGCCGCGAACCCGCATCTCGCCGCCGGTCTCAACGTCCATCGCGGCCGGGTGACCCACAAGGCCGTCGCCGAGAGTCTCGGCCTCCCCTACACGCCCGCGGAGCAGGCGATCGCCGGCTGATGCGCGTTTCTACCCCGCCTCTTTCGCGAGAGGCGGGGAAATTCGTGTGCGAGCAGGACCTCTTGATTCCATCATTCCAATGATCTATGGATTATTGGATCAACAGCAAGGGACGTCATGCTCAAAGCGGCCGGTGGCCGGCATCTGGAAGAAGCGGCCCGCATGTTCGATGCGCTGTCGGACGTTGCGCGCCTGCGGACCCTGATGCTGCTCGCCGACAACGACCTCAGCGTTTCGGAAATCGCCGCCGCCGAGGAGGAGAAGATCACCACCGTCTCGGCGCGCCTGCAGGTCCTGCATGCCGCCCGGCTGATCGAGCGACAGCGGGAAGGCAAGAGCGTGATCTACCGGATCGCCGACGATCACGTTCTCACGCTCGTCCGCAATGCCATCGCCCATGCGGCCGAGAGACACTGAGTTTTTTGACGAAAGGATGAATGTCATGTCCAGCCACGACCACAAGATTCACGGCGACCATCCGCATCAGCATGGCCCGGCCTGCGGCCATACCGCCATCAAGCACGGCGATCACCTCGACTACCTGCACGACGGCCATCTCCATCACCCGCACGGCGATCACGTCGACGAGCACACGATCGAGGTGAGCGCCCACAATCCCGGCGCCTGCACGCCTGACCATGCCTGCGGCGGCCACGACAAGAATCACAAGCATGGCCCGGGCTGTGGCCACGAAGCGGTGCCGCACGGCGACCATGTCGACTACCTGGTCGACGGGCACCTGCATCACCCGCACGGCACCCATTGCGACAATCACGGGCCGGTGGAGATCGTCCAGAAGGCCGCGTGACGGCGGGCCGATGAAAAAGGGAGGGCGGGAGGCAACTCCCGCCCTTTTTGTCTGGCCCGGAACGCCCACGACTTGACCTTTAGAAATGTTATACTATACCAATTCAGGGAGGTAATCACAGACGCCCTGCCTCGCGGGGCACTGCCAAGAGGCATTCATGGATCAGGTCCCCGTCACCGTGCTGACCGGATACCTCGGCGCCGGAAAGACGACCCTTCTCAACCGCCTGCTGACCGAACAGCACGGCCGGAAGTTCGCCGTCATCGTCAACGAGTTCGGCGAACTCGGCATCGACAATGATCTCGTCGTCGATGCCGAGGAGGAAGTGTTCGAGATGAACAACGGCTGCATCTGCTGCACCGTCCGCGGCGACCTGATCCGCATCATCGAAGGGCTTATGAAGCGCAAGGGCCGCTTCGACGCGATCCTGATCGAGACCACGGGTCTCGCCGATCCGGCCCCCGTCGCCCAGACCTTCTTCGTCGACGAGGACGTGCGCAGCCGGACGCGGCTCGATTCCATCATCACCGTCGTCGATGCGAAAAACTTCCTGCAGCGGCTGGAAGACAGTCATGAAGCCGCCGAGCAGGTCGCCTTCGCCGACATCATTCTGCTGAACAAGATCGATCTCGTCCCGGCCGAAGAGGCGGGCCGTGTCGAGGCCCGGATTCGCGCGATCAACCCGATGGCCCGCCTGCACCGGACCGATCATTGCGCCCTGCCGATCGCGGAGCTGCTCGATCGCGGCGCCTTCGACCTCAATCGCATCCTCGAGATCGAGCCCGACTTCCTCGGCGAGGACGATCACGAGCACGACGACGCGATCACCAGCGTCTCGCTGCGGGCCTCGCGCGCCCTGGATCCCGACCGGTTCACGACGTGGATCTCCGAACTGCTGCGCGTCCGTGGCGCCGACATCCTGCGCTGCAAGGGCATCCTCGACCTGAAGGGCAGCTCCAAGCGCTATGTCTTCCAGGGCGTGCACATGTTGATGGACGCCACTGCCGGCAGACCCTGGAAGGAGCACGAATCGCGCGAATCGCGCTTCGTCCTGATCGGCCGTGACCTCGACGCGGCAGCTCTCAGGGCGGGATTCGAATCGTGTCTGGCGCCATGAGCGTACGGGTCGTCGAGAGTCCCGACGACGCCGTCCTCCACCGCATTGCCGAGCCCGACGTCGCCCTCGCCATCTGGCACCGGCCGCAAGCCGCGGGGTTGGCCGCCTGGCTCGATTCCCTGCCGGCGGAACGCCTGCCGGAGGGCCACTTCGTCGGACCGGCCGCCTGCGTCCCGGCGCGGCTCGCGTCCCTCTGCGATCTCGTGGGACTGAGCGACGGTTCCGAACGCCGCGCGCTGATCGACGACATGGCCGGGCTCGCGCGGTGCTTCGCCACGCGCACCGGCAGCCGCGACGTCGACCTGCGCCTCGAGGCGATCGGCCACGACGCCTGCTGGCGGTTTCATCGCGACCATGTCGGCTACCGTCTCAACGCAACCTATCGTGGGCCCGGCACGCAATGGCCGCCGCTCGACCATGCCGCCCGCGCGCTGAAGGCGCAGCGCCGCTATCGCGGACCGCTGAACGAGTTCCCGCGCTTTGCCGCCGGCCTGTTCAAGGGCGTCGTGCGGGCCGGCACGGAGGCCATCGTGCACCGCTCACCCCCGGTCGCCGGCAGCGGCCAGACGCGACTCTTCCTCTGCCTCAACGAGGTTTCCGACGATGAATAGGCTCCCCGTCACCGTGCTGTCCGGTTACCTGGGCGCTGGCAAGACGACCTTGCTCAACCATGTGCTGAACAACCGCGAGGGCCGCAAGGTCGCGGTGATCGTCAACGACATGAGCGAAGTCAACATCGACGCCGCCCTCGTGCGCCAGGGCGGCGCCGAGTTGAGCCGCAGCGAGGAGAAGCTGGTCGAGATGTCGAACGGCTGCATCTGCTGCACCCTGCGCGAGGATCTCCTCGAGGAGGTCGAGCGGCTCGCGGGCGAAGGACGGTTCGACTATCTGCTGATCG